>JBAPZR010000264.1:0-32934 GCA_049285335.1 Xanthobacteraceae bacterium | reverse complement strand
TATCCGGGTAGTGGCATTTGCGGCCGAACAGCGTCGTGACGTAACCGTTCTTCTTGGCAGCTTTCTTGGTCTCTTCGATGAAATCGCGAATGCCGGGAAAGCGCTCGAAATACTTCCTGATATAGGCGCCTGCTTCCTCGCGCTCGATGCCGAGCTGATTGGCAAGCCCGAAAGCCGAGATGCCGTAGATGATGCCGAAATTGATCGCCTTGGCCCGGCGGCGCACCTCGGCCGGCATATTTTTCACCGGCACGCCGAACATTTCCGACGCCGTCATGGCGTGAATGTCGAGCCCCTCGCGGAACGCCTTGCGCAATTGCTCGATGCCGGCGATCTCGGCCAATAGCCGCAGCTCGATCTGCGAATAGTCGGCGGAGACGAGCTTGTGGCCCGCATCGGCGATGAAAGCGCGGCGGATCTTGCGGCCGTCCTCGGTGCGGACCGGAATGTTCTGCAAATTCGGCTCTGACGACGACAGCCGCCCGGTGGTCGTCGAGGCCAGAGCGTAGCTCGTATGGACGCGATGCGTCGTCGGATTGACGAAGCCCGGCAGCGCGTCGGTATAGGTCGATTTCAATTTCGACACTTGGCGCCAGTCGAGAATTTTCTGCGGCAGCTTGTGGCCCTGCTCCGCCAGATCCTCGAGCATGCGCGCGCCCGTCGCCCATTGTCCGGTCTTGGTCCGCGTGCCGCCGGGAAGCCCGAGTTTGCCGAACAGGATGTCGCCGATCTGCTTGGGACTGCCGACATTCACCGGCTCGCCGGCGAGCTTGTTGATCTCGCCTTCGAGCCCACCAGCTTCTTGCGCGAATTCGCCCGACAGCCGCGACAGCACCTCGCGGTCCACCGAAATGCCGCGCCGCTCCATCTTGGCAAGCACGCGCAACAGCGGGCGCTCCAACGTCTCGTAGACGTTGAGCACACGCTCGGCGGCAAGCCGCGGCTTAAGCACCTGCCATAACCGCAATGTCACGTCGGCGTCCTCGGCGGCATATTCCGTCGCCTTGTTGATATCGACGCAGTCGAACGTAACTCTGGTCTTGCCGGCCTTGGTCACTTCGTTGAAGTCGATCGTCTGGTGATTGAAATAGCGGCCGGCCAATGGATCGAGCCCATGGTCGGAGCGCCCGGCGTCGACGACATAGGACATCAGCATGGTGTCGTCGTAGGGCGCGATCTCGATGCCGCGAAGCGCGAAAATCTGCCAGTCGAATTTGAAATTCTGCCCGATCTTGAGAACGCCGAAATCCTCCAAAAGGGGCTTCATCGCCGCCAAGGCATCCGCTTCGGCGATCTGGTCGGAGACGATCTCGCCCTGGAACAGGCTGCCGCCACCCTCCCCGCCCTGGCGATGCCCCAGCGGCACGTAGCAGGCCTCGTTCGGCGCGACGGCGAGCGAGAAGCCGCACAGTTGCGCCTGCATCGGATCGAGATTGCTGGTCTCGACATCGAGCGCGACCAGCCCGATGTCGTGCGCCCGTTCGATCCAGGCCCGCAGCCGGTCGAGACTGCGCACCGTTTCATATTTGGAGCGGTCGAATTTCTGCGCTTGCGCAATGCCGAGGCGCGTGGCGACGAGCGCCTGCGGGGTGAGCGTGCCGGCTTCACCTCTTCCCTTGCGGAAGAGGTCGACCTGCGGCTCCGGCCGAGCTTCCGTCCGAGCTTCCGACCTGGCCCCCTCGCCCGGCTTATCGCGGCTTGGCGCTTTCGGCGCCGCGCCCTCGCCACCCTCTCCCGCAGGGGCAGAGGGCGAAGGCAATCCTTTGCCGGCGCCGAGCTTCGCATCGGGTGCGATCTCGCCGGCGTCGATGGTGGCGAATTCGGCGACGCGCCGGGTCAACGTGTTGAACTCCATCGCTTTGAGGAACGCGATGAGGCGCTTGTAGTCCGGCTCGTGAACGGCGAGATCGCCAATCGGCACGTCGAGCGTGACGCGGTCGTCGAGCGTGACGAGCTTTTTCGACAGCCGCGCGGCGTCAGCGTTCTCGATCAAAGCCTGGCGACGCTTCTCCTGCTTGATCTCGACGGCACGGCTCAGGAGCGTTTCCAGATCGCCGTATTCGCCGATGAGCTGCGCCGCGGTTTTCACGCCGATCCCCGGCACGCCGGGCACGTTGTCGGTCGAATCGCCGATCAGCGACTGCACCTCGATGACCTTTTCCGGTGGCACGCCGAATTTCTCGATGACTTCGGCGCGGCCGATCTTGCGATCCTTCATCGTATCGAACATGACGACGCGCTCGGTGACGAGCTGCATCAAATCCTTGTCCGAGGAGACGATGGTCGCGGTGGCACCGGCTTCGCCTGCCTCGCGTACATAGGTCGCGATCAGATCGTCGGCCTCGAAACCTTGCTGCTCGAGGCAGGGCAGATCGAAGGCCTGCACTGCATGGCGGATGAGCGGAAATTGCGGACGCAGATCGTCAGGCGGATCCGGCCGATGCGCCTTGTAATCGGGATACATTTCGGTGCGGAACGTGCGCTCCGAGAGATCGAAGACGACCGCAAGATGCGTCGGCTTCTCCTCCGGTTTCATGTCCCGCAGCAGCTTCCACAGCATGTTGCAGAAGCCAAACACGGCATTGAGCTGCAGACCGTCCGACTTGCGGTTGATCGGCGGCAGCGCATGGTAGGCGCGAAAAATGTAGGACGAGCCGTCGACCAGGAAGAGGTGATCACTCTTCTTCAACGGCTGACCTTGGATTTGCGGCTTTTGAGCCTTTGGCGGGGGCTTTTGTGCTGCGGGCATATCGTCCAGTAATATAGGAAATTGGCGTCATTCCGAAACCCGGAATGACGGAAAGCATGTCTGTGGATTTCTCCCCGCTCCCGATTGAGGCCGCGCTGCCACAGCTGCGGACGGCGCTGGGCACCGGTAACGCCGCCGTCCTGGTCGCGCCGCCGGGCGCCGGCAAGACCACGCGGGTTCCGCTGGCTCTTGCCAATGAGGAATGGGCCCAAGGATCGGGGAGGCCCGGACGAATCCTCGTCCTCGAGCCGCGGCGGCTCGCCGCGCGGGCCGCTGCCGAGCGCATGGCGCGGACGCTCGATGAACAGGTCGGCGAAACGGTGGGGCTGCGGGTACGCTTCGGCTCGAAAGTCTCGCGTAAGACGCGCGTCGAAATTATCACCGAAGGAATTTTTACCCGGCTCCTGATCGGCGATCCCATGCTGGAGGGCGTTTGCGCCGTCCTGTTCGATGAGTTTCACGAGCGCTCGCTCGACGGCGACCTCGGGCTTGCGCTCGCCCGCGACGTGCAGCAGGGCCTACGCGAAGATCTCAAGCTCCTTGTCATGTCGGCGACCATCGATGGCGCGCGCGTTGCCGCGCTTCTTGGCGATGCGCCGGTAATCGAAACCCAAGGCAGGATGTTCCCGGTCGAGACCCGCTATGTCGGCCGCGATGCGCGCCCGATCGAGCCGCAGGTCGCGGACACGATCGTGCGCGCCATGCGCGCCGAACGCGGCTCGCTGCTGGCGTTTCTGCCGGGCGCGGCCGAGATTCGCCGCACCCAAGCGCTTTTGGAAAAGGCGCACCACGAAAATCGTATCGACCCGGCAACCGACATCGTCGCGCTCTATGGCGCGCTCGGTGGCGAAGATCAGGCGCGCGCCATCGAGCCTGCCGCGGCCGGGCGGCGCAAGATCGTGCTGGCGACCTCGATCGCCGAAACCTCCATCACCATCCAGGGCACGCGCCTCGTCGTCGACAGCGGACTGGCGCGGGTGCCCCGCTATGAGCCCGATGTCGGAGTGACGCGGCTCGACACCGTGCGGGTATCGCGCGCCGCCGCCGACCAGCGCCGCGGCCGTGCTGGGCGCACCGAGCCGGGCCTATGCTACCGGCTGTGGGACGAGCCGCAGACCGCGGCGCTCGAACCCTATGCGCGGCCGGAAATTCTCGCCGCCGACCTTTCCTCGTTCGTACTCGATCTCGCCGCCTGGGGCGCCGAAGCCGATAAGCTCGGTTTCCTCGATCCGCCGCCGCGCCCGGCGCTTGCCGAAGCAAAATCGCTCCTCACCGAGCTCGGCGCGATCGATGCGGCCGGCCGGATCACCGAAGAAGGCCGGCACCTGCGCCGGTTGCCGTTGCCGCCGCGCCTGGCGCGCATGGTGATCGACGCCGCCGGCACGGGGCAAGGCGTTCTTGCCGCTGAGATCGCCGCGCTGATCGGCGAACGCGGGCTCGGCGGCAACGATGTCGACATGAGCGAGCGTCTTGCCGCGCTGCGCCGCGATCGTTCGCCGCGCGGCCGCGACGCGCGCAAGATGGCGGAGCGGTGGGCGGGAGCCGCGACTGTCCCCTCCACTTCTTCCTCGAGCGCGACCGAAGAAGCATCCGTGGGCGTGCTCCTCGCGCTCGCCTTTCCGGAACGCGTCGCCAAAAACCGCGGCGGCGGCTCGGGCGCTTTCCTGTTGACGAATGGTCGCGGCGCAAGCCTCGATCCGGTTAGCCCGCTCGCGCGCGAACCGTTCCTCGCCGTGGCTGAACTTTCAGGCAGCGCCGCGCAGGGCCGCATCCTCTCCGCCGCACCGATTACGCTTTCGGAAATCGAGACGCGTTTTGCCGACCGCATCGAAATCCGTGAAGAGACCAGCTTCGATTTCGAAACCGGGGCGCTGCGCGGCCGCAAGACGCGGCGGCTCGGCGCCATCGTCCTTGGCGATCGGGCCATTGCGGTCTCGCCCAATGAGGAGACCGCAAAGCTGCTTGCCGAAAAGATCGCAAGCCTCGGAATCGACCGGCTGCCCTGGACCAAGCCGCTCGCGCAATGGCGCGACCGCGTCATGTTCTTACGCGCGAGTGATCGCGAAATCTGGCCCGACCTTTCCGACGCCGCGCTCGCCGACACCGCCGGCGAATGGCTCGCGCCCGCGCTCCCCGGCAAGACCGCGCTGGGCGAAATCGCGCCGGACGAATTTGCCGCGGCATTGCAGGAACGGCTGCCGTGGGCGTTACGGCGGCGGCTCGATACCGAGGCGCCGACGCACTTTGAAGCGCCTACCGGCTCGCAGGTACCGATTGACTACGCCGCCGATGGCGGCCCGAAGATCGCGATCCGCGTGCAGGAATTGTTTGGCTTGAACCGCCACCCCGCGATCGCCGGCGGCAAAGTTCCGCTGACGATCGAACTTTTGTCGCCGGCCCATCGCACCGTGCAAACGACCCGCGACCTGCCTGGATTTTGGCGCGGCAGCTATGCCGCGGTGCGCGCCGAAATGCGCGGCCGCTATCCCAAACATCCGTGGCCAGACGATCCGGCGACTGCAGCCGCGACGCGGCGGGCAAAGCCCAGAAAATCGTAGGACCTGATCGCGCCGCGGCATCACCGATGCCGTCCGGAATTCTCGTCGGGGGTCACAGCGCCAATTTCATTTAGCGCCGCGATGGTCTGCGCTGGAAGCCGCAGGTTCGCCGCCTTCAGGTTTTCATGGAGGTGTTCGACAGACGACGTGCCAGGGATAATCAGAATATCGTGCGAAACGCTGCAACAACCACGCCAACGCGACCTGCCGCGTCGTCGCTCCGAGGGCGGCGCGTGGGAACGTCTCCTGGCCCGCTCGATCGCCAGCGTCGAATTCGGACTTAAACATCCCGAACACTACAAAGTCCTTTTTGAAGGGCGGGTCGCGCCCAGGCTCAACGACCCGAGCACAGCGAACTTCGGTCGCCCACTCTTGGTGCGTTCGATTGAACTCATCCGCGAGATCGCTCCAGTACCCGGGTCAGCCCGAGTTTCGGACGATCCGCAGCGCCTGGCGCTGCTCTTGTGGTCCGGGCTGCATGGAATCGTGTCACTGCGCGTACAAACCCACGATCGAATCCGTCGGCTGTCGAACTCGTCGAGCAAATCGCCCGCGCGATCGTCCAACCGGATGTGGCCCGCAAAAAGGGCACCCGACAAAGGCACGTCTAACCGCCCAGTGGGCTAACATTTCGCCGCTGCATTGTGAAATCGTCGGAGAGCTGCCGACACACCTCCCTGACGCCACCTCTTGCGGACCGATGATCACCTAAAATGCCACCGATCACTTTTGCATTTCGCTTACCGTTTGCCGCCAAATCCCGTGTGTCAGAGATCGGATTAGCTCGCCGTTCGCCCTGACGTGGTGAGATGGCCCACAGAGCTGGATCGCCAGTCAGGATCGCCAGTGATGCGCTCACTTGTGACAATCGCCGCGCTCGTGCTTGTGGCGAGCGTGATCGTTCCGCGTTACGCCGTGCAAATGACGGGGCGCGGCGCCGCCCAGACGGGTGCGGTCGCGCCTGCCGTCGCGTCCGTCGCGCCGAACCCCGACAATCCCCGCTCGGTCGTCATCCCGCCGAGCAGCAACGGACATTTTCATGTCGAAGGCCGTATCGACGGCCGCCGGCTCAATTTCATGGTCGATACCGGCGCTTCGGTCATCGCCCTGACCGAACGCGACGCAAGCATGCTCGGCATACACCCGGCGGAGCGCGATTACGTCGAAGCAGTCAGTACCGCGAACGGCATCGTGCGGGCGGCGCCGATCCAGCTCGGCATGGTCGAGATCGACGACCTCGTCGTCCATGACGTCGCTGCTGTGGTGCTGCCGGACGGCGCGCTGAGCCAGGACCTCTTGGGTCTATCTTTCCTGTCGCGGCTGCGGCGGTTCGAATATTCCGACGGCAGACTCGTTCTCGAGCAGTGATTTTCGGGGCGGCGATTGGGGCCGGCCGAGGCAACCATTTCGGCCCGCGCTCGTTTAAGCTATTGCTGCGCCCGCCAGCCGAATCGAGCCAAGCCCCACAATGTTTCCCAAGCCGAAGCCCTCGCTCAAGCCGAACACTTACGCTTACGAATCCGAACCGATGGTCAAAGCCACCGGGTTTCGCGAATACGATGCGCGCTGGCTGTTCGGCAGCGAAATCAACCTGATGGGCGTCGAGGCGCTGGGGCTTGGGCTCGGCGCGCTCATTGCCGAGCTTGGCGTCGCGCCGCGGATCATCACCGGCCACGATTTCCGCTCCTATTCGGCTTCGATCAAGATGGCGCTGACGAACGGCCTCATCGCGGCCGGCTTTGAAGTCTACGACATCGGATTGGCGCTCACCCCGATGGCTTATTTCGCGCAGTTCGATCTCGACGTGCCTTGCGTCGCTATGGTCACCGCCTCACACAACGACAACGGCTGGACCGGCGTTAAAATGGGCGCCAATCGCCCGCTCACTTTCGGTCCGGACGAAATCACGCGGCTCAAGGCCATCGTGCTCGGCGGCGAGTTTAAATTCAAAAGCGGCGGCGGTTACCGCTTCATCGAGGGCTTTCCCGCGCGCTATCTCGCCGATCTCACCCACCGGCCGAAGTTGAAGCGGCATCTGAAGGTCGTCTGCGCCTGCGGCAACGGCACCGCCGGCGCCTTCGCCCCGCAGGCCTTGGAAAAAATAGGCTGCGAGGTGATCCCGCTCGATTGCGAGCTCGACCACACTTTTCCAAACTACAATCCGAACACCGAAGACATGAAAATGCTGCACGCCATGCGCGATGCGGTGCTGGCCAACAAAGCCGATGTGGCGCTCGGCTTCGACGGCGACGGCGACCGGTGCGGCGTGGTCGACAATGACGGCGACGAAATCTTCGCCGACAAGGTCGGTGTCATGCTTGCCCGCGATATCTCGTCCCAACACAAGAATGCTTTGTTCGTCGCCGACGTGAAGTCGACCGGACTATTCATGACCGACCCGGTCTTGAGCAAGCACGGCGCCAAGACGGATTATTGGAAAACCGGACACTCCTACATGAAGCGCCGGGTCAACGAAATCGGTGCCATCGCCGGCTTCGAAAAGTCCGGCCATTTCTTTTTCAATGAGCCGTTCGGCCGGGGCTACGACGACGGCCTGATATTCGCCTTCGCGGTCTGCGACATGCTCGACCGCAATCCCGGAAAGAGCATGGCGGACCTGAAGAACGCGTTGCCGAAGACCTGGTCGTCGCCGACCATGTCGCCGCATTGCGCCGACGAAATCAAATACGCGATCGTCGACGAGATCGTGCAACACTTCGAGCGCGAGGCAAAACATGGCGGCCAATTCGCCGGTCAGCCGATCCGCGATCTGGTGACGGTCAACGGCGTACGCGTGACGGTCGCGGACGGCACCTGGGGGCTCATCCGCGCCTCTTCCAACAAGCCGGAGCTCGTGGTCGTGGTCGAAAGTCCGGTATCGGAAGCGCGCATGCGCGACATGTTCAAGGCGGTCGATGCGGTACTGCGCCGGCACAAGGAGGTCGGCGCGTATAATCAGACGATTTGAGGCTGTAGAGCCGGCGTTCGTCACACCACCTGATAAACATCCATTTCCAGCGCGCCGGGGAACATCGAGCGCCAGGTCTGCAAATACACCTGCATGCGCGGATCGCTGGCGATGCGCTGGCGGCTTTGTTCCCAGTCCTCCTGCGCGTCGTATTCGATCTCCTGAATGAACTTGGTCGGATCATCGACGTTCTGGAGCAGACGAACCTCGGCATTGCCGAATATCTGATAAAACGGCGCTGCCGCCTTGATCATGGCGACAAGATGTGTCGAATCGGCAACCGGCAGCGTGAACCGCATTTGCAACGTACGCCGGACTTTTGACTCTTCGTTGCTCATCGGGTGTTTTCCTTGACCGCTTTGATCGTGAAGTTCGGAAGATCGAAACCGCCGCCGCGTTCGCGCCGTTTTATTTGATCGTCTCGCGGAAGCGGTGCGCCGGATAGACGCCGAGAATTCTAAGCGTTTTCGGCTGCGATACGAATTCAAGCTCCTCCAGCGCGAGTTCAAGCGCCCGCTGCTTCGGATGACCCTGAACGTCGGCATAGAATTGCGTGGCGGCAAAGCTGCCGTCGACCATATAGCTTTCGAGCTTGGTCATGTTGACGCCATTGGTGGCGAAGCCGCCGAGCGCCTTGTACAGCGCTGCCGGGATATTGCGCACCTGGAACATGAAGGTCGTGATGACGCGTTTTTCCTTGCGGCCCGCCCATTTCGGTTCGCGCGCCAGCACGACGAAGCGCGTCGTGTTGTGCTTGGAATCGGCGACGTCTTTTTTCAGTATCCGAAGACCGTAAATTTTCGCCGCAAGCTTGGTCGCTAGCGCCGCCCGCGTGGCGTCGCCCGCTTCCGCCACTTCGCGGGCCGCGCCGGCGGTATCGGCGGCGACGATCGGCTTGACGCCCAAGGCGCGGATCATCTTGCGGCACTGCCCGAGCGCGTGCACGTGACTTTCGACCGTTTTGATGGTCCGCAGCGTCGCCCACTTGGGCGCCACGAGCTGATGCTGCACCGGCAAGAACCATTCGGCCACGATGTGCAATTGCGAGGCCGGCATCAGATGATGGATGTCGGCCACCCGCCCGGCGACGGAGTTGTCGATCGGGATCATGCCGAGCGCGGCGCGGCCGCTGCGCACGGCGGCAAAGGCGTCTTCAAAGGTGGCGCAAGGTAGCGGCTGGTAATCCGGATAGGCCTGCCTGCAAGCGATATGCGAATTCGCGCCCGGCTCGCCCTGGAAGGCGATGATACGCCCCTTACTCCGCTTGGCTTTCTTTGGTCCTAGTTTCTTGTCCTTGCTCATGAGCGACCCGTTAGCATGACGCGCGCCTTTTCCAAATCCTCGGGCGTGTCGACGCCGAGCGGGACGCCATCGACCAGGGCGACATCGATGCGCATCCCGGCCTCCAGAGCGCGGAGCTGCTCGAGCCTTTCGCGACGCTCGAGCGGCGACGGCGGCAGCTTGACGAAACGTTCGAGCGCCGGCCGCCGGTACGCGTAGAGCCCGATATGGTGGTAAAGCGGCCCCTCGCCCGCCGGCGCGCTGGCGCGGGTGAAATAAAGCGCTCGCAGCCGGCCCGGCGCCACCGGCGTTCCCACGACCTTCACGACATTCGGATCGGCGCGTTCGTGGGCGACCGTGATCTCGGCCGCCAACGTCGCCATATCCACCGCCGCATCGGCCAGCGGCGTGAGCGACGCGGCAATGGCCGCCGGCGCAAGGGTCGGCAGATCGCCCTGCATGTTGACGACAATCTTGACGCTGCCTTGCGGATCGACCTGCCCCAGCGCCTCGAAAATGCGGTCCGAGCCGGATGGATGGTCCACACGCGTCAGCACCGCCCGGCCGCCGGCTTTTTCCACAGCCATGGCGATCTCGCGCACGTCGGTGGCGACGACCACCGGCCCGATTTCGGCCTCCTGCGCGCGGCGCAGCACATGCACGATCATCGGCACGCCGGCGATTTCGGCGAGCGGTTTGCCCGGCAGCCGGGTCGCAGCCATGCGGGCGGGAATTAAAATGACAACGTCAGCCATCGCGGTGCAAACCCCCTTCGGCTGGGGCTTATACGGGTTGCAAGGGACGCGGCAAACCGGCTAATGGTGCGCGCCCTTTACGCTGCCCTGCGGAGCCGATCAGCGATGAATTCATTCGAACTTAACAAGGTTCTTGGCGCTTTGCTGGGCACCTGCCTGGTGCTCGTCGCCATGCACATCGCGACGGGGGCTATTTTCACCCCGCAGGTCCCGGCCAAGCCGGGCTACGAAATCGCTGTCAAGGAGGAGGCGCCGCAACCGGGAGCCGCCCCCACGGCGCCAGCGGAGGAGCCGATCGCCAATGTGTTGGCGAGCGCATCCTTGCAGCGCGGTGCCGAGATCGCCAAGCAATGTCAGGCGTGCCACAACCTGCAGGAGGGCCAAGGCGCCAAGGTCGGGCCGGATCTCTACGGCGTGGTCGGCCGCAAGATCGCGTCCGTGCCGAACTTCAACTACACGTCAGCCTTGAAGGCTAAGAACGGCACTTGGGATTTCGACACGCTGAACACTTGGCTGACCAAACCGGCCGCCTTCGCGCCGGGCACCGCCATGACGTTCGCCGGTTTGTCGAGCGAGAAACAACGCGCTGACGTGATCGACTATCTCGACAGCCTCTCCGCCAATCCTGTGCCACTGCCGAAGCCGCAAAATGCAAATGCCGGCGCCCCGGCCAATCAAGCTCCCGCTCCCGCGCCCGCTCAATCCGGCAATGCAGCACCGGCTAATCCAGCTCCCGCGCCTGCTCCGTCCGACACTTCCGCGCCAGCGAAACAATGAAATCGTCGCGGCAGGCAGGCGACCACGGTTCCATTGCAAGCCTTACGGTTAAGCAATGGAAAAAACCATTTCGTCGCGGGATACGTCTGCATAGTGGTGTCACAGTCCAAAAAGCACAATAATAACAGTAATAAATAGGCGCTACACGACGACCGAAACATTTGTGGGAGGATCAGGTGAACCGCCGATCCCTTTTGAAATCCGCCGTGCTCGCGCTTGCCGCCCAGCGGCTTGACTTCGCCGACTTGATCAGCGTCGCGCGAGCGGAGCAGCAAGAAAAAAACTGGCGGCACGGCCTGTCGTTGTACGGCGAGCTCAAATACCCCCCGGGCTTCAAGAAGTTTGATTATGTCAACGCCAACGCCCCGAAAGGCGGGACGGCGCGTCAGATCGCGCTCGGCACTTTCGACAATTTCAACACCGCGGTCGCCGGCGTCAGAGGTTCGCTCGCCGCCGGGATCGAGCAAATTTACGAGACGCTGCTGGCGTCGTCGCTCGACGAAATCTCGACCGGATATGGCCTGCTTGCCGAGGCGGTGAGCTTTCCGGCGGATTTTTCCTCGGTAACGTACCGGCTGCGCCCGGAAGCCAAGTGGCATGATGGCACGCCGGTCACGCCGGCCGACGTGATCTTTTCGTTCAATGCCTTCAAGAAATACAGCCCGCAGCAGTCCGCCTATTACCGCCATGTTAGCAAAGCCGAGCAGACCGGCGACCACGAAGTCACTTTCACCTTCGACGCTCCAGGCAACCACGAGCTGCCGCAGATCGTCGGCGAGCTGAGCGTGCTTCCCAAACATTGGTGGGAAGGCACGGACGGCAACGGCAAGAAGCGCGATATCGGCGAAACTACGCTCGAGGCGCCGCTCGGCAGCGGCCCCTACAAGGTCAAGGAATTTTCCGCCGGGCGAAACGTCGTTTTCGAGCGGGTCAAGGACTATTGGGGCCACGATCTCAACGTCACTATCGGGCAAAATAATTTCGACGAGCTGCATTACGAATATTTCCGCGACACCACCATCGCACTCGAAGCCTTCAAGGCGGACAGCATCGATTGGCGAACCGAGAACAGCGCCAAGAATTGGGCCACCGCCTACGATTTTCCGGCGGTGGGCGACAAGCGCGTGGTGCTTGAGGAATTCCCGATCCGCAATACCGGCGTGATGCAGGCCTTCGCCTTCAACATTCGACGCGAGAAATTCCAAGACCCGCGGTTGCGGCTCGCCTTCAATTGCGCGTTCGATTTCGAGGAGATGAACAAACAGATCTTCTACGGGCAGTACAAACGCATTGCCAGTTATTTCGAAGGCACCGAGCTTGCTTCGAGCGGGGTGCCGACGGGCCGCGAGTTCGAGCTTCTGGAGACCGTGCGCGACAAGGTCCCTGCGGACCTCTTCACCAAGCCCTACACCAATCCGGTCAACGGCTCTCCGGACAAGGTACGCAACAATCTACGCGAGGCGCTGCGGCTACTGAAGGAAGCGGGCTACGAGATCCGCGATCAGCAATTGGTCAACGTCAAGACCGGCGAGCAATACGCGGTTGAACTCCTCGCCGAAGACCCGAGCTTCGAGCGTGTCTATCTTTTCTACAAACCCTCGCTAGAGCGCCTCGGCATGAATGTGACGGTGCGCACCGTCGACGAGGCGCAGTTCGAGAACCGCGTGCGAAGCTGGGATTTCGACATCATCACCATGATGTGGCAGCAATCGCTTACGCCCGGCAACGAGCAGCGCGGCTATTGGGGCTCGCAGGCGGCGGATCAGCCCGGCTCTGAAAACATTGTCGGCATCAAGAACCCGGCGGTCGATGCCATGATCGAACAGGTCATTTTTGCCAAGAACCGCGCCGATCTCGAAGCCGCCTCGCATGCGCTTGATCGGGTGTTGTTGTGGAACTATTACGTCGTGCCGCAATGGACCTACGGTAAAGTACGGACCGCCCGCTGGGACCGTTTCGGCCATCCCGACCCAATGCCGAAATACGGCCGCGCGGCATTTCCGAATTTCTGGTGGTGGGACGCCGCCAGAGCCGCAAAGACCACGGGGTAGCCGTATTCTCTTGGCAGCGCCCCAGCGCGCATGCACACGCTCGCGTGTGCCATGACACTTTCGCTTCGAAAGAACCGTGACGGTCACGCATGATGACGCCGACACGTCGCCGCGTCCTGACGCTTGCGGGTGGCGCGCTCGCGGGATTGCGCGCTGCTTCCGGCATCTCCTGCGCGCGCGCCGACGAGACAATCGAATCCCATGGCCTCTCCGCCTTCGGCGACCTCGCCTATCCGGCGGACTTCCCGCATTTCCGCTATGTCAATCCAAGCGCGCCGAAAGGCGGCATGTTCTCTCAGATCGGTCCCGATCGGCTCTACAACCAGAATTTTCTCACTTTCAATTCGCTCAACACTTTCATTCTCAGGGGCGACGCGGCGCAGGGCCTGGAGCTGACATTTGCGACGCTGATGGTTCGTTCCGGCGACGAGCCGGACGCGATGTACGGCCTCGCCGCGGAGAAGGTGCGCCGCTCGGCGGACGGCCTGACCTACGAATTCTTTGTTCGGCCGAAGGCCCAATTTCATGACGGCTCGCCCCTCACCGCGCAGGACGTGGCCTTCTCCTTGAACATCCTGAAGGAAAAGGGCCACCCCCTCATCACCCAATTGCTGCGCGATTTCACCGGCGCCAAGGCGGAAGACGATGTGCGCGTGATGGTGACTTTTGCCGCCGGACGCGCGCGCGATGTTCCGCTTTTTGTCGCCGGACTGCCGATTTTTTCCCGCGCCTATTACGCCACGAGGTCGTTTGATCAATCGACCTTGGAGATTCCGCTTGGCTCCGGGGTCTATCGGGTTGACCGTTTCGAACCGGGCCGCTACATCGAATATCAGCGCGTCATGGATTGGTGGGGCGCCGACCTTCCCGTCTCGCGCGGCCAAAACAATTTCGACACGCTGCGCTTTGAATATTATCGCGACCGCGACGTCGGTTTCGAAGGTTTCTCGGCGCAGTCCTACCTCTTCCGCGAAGAGTTCACCTCGCGCTTCTGGGCGACGCGTTACGACTTCCCGGCGGCGAGGGACGGTCGCGTCAAGCGGGACGAAATCCCGGACGACACGCCGTCGGGCGCGCAAGGCTGGTTCATCAACACGCGGCGGCAAAAATTTACCGACCCGCGCGTGCGCGAAGCCCTCAACGACGCTTTCGACTTCGAGTGGACCAACAAGACCATCATGTACGGGCTGTATCAACGGACCGTCTCGGTGTTCCAGAATTCGGACATGATGGCGCAAGGCAAGCCCGATGCCGACGAGACGGCGCTGCTTGAACGGTTTCGCGCTCATTTGCCCGAGGAGGTATTCGGCGAACCTTATACGCCGCCGGTTTCGGACGGCTCGGGACAGGACCGGGCGCTGCTGCGTAAAGCCGCGCAGCTTCTTGGCGATGCGGGCTGTAGGATCCAGAACGGGCGGCGCGCGCTGCCGAACGGCGAGCCGTTTAGCATCGAATTCCTGATCGACGAGCCGTCATTCGAGCCGCATCACATGGCGTTTATCAGGAACCTCAAAACGCTCGGCATCGACGCCACGTTGCGCCTCGTCGACCCGGTGCAATCGCGCGCCCGCCGCGACAGTTTCGATTTCGACATCACCATCGATCGGTTCAGCTTCTCGTCCACGCCCGGGGATTCGCTGCGCTCGTTTTTCTCGTCGCAAGCAGCGACGCTTCCGGGTTCCAACAATCTTTCGGGCATTTCCGACCCGACGGTTGACGCGCTGATCGACATCATCGTTGCCGCCAATTCACGGTCCGCGTTAGTAACGGCGTGCCGTGCACTCGATCGGGTCATTCGCGCCGGCCGCTATTGGGTTCCAAATTGGTATAAAGCGTCGCACTGGATCGCCTATTGGGATGTGTTCGGCCGGCCGCCAGCGCAACCACGATATTTCCGCGGCATTCCCGATACTTGGTGGTATGACCCCGATAAGGCCGCAAAAATAAAGTTGAGAGGCTAGTGTGTGGATTTGAAGTTCCTACGGTCTGCGGCACTCTCGTATAGGAACCTCAAATCCAAAAACCGCACTAGAATTATAAACTTGCTAGTGTCCTTTCGATTTTGAGGTTCGCCAAGAACGTGCCGCAAGATGCGGTGGACTTCGCAATCGGGACACTGGCGCGGTTGGCGTGCCGGACTTGTTCCGCTCACCCACACCACTATGCTGCCGGCCAGGAAACGTAGACGTCCAGGAAGGCGTTTGCAGATGGACCGGATAGAGCCCGGACCGGGGCAGCCGGTCACTCCGATGAGTGGGCATATAACAGAATCATGACTGCCTACATCGTTCGGCGCCTACTCTTCATGATCCCCACGATTTTCGGGATCATGCTGGTTTCGTTCGTGGTGGTTCAGTTCGCCCCGGGCGGACCGGTGGAACGCGTCATCGCCCAGCTCTCCGGTACCGATACCGGCGCTACCTCGCGGATTTCGGGTTCCTCGGGCGGCGACTTCGCCAACCGTGGCGCGATGAGCGGCGCACAGGGCGAGATCAATTCCAAATACCGCGGTGCACAAGGGCTCGACCCGGCATTCATCAAAAGCCTGGAGAAACAGTTCGGTTTCGACAAGCCGGCTTATGAGCGCTTTTTCATCATGCTGTGGAACTACCTGCGTTTCGATTTCGGCAAAAGCTACTTCCGCGATATCAGCGTGCTTCAGCTGATAAAGGAAAAGCTGCCGGTATCGATATCGCTCGGCATTTGGATGACGCTTTTGAGCTATCTGATTTCGATTCCGCTCGGCATCCGCAAGGCGGTCCGGGACGGATCCCCTTTCGATGTGTGGACATCCGGAATCATTATCATCGGCTACGCGATACCCGGATTTTTGTTTGCGATCCTGCTGATCATTCTGTTTGCCGGCGGCTCGTTCTTCCAAATCTTCCCGCTGCGCGGACTGGTGTCCGACGGCTGGTCGCAATTTCCATGGTGGCAAAAGATCCTCGATTACTTTTGGCACTTGACGCTGCCGATCATCTCGATGGGACTGTCGGCGTTCGCCACCATGACGCTTTTGACAAAAAACTCCTTCCTCGAGGAGCTGCGCAAACAATACGTGCTCACGGCGCGCGCTAAGGGCTGCACCGAACGGCAGGTGCTGTACGGTCACATTTTCCGCAACGCGATGCTTTTGGTGATCGCCGGCTTTCCCGCCGCGTTCGTCTCGGCGTTTTTCGCGGGTTCTCTATTGATCGAGACCATTTTCTCGCTCGATGGCCTCGGCCTGTTGAGCTTCGAAAGCGTGCTCAACCGGGATTACCCGGTCGTATTCGCCAATCTTTATATTTTCGCGCTGGTCGGTCTCGTCGTAAATCTGATTTCCGACCTCACCTATACTTGGATCGATCCCCGCATCGATTTCGAAACGCGGGAGGTGTGAGGTGGACGTCAAGACCGAACCGGAAGAGCGTATCAAAATTCCGGACAGCGCCATTGCGGCGGACGAAACCCGACCGGATATCGAGCCGGCCGGCCCACTCGGGCTTGCTCCGGCGCCCGGTTTCGAATTCTCGCCGCTCAACGCGCGGCGCTGGCGAAACTTCAAGGCCAATCGGCGGGGCTTCCTGTCGCTCTGGATATTTCTGGTGCTGTTCATCGTCTCGCTATTCGCCGAATTCATCGCCAATGACAAACCGATCTTTATTCACTTCGACGACAAATATTTCTTTCCGGTCTTCGTGACCTATCCTGACACCGATTTCGGCGACACGCTCGGCACCGCGGCCGATTACCGCGATCCATACCTGCAGAAATTTCTCGACCAGCACCACGCGACCGTAATCTGGGCGCCGATCCGATTTTCCTACAATACGATCAACGATCGGCCGCCGTCGGCATTTCCGTCCAAGCCGACTTGGCTTTTGAACAAAGCAGACTGCGACTTCGCGGCCAAAAACGGCTACACGCCGTGCGGCTCGCTTGAAATGAATTGGCTCGGCACCGACGACCAGGGCCGCGATGTGCTGGCGCGCTTGATCTACGGTTTCCGCATCTCGGTGCTGTTCGGATTGATCCTGACCGTCGTGTCCTCGATCATCGGCGTCGCCGCGGGCGCGGTGCAGGGCTATTTCGGCGGTTGGACCGATCTTCTATTCCAACGTTTCATCGAAATTTGGACATCCGTGCCGGAACTCTACCTGCTGCTGATCATCTCCTCGGTGCTGGTGCCTGGTTTCTTCGTACTGCTCGGAATCTTGCTGCTGTTCTCGTGGGTGCGCCTTGTCGGGCTCGTTCGCGCGGAATTTTTGCGCGGACGTAATTTCGAGTACATCCAAGCGGCGCGCGCGCTCGGGGTCTCCAATCGCGTCATCATGTTCCGCCACTTGTTGCCGAACGCGATGGTGGCGACGATGACATTCCTACCTTTCGTCATGTCGTCGTCGGTGATGACGCTCACGGCGCTCGATTTCCTCGGCTTCGGGCTGCCGCCCGGCTCGCCGTCGCTGGGCGAGCTCCTTTCGCAAGGCAAGGCTAATGTCCAGGCGCCGTGGCTCGGCCTGACCGGGTTCTTCACGGTTGCGCTGATGCTTTCACTCTTGATTTTCGTCGGCGAAGCGGTGCGCGACGCCTTCGATCCGCGGAAGACATTCAGATGACGGAACCGCTCCTCATCGTCCGCGACCTCTCCGTCGCGTTCCGCTCTCACGAGCGCGAGACGCTGGCGGTCGATCGCATATCGTTCGAGATCGGCAAGGGCGAGACGCTCGCGCTGGTCGGCGAATCCGGCTCCGGCAAATCCGCAACTGCGCTTTCGATCCTCAAGCTTTTGCCTTACCCGGCGGCAAGCCATCCGTCCGGAACGATCGTGTTCAAAGGCGAGGACCTTTTACAGCTGAGCGAACGGCAGATACGCCGCGTGCGCGGCGACGACATCAGCATCGTGTTTCAGGAACCGATGACGTCGCTCAATCCGCTGCACACGATCGAAAAGCAGATCGGCGAAATCCTGCTCCTGCATCGCGGATTGACCGGCGCCGCCGCGCGACAACGAACGCTCGAAGTCCTGACCCAAGTCGGCATTCCGGACCCGCAAACTCGGCTCAAAAGCTATCCGCATCAATTGTCCGGCGGCCAGCGTCAGCGCGTGATGATCGCGATGGCGCTCGCCAACGAGCCCGACCTTCTGATCGCCGACGAACCGACCACCGCGCTCGACGTCACCGTGCAGGCCCAGATCATCGCGCTGCTCAAGGACCTCCAAACGCGGCTCGGCATGTCGCTTTTGTTCATCACTCACGATCTCGGCATCGTACGCAAAATCGCGCAACGCGTCTGCGTCATGAAAAACGGCTGCATCGTCGAACAGGGGTCCGTCGAGCAGGTCTTTGACGCGCCCGAACATCCGTATACGCGCGCGCTTCTCGCCGCCGAGCCGAAGCCCGATCCGGCGCCGCCGCAGCCCAGTGCGCCGGTGGTCTTGGAGACCGACACACTGAAGGTTTGGTTCCCGATCACGCGAGGGCTCATGCGCAACGTCGTCGGCCATGTCAAAGCCTGCGACGGCCTGACCATCGAGCTTCGCCAGGGCGAGACGCTCGGCGTCGTCGGCGAATCCGGGTCGGGCAAGTCGACGCTCGGCCGCGCGATTCTGCGCCTGATCTCGTCCGAAGGGACGATCGCTTTCATGGGACATAATCTGCAGGGCTTGCGGTTTAAGGAAATGCGGCCGTTCCGCCGCAACATGCAGATCGTGTTCCAGGATCCATATGGCTCGCTGTCGCCGCGCATGTCGGTGGCGGAGATCATCAAGGAAGGCCTGAAAGTTCATCACCAGCGCCTGACCGACGCCGAGTGCGACCAGCGTGTCGTCCAGGCGCTCAACGACGTCGGGCTCGATCCGGCGACACGCTTTCGTTTTCCGCACGAATTTTCCGGCGGACAGCGCCAGCGCATCGCGGTGGCGCGCGCCATTGTGCTCGAGCCGAGTTTTGTCGTCCTCGACGAACCGACCAGCGCGCTCGACATGCTGATCCAGGCGCAAATGGTCGACCTCCTTCGCGATCTGCAGAAGCGGCACAATTTGACCTATCTGTTCATTTCCCACGACTTGCGCGTGGTCGCAGCCCTCGCCAGCCGGCTCTTGGTGATGCGGCACGGCGTGGTTGTGGAAGCGGGCGAAGCCGCCGAACTGTTCCGCAATCCGAAGACCGACTATACGCGCGCGCTATTTGCCGCCGCGTTTAATCTCGAAACCGCGCCGGAAGGCGTCGTTGCGCAGTGACGCGTGCGGCCGAAGTGCAGCTCTAGAACCCGAACAATTTCGTCGGATTGTCCACCAGCATCAGCTGGCGCGTCCTCGCATCCGGCGCGATTTGGGCGATGAGATCGACAAGCTCGCCGTCATTCGGCACGGCATTGTGGTTCGGATGCGGCCAATCGGTCCCCCAAACCACGCGCTCGGGCGCATGCGCGGCGAGATCGCGCGCGAAGGCCACTGCGTCGGCGTAAGGATATTTCTGCTTGGTGATGCGGTCGGTACCGGACAATTTGACCCAAATATTGCCGCGATCGAGCAGCCGGCGCAGCGCCGAGAACGTCTCGCCATACCGCCCCTCGGTAACGTCGATGCGTCCGATGTGGTCGATCACGACCGCCGCTTCGATCGAGGTGATGAAATCGTACTGTTCGCGCACGCCGTGGCCGCCAAGATGCATGGCGATATGCCAGCCGTACGGTTCAACCGAGGCGATGATGGCGCGCATGTCGCTGCGCGGGATGGGGGCGCCGAGATGGGGAAAATAAAAATGCAGCCGCACGCCGCGAACGCCGGCTTCGTCAAGCCGCTCGATTTCGGCGGCCGGCATGCCGGGTTTAAGCAAGGCGACGCCGCGATAACGGTCTTGCCCCGCGTCCAGAAGATCGATCAGCGCCGCATGATCGCTGCCGTGGCAGGTGGATTGGACGAAGACGCCACGCTGGAAGCCAAGCAATTCGTGCAGTCCAAACAGGTCTTCCTTGGACGCGTCGGCAGGGGTGAAGGGCCGATCCGGCGCATAGGGAAATTTCCGGTGCGGCCCGAAGACGTGAAAATGCGAATCACACGCAAGCGGCGGCAATTTCAATTGCGGCTTTTTCGGATTCGGATCCGGCGGCGCAATCGTCGGCGTCAGGTCGTCGGGACTTATCGTCATGCGAGGGCCTTTGCGTGCGAGAGGTTGCGTTCAGTCGCAGCGCGCGGTCATGCCGCCATCGACCACGATCTCAGTGCCGGTGATAAAACGTGCTTCGTCGGACGCCAGGAACAAGACGGCGGCGGCGGTATCGCGGCCATCGCCCATGAAGCCGAGCGGAATGCGCGCGACGCGCGATTTGAGCAAGGCTTCCACGTCGCCGCCGGCGCGCTGCTTGGCGAGCCGCGCCTCGACCATTGGCGTGTGCATCTGGCCCGGCACCACGGTGTTCACGCGAATGCCCTTGCTCGCATATTGTACCGCGGTGACGCGCGAGAACTGGATCACCGTGGCTTTCGCCGACGCATAGCCAATTTGCGGCGAACCGGTATAGCGGATTCCTGAACTGGAGGCGGTGTTGACGATGGCGCCGCCACCCTGCCCGATCATCATCGGAATTGCATGGCGGCAGCATAGAAAGACACTCTTAAGATTGTAATCGATCTGCTTGTCGAAATTCTCTTCCGACATTTCGGCGACGCCGCCCGCCGCGGAGCCGCCGACATTGTTGACGAGAATATCGATGCGGCCGAATTTTTTGCCGCAGGCCTCGGTCATCGCGCGAACCGCGTCGTCGTCGAGCACGTCGCAGACATGGGTCGCGATCTCGCCGTCATTGCCGACGCGCGTCACGGTTTCGGTCATCGCGTCTTCATTATTGTCCACCGCGAAGACTTTGGCGCCCTCGCGCGCAAATAGCACCGCGGCAGCCCGCCCATTACCCCAACCTGGCCCAATACAGCCGGCTCCGGTAATGAGCGCGACCTTGCCTTCGACCCGTCCGGCCATCACTTGTCCTGTTTTCTTGACGATTGATGGTAGTGGACTGCCCGCAGCTAGGCCAGCGCGATGCGTCGCATACTTGTGAGTTCAGCGCCGGCGGCGCGAATGCGGGCAATCGCTTGTATAATCGGCTCGATTGCAACCGCCATATGAAACGCATTGGCGTGCACGAGACTTTCGCCATCGCGCACGATGGCGACGTGTCCTTCCCAGAATATCAAATCGCCGCGCCGCAGACGGGACGACCGTTCGGTCTCCGTCAGCGCTCGGCCAAGCGCTTGCTCCTGCATGTCGGAATCGCGCGGGCATGGCACGCCGGCAGCGGTCAGCGCGATTTGCACAAGCCCGGAGCAGTCGATACCAAACGTAGTCTTGCCGCCCCACAAATAGGGCGCACCGAGAAAGCGCTCCGCCACCGCGACGAAATCCGTTTCGATCTCGCCGACCGACTTGAGATGAGTCACCGGCACATAGAAGCCTGATGACGTGACCGCCATTTGGTCCTTGGTGCGCTCGATGTTGATTTTGGCGCCGAACGGCAGCGCTTCGATCGGCGGCAGCCTGATCGAAGGCCCCGGGAAAACGAACGTGCGCAACGCCGCGACCTTGTGCGTCGCTGGTGCGCCCGTCGGTCCAAGCGCGGCAGCCGGCAACCAGCCAACATAGTTGTCCGCGGCAAGCTGGACCCACGCCCAGCCTTCCGCATTCGTGTCGTAGACAGTGACGCGCTCGCCCTTGAGCGCTTCGCTGTCGAGCGGCGCATCGGGGCGCGATTCGCGACGCAGCGGCGCTTGCGGCGTGGTCACCTCCATGACGCTGCCCTCGACGAAGCGCGTGGCTTTCACCTTGCCTTCGAGATATTTCGCCGCGAGATCGTCGCGCAGCGGGGTTACGCGCGGGTCGAAGGCCGGCATGATTTCAGCCGTAACGGGCGGCAAGCAGCGCGTAGAGCGCGCGCGCCACCTGGCATTCGCCACCCTCCGGCCGCCCCGCTTTGGCCGAGGCCGTCCAGGCGAACAGATCGAAATGCAGCCAGGATGGGACGTCGACGAAGCGGCGCATGAACAATGCGGCGGTGATGGCGCCACCCTGGGCGCCGCCAACGTTGTTGATGTCGGCGACTTTGGATTCGAGCATCGATTCGTAAGGCCGCCACAACGGCAGCCGCCACACGGGATCGTTCTCCGCCGCCGCGGCGCGCATGAGTTCGTCGGCGAGGCCGTCGTCGTCGGTGAAAAATGCCGGCACGTCCGGTCCGAGCGCCACGCGGGCCGCGCCGGTGAGCGTCGCGAAATCGGCAATCAGCGTCGGCTTGTCTTCATCGGCAAGCGCAAGCGCGTCGGCGAGGATCAGCCGACCCTCGGCGTCGGTATTGCCGATCTCGACGGTGATGCCCTTGCGGGACGTATAAATATCGCGTGGGCGGAAGCTTGTTGCGGCGATGGAGTTCTCGACCGCGGGAATAAGCACGCGCAAGCGAACTTTAAGCCCGCGCGCCATCACCATATGCGCCAGCGCAAGCGCCGTCGCCGCCCCGCCCATATCTTTTTTCATATTGAGCATCGACGCATCCGGCTTGATGTCGAGGCCGCCGGTATCGAAACAGACCCCCTTGCCGACGAGCGTCACGCGCGGATGACCGGCGTCGCCCCACGATATATCGATCAGGCGTGGCGCCCCGGCGGCGGCGCGGCCGACGGCGTGGATGAGCGGAAAATTCCGCTCCAAGAGCTCATCACCGACGATTGAGCTGACGCTCGCCGCATGGCGCGCGGCGAGCTTGCGCGCCGCTTGTTCGAGTTGCGCCGGCCCCATGTCGTTGGCCGGCGTATTGATGAGATCGCGCGCGAGCGTCACGCCTTCCACAATGTGCTCCAGCTCCGCACGATCGACGCTCTGCGGCACGCCGAGCTTGACCGACCGGGCCGGCGCTTTCCGGTAGCGGGTAAATGCGTATGAACCGAGCGCGAAGGCGAGCGCCGCGAGCCGCGTGTCGTTCGGCGCGTTGCCAAAGCGATAAACGCCATCGGGCAATTGCGACGCCAAGCGTCCCGGCAAGAACGGATCCTTAGGATCATCGGGGGCTTCCAGGCCGAACAAAACACCGCCAAGGCGGTCGCCGTTTTTGGCGGGCAGCAGAAGAAGCCGGCCGGGCTTCGGCTCGAAACCCGCAGCGTCAGCGAACAAACATCCTTGCACGCCGATCATTTTACGCAGGTCGGAATAATTCGCCGCGGTCACAAACCAGATGGGGACCGCGTCGGGCGAGCCGCGGGCAATGAAGATCGAGTCCATCAGTCCCTGCCCCCACCTTCGAAAGCGCCGCAAGGGTCCTTATTAGTAACCACGTCTTTCCTGGTTATCACGCCTTCCCTCACAACCACGGCATCAGCGAGGCATGGATGACGTCGGGAACGCCTTCCCCGCCGACCGAGCGGATCGCGAGGTCGACATCCTTAAGACCAAAGCGGTGGGTCGTGATCAATTCCAGCGAAAAGCGCTTTGAGGCGAGTTGTTCAAGCGCCAATTCGCACGCCTTGTAGCTGTGGCCACGCGCGCTTTTCATGGTGATGAATTTAACCGTGAATTTTTCCAGCGGGAAATTCGGAAATTGCGCCAGCTCGCCTTGCGCGACGATGACACCGGCCTTGCGCTTGAGCGCTTCGATCCCGAGCAGCATGGGGATTGTTCCGGCGCCGGCGGTGCAATCGAGCGAGACATCGACGCCCTTGCCACCGGTGATTTCCATGACCCGCGCCAGCGGATCCTCCTTCTGCACGTCGATAACATGATCGGCGCCGAGCTTTTTGGCGACATCCAAACGCGCTCTATCCTTCGACGTGCCGGTGACGATGATGAGCGAAGCGCCGGCCTGTTTGCAGATCACGGTCTGCGACAATCCTTGCTGCCCGGGCCCCTGGATCAGCACCGTCGAATTGTAGCCGACGCCGCCGTCGAACAGCGACCATTCGACGCCATTCGCCATCGGCGTCACCAGACTCGCCAGCTCCGCGCTGATACCCTTCGGCACGTGGTGGATCACCGCGTTCCAGGGCAAATAAACATATTGCGCAAAACCGCCCCACAGATGCGGCGCCTTCTCGGCCGAGGTATAGCCATAGCGGATGGCGTCAGGATTGGTCCGCCAGTTGGTATTCTCGCAGTGGCGGTATTGGCCGGCATGGCACCACTCGCATTTGCCGCAGCTGACGTAATGCTCGACAAAAACAAGGTCGCCTTCTTTGAATCCCTTGCGGCGGGTGAATTCGCGGCCGGCTTTGGCGATGGTGCCGATATTTTCATGCCCCATGATGACCGGCGCGCTCGAAGGCGGGTGCTTGTAGAGCTTGACGTCGGTGCCGCAGATGCCGCCGACCTCCATTTTCATCAGGGCGGCGTCTTCGGGAATGTCGGGCATCGGATAGTCGCGCAGTTCGGTCTTGCTGGGTCCGGTTCGCACCGCGGTCAGTACTTTTTCAGGCACTTTCGCCGTCCTTTCGCTTCAGGCTGGGCTTGACCCGGCCATAGACACCTTGGTTCTGTGTACGTTGCCATGCTTGGCTTGAAGAAGAAAAGCCCCGACCGCGCTACCGCGCACGAGCGCTTGTGCGCCTGGACGCGAGTGCGATTCACGCTCGGCGACGACGAAACCATCATGGTGTCGGAGATCGCCTGTTCCGTTCCCGGCTGCCCGCCGGTGGAAACGCACGTCGTTTTCTGGACGCAGGCCGGGCGTCACCATTTCATAATCTTCAAGCCACTTGCAGAGGCCGCCGCCGATGACGTGCCGCCCGCTTTCATGAAAAATGCGCTGGTCGCGCCCGAAGGCTTCGACTGCGACTGCTGCTGACGGCCGGCGTCGGGCGACCCTACAAATTCACTTTGGCCAACGCCGCCGCTTGGCGCTTGGCGACACGTTCCATCGAAAAGCGCTCGATCGCTTCGTTGAACAGCCGATAAAAATTAAGCTCGGCCCGCAGATGCAGAAACACCGCGCCCAAGCCGATGGCGGCGCGGTCCATGAAAACGAACTCGCGCGGCACCGTCACCGGTCCCTTTTGCTTAAGCGCCTGATGAACGCGAAAGGCTTCGCGGCGGCCATATTCGGATGGCGCCACGCCGTCGGCAATGGTCCGCACGCGGTCGTCGAGCAACGGTGCATAGATAAAGCGCGCCCAGATATTGAGCGTGTCGATGAGCTCGCGCGACAGCTTGCGAAAACCCCAAGTCTCGTAGGCGTGCACGATCAGATCGTCCTCGCCGCGGAGGAGTCCGTGATAGAGATCGACGACGCCACGGACGAATTTCGGCGCGAAAATGCGGATACAGCCGTAGTCGAGGAGATTGATGCCAGCGGGCGCGCCGCCGTGCGCGAACACCGTGTAATTTCCGAGATGCGGATCGCCGTGGATGACACCGAAGCGGCTGAACGGAAACCACCAGGCCGTGAACATCGCAGTCGCCAGCGCATTGCGCACCGCCAGAGGATCGCTCTTGTGCGCCAGCATGCGGCTGCCTTCGAGCCAGTCGAGCGTAAGCAGACGTCCGGTCGATAGTTCGGGCCAGGCGCGCGGCACGCGCACGATATGGATGCCGTCGAGCATTTCACGATAGAGCGCGACGTGCTTGGCTTCACGCTGATAATCGAGCTCCTCGCGCACTCGCGCGCCGATCTCCTTGCCGATCTCGGTCGTGTCGATCGCCGAATCGAGCCGGCGGCGGATCGCAAGCAGCCATTGTAGCTGCTGCAGATCGGCTTCGACAGCGGACTGCATATCGGGATATTGCAGCTTGCACGCGAGCGCAGCGCCGTCGAGCGAGCGCGCACGATGCACCTGACCGAGCGAAGCGGCGGCGGCCGGGTGATGCTCGAAGCTTTGGAATTTTCCTTCCCAGCCGGCGCCGAGCTCCGCCGTCATGCGGCGCTTGACGAAGGCCCAGCCCATCGGCGGCGCTTCGCTCTGCAGCTTTTGCAACTCGACGGCATATTCCGCCGGCAACAGGTCGGGAATGGTCGCCATCAATTGTGCGACCTTCATCAGCGGCCCTTTCAGCCGCCCCAGTGCCGATGAGAGTGCGCTGGCATCGCCCGCGCGATCGGGCTCGCCGCCGAGGAGCCGCCGCCCGGCGTAGCGCGCTGCGACACCGCCGACATTGGCCGACACGCGCGCATAGCGCGCCGCGCGAGCGGAGAAGCGATTTTTTTCGCGATCAGATTCTTCACGGTTCGACATAGACACCAAGTTCACGTTTGTAATGCGTACCTAAGTGCTTGTTAAATCATAGCCTTTCCAGCTCCGTAATCATCCGGTCGATGACGCCCAAACCGCCCTGCCAAAAGGCCGGATCGCGGGCGTTCAGGCCGAACGGCGCCAACAATTCGGAATAATGCTTGGTGCCGCCCGCCGCGAGCATAGCGAGGTAGCGCTCGGCAAATCCTTCCGCGGCGTTTTCGTAGACCGCATAGAGCGAATTCACCAGGCAATCGCCGAACGCATAAGCGTAGACGTAGAACGGCGAATGGATGAAATGCGGGATGTAACACCAGAACGTCTCATAGCCCGGTTTTAGTTCGATCGCAGGTCCGAGGCTCTCGCGCTGGACGTCCAACCATAACTCGCCAATGCGGGTTGCGGTCAATTCACCGTTCTTGCGTTCGGTGTGGACGGTGCGCTCGAACGTATAGAAGGCGATCTGCCGCACCACCGTGTTGATCATGTCCTCGACCTTCGCGGCCAGCATCGCCTTGTGTTCCTTCTTGTTGCGCGTATTGGCCAGAAGCTTCCTGAAGGTCAGCATCTCGCCGAATACGCTCGCCGTCTCCGCGAGCGTCAGCGGCGTCGGCGCCATGAGAGCGCCGTTAGGCGCTGCGAGTACCTGATGCACGCCATGGCCGAGCTCATGCGCCAGCGTCATCACATCGCGCGGCTTTCCCTGGTAGTTCAACAGCACGTAAGGATGCGCCGACGGCGTCGTCGGATGCGAGAAGGCGCCGGGCGCCTTGCCCGGGCGCACGGGTGCATCGATCCAATGTTCATCGAAAAAACGCTCGGCGATTTCCGCCATTTTCGGCGAAAACGCGCCATAGGCGGTCAACACCGTGTCCTTGGCCTCGGCCCAGCCGACATTGCGCATCGGCACTTGCGGCAGCGGCGCGTTACGATCCCAATACGGCAGCCGCTTTTTACCGAACCATTTGGCCTTAAGCGCATAGTAGCGATGCGACAGTCGCGGATAGGCGGCACGAACCGCAGTGACCAGCGCTGCCACCACTTCCGGTTCGACACGGTTCGATAGATGTCGATCGTCGGCGATATCGGCGAACCCACGCCAGCGGTCTGAGATTTCTTTGTCCTTGGCAAGGGTATTGGTGATCAGCGCAAATTGCGCGACGTTATTCTTGAAGGTTTGCGCAAGCGCGTCCGCCGCGGCCTTGCGCTTCGCACCGGAGCGGTCCTGAAAGAAATTCAGTGTCGGCTCGATGGCGAGCGTTTTTCCCGAAACCTTGAACCGCAAATTCGCGATCGTCGCATCGAAGTGTCGACCCCACGCACTGGCCGTCACCGATTTTTCATGAAATAGCTGCTCGACGCGATCCTCGAGCTGATACGGCCGATAGCGTCGGACGTCTTCGATCCAGGGCCGATAATGACCGAGCGCGGGAGCGGCCATCGCGCGATTGAGAACCTCTTCATCGATGCGGTTGAGCTCGAGCGTGAAAAACACGAGATGGATTGAGGCTGTCGTCAGGCGGTCCTGAATGTCGCCGTAAAACTTGGTGCGTGCGGGATCGAGCGTATTGCCGGCGTGCACCAGGCCGGCAAACGCAGCGAGGCGGCCCATCAGATCGTCGATCAATTCCAGCCGCTGCACGACTTGCGCAAGCACCGAGCCGCCCTCGGGCGCCGCCGCCAATTCCGCTAGCTTGCCTTTGTAAGCGGTTTCGAAGGCCGCACACTCGGCATCGATATGATCGAGGTCGCGTTTTATCGCCGGATCGTCGAGCCCGCGATAAAGGTCGTTGAGATTCCATTCCGGCAATTGGCGATTGGCTCGGCCTGGATGCGGCGCGAGCTTGGCGGCGAACTTCTTGGTGATTTTCGGCATGTTCCAACCTGAGGTCATCGGGGCTTTTCATGTGGCGCAATGCCGCCGCGGCTGCAAGGCCACGGCGAACCGGGGCGAAACGCCCCGGCCCCATGCTCAGATTCTACTCAGATGATGCGCTCAGACGGTATCGCGCCAGATGTTGCTAATCCGTGCTGGAGGGCCCGAATTCGACCTTGCTGCGGTCGGTCGGAGCGATCGTCCTGACGGCGGCTTCCAGCCGCCGCGCTTCCTCGGTAAGCCCGATCCAGCGCAGTTTGCGGATCAGCCGAGCCCAATCCTGCGGCACAGGACGCCGAACGCCGGCTGCGTGTTCTTCATATTGCAGCATGCTTTCGTCTCCGATTGCCTCTCGGTCAGCGACCGCGACAATTGGTCTTTGGCTTTTTGTTATTTGTGTTTGTGGGCCAGGCCGTTGCCGAACGACTTGGTTAGCGTACCGATAATCTTCTGACCTTCCTCGAACAGTCTCTTGCCGTCTTCCGCGGCCATCTGCATGCGATGCGAAACGCACTCGCGATAGGCTTCCATTCCTTCTGGGATGGAAGCGCTTGCCGACAGCTTGGCGGCAAGCTCGGACCACAATTCCACTTCCGACTTCACCCGGGCGATCCAGGCGCGGCTCGCTTCTTCATATCCATCCAGCAATTGCTTCTGCACCGCCAACATGGCCTCGGTGCGCTCTCTGCCGAGTTGCATCATTCCCGCCATTCCGGATTCCGCTGCGGCCTTGCCAATTCCTTCCATTGACGAATGAGCCATCAATTCCTCCCGGGCAAAATCCACCGATGGTACCGATACCAAGCATCCGAAATGATGACATTGACGCAGATCAAACGGCCTCCTGAGCGCAATCGTTTCAAACTGAATCGATTGCGACTCCAGGTATTTGACGAGGCATGATCTTTTTCGAAGAACTCGGTTTCCACCCCGGATCGCGTCCTGGGCATCCTTTTCCGGATCATGCCTTAACGGGACCAAACCGGCGCGTGCGTGCCAAGGGGAACGCTCGGGCGCGCCCAGGAGGTCGGCGTCTCGGACATCTCCGCGGCATGGCGAACCGCCGTGAGCCGGCCGAAGCCCGAAGGCGTTTCTTCGAGGCAATCGCGCACGTCGTCAAAGCCGGGATCGGGACAGTGCGTGCCGTCGATGCGGCCGAGGCCGCGGAGCCAATAGCCGGTTTGGGCGAGCGAAAGCCGCACGTGCCAGGAACCGCCTTCCACGGCGCGGCGATGCAGCGCCGCCATCACCGCAAAGGCCAGCAAATAGCCGGTCGCGTGATCGAGCACCTGCGCCGGTAAAGGCATAGGCTCGCCCGCGACGAAGGCTTCCGCCTCCGCGGCATTCAACCCGCTCGCCGTCTGCACGAGCGAATCGAATCCGCGCCGCGGCGCCCACGGTCCGTCATGGCCGTAGGCGCACAGCGAGGCGTAGACCACGCCGGGCCGAAGCCGCGCAACATCATCCGGACCGAAACCCCGCGCGGCAAGCGCGCGCGGCCGATAGCCCTGGACGAAGACATCGGCATCGCGCGCAAGCGCCGAAAGCGCGTGACGGCCGGCGACATCGCGCAAGTCGATTGCCCCCGACAGCTTTCCTCGGCCGGTGTCGATCACAAGTGGCAACATCGAGGCCAGATGCGCGGCGGTGACGAGAAGGACATTGGCGCCGTGCGCCGCAAGCGTCCGGCCGCAGACCGGGCCGGCGATGATGCGGGTTAAGTCGAGAACGTTGACGCCGGAGAGCGGCCGTTCCGCCGCTTCGCGTTTTTGCGGCGGGGCATCGCCGATTTTCTCGATGCTGAACAATGGCGATTGCGCGATGGCGCGGCCCTGCGGGTGCCGATCCCACTCGGCGAAGGATCGGCACGCGGTGACGACGAGCCCGGCATCGGCGGCGGCGGTTTCAAGCGCCTCTGCCTGCCAGCCGGCCAGGGCGCGCTGCACCGCTGCCTGATCGTGATCGCAGCCGAGGAGCTTAAGAAGACCACTGCAATGATGCGGCAAATTGGTGTGGAGCCGCACCCAGTGGCCGTCGCCGCAGCGGTACAGCCCGGCTATCCGGTCATGATGATCTTCCGGCGCCTTGCCGTCGACTCGCAGGTAACGCTCGCTGCGGAATTCGACCGCCGCATGGCGCATGTCGACACGCACGCTTTGGCGCCGACCGGTTCGTTGCCGCCATAACGCCGCGGCCGCGAGCGCAGCCGCGCCAATCGTCGCCTGCGCCGCCGTCCCGACTGCGAATGAGGACGGCAAGACCGGTTCGCCGCCGGTCAATGCGATGTCGCGCAGCGACGCGTCGTCGAATCCAGCCGCGCGCCAAAGTCCGGTCAGCACATCGGCGGGATCGGGAACAGGCATAGCTATGCCCTGCGGCGGGAAATCGCCGCTGTCAATGCACCGCCACCGCAATCGCGTTCGACATGACCGCCGGTGCCCGCGCGGGGCGTTTTAACATCCCCTTAAGGGTCGCGCGGCAAAGTGCCCCGAAACGGCACAGCGCGCATGACCATACTCATCGTTGACGACGATCGGGTGCAATGCCGGCTTCTTGAAGCCATGCTGCACAAGTTCGAATACGAGACCGTCACCCGCGACAATGGCGACGCCGCCTTGTCGCTGCTGTGCAGTCCCGATGGCGCGCGGATCGATTGCGTTATCCTCGATCTGATCATGCCGAACCTCGACGGTCTCGGCCTTCTCGGCAAAATGCGCCAAGCCGGGATCAATGTGCCGGTGATCGTGCAGACCGCCCATGGCGGCATCGACAATGTCGTGTCGGCGATGCGCGGTGGCGCGGTGGATTTCGTGGTCAAGCCGGTCGGCGCCGAACGCCTTCGGATCAGTGTGCGCAATGCGCTTAGCGCGAGCGCACTTGAGGGCGAACTGGCGCGCATCAAGCGCAGTCGCACGGGTACCTTGCAATTTAAAGACATCATCACGCAAAGCCCCGACATGCATCGCGTGCTTCGCATGGCGCAGAAGGCGGCAGGCTCGAACATTCCGGTGCTGATCTCCGGCGAATCCGGAGTGGGAAAGGAATTGATCGCCGGAGCTATTCATGGATCGGGCGAACGGCGCGCCAAGCCCTTCGTCGCCGTCAATTGTGGCGCAATGCCCGAAAATCTCGTGGAGTCGATCCTGTTCGGCCACGAAAAGGGCTCGTTCACCGGCCCCACCGATCGCCATATCGGCAAATTCGTCGAAGCCGCGGGCGGCACGCTGTTCCTCGATGAAGTCGGCGAATTGCCGCCGGCGGCGCAGGTGAAGCTGTTGCGCGTCGTCCAGGACGGCGAAGTCGAACCGGTCGGCGCGCGCAAGCCCGTCAAGGTCGATATACGGCTGATCTCGGCCACTAACCGCGATCTGATTGCCGACGTCAAAGCCGGCCGCTTTCGCGAGGATTTGTTCTACCGCCTGCATGTGTTTCCCATTGCCGTGCCGCCGCTGCGCCAGCGGCCGGCAGATATTCCGGTGCTTGCCCGCCATTTTCTGGCGCGGTTTGCCGCCGAGGAAGGCCGGCGGATACGCGGTATTACGCCTGAGGCTTTGCGGATACTCTCGGCGTTTCATTGGCCCGGCAATATCCGCCAGCTCGAAAACGCGATCTTCCGCGCCGTCGTGCTGGCCGAGGCGGATACGCTCGGCCTCAGCGAGTTTCCGCAAATCGCCGCACAGTCCGCCCACTGCGCACCGGAATTGCGCGCTGTAGACGTTCGTGGTGCGGGCGCGCCCGAGCCACCAGACACGGCGGACAGGGACGAGCAGATCGTCACACTTGAAGAGGACGCCTCCTTTCAGCCGAGCGTCGTGCCGCTTGCACCGTCCGACTCGCTGCCACTACTCGATCGCGTGGGAGACGTGCGACCGCTGGACGAAATCGAATCCGAACTCATCCGCTACGCGATCAGTCACTATCGGGGACAAATGTCGGAAGTCGCGCGGCGGCTTAGAATCGGTCGCTCGACTCTCTACCGCAAGCTCGACGCGCTGGGCCTAAATAGTGAGCGCGGTGAGGCGGATAGCGTGACCGTTGCCGCCGAGCGACAGGCAACAAAATTCGTCTAGTTCGACGGAATGTTTATCGGCGGTCACGGGACAAAATAGAACGGCTCGCGTAATGTCGGACCAGTCGTGGTTCGTGTCGCCCGCGGCGTCCGCCATAAATAGAAAGCAATCGTTCTGAAAGATTGCTGTTTCGTCGCTGCACAGGCTCGCAAGGAGAATTTGCAATGTCGGGAATTCGTGTCGATCGGTTTTTAGCTCCGACCGCCATTGCTCTTCTGCTCTCGTTGACCAGCGGCGGGACGTTCGCGGACCCGGCGTCAAGCTCCGGCAATGAAACCACCACGGCGGCGCCGGCGCCGGAAACGACGAGCGCTTCGCCGGCCGCCGAATCCGACAAAGCCACCACGCCGGCCGTCACCGAATCGGCACAGAAGCCGCAGAGCGAACCGGCGGCGACGGAATCAATCGAAACAACCGGCGCCGTGACCACGACAACCTCCGCCCCGACGCCGCAGGTCAAGTCAGATACCAAATCGGACACCAAGCCCGCGACGCCTGATGCCACCACAACCACGGGCGCGACGACGCCTCCGGTCGGGACTGAAAGCGGCCCCACCGAAGCCAAACCAGCCGAAGCCAAACCGGCGCAAGCGGCACCGGCACCGGGTGTCGGCACGGCCGGCGCCGGCGACTCCAAGCCCACTCCGGCGGCAGACGCGAAAC
>JBAPZR010000263.1:0-1675 GCA_049285335.1 Xanthobacteraceae bacterium | reverse complement strand
GCCATCAAATCGGTTTGTGGCAGCGGCGTGAAAGTCGGGAAATACGTCATGGCATAATCGCCAATGATAGCCGGGTCGAGCGAGCGTCGGAGAAACCAGCTGCGGAGCGGCAATCGCGTTTCGGTCGAGACCCAATGTCTGGCGACGTCGGTCCCTATTTTCTGCCACCATTGAACCGGGCGTGACGCGACTGGGCTTTCGCCGACGCACACAGACTTTTCGGATAACCATTGTGGCGATGGTGGCCCCAGTCTGGGACCGAGCGAGGTGCAATCCGTCGGTGAATGATGTGGTCCGTGAATAACGTAGGTGTCGTTATCGGTGATCAGAAGATCGACGGCTCCTGATTGCAGTCCGTAGACCGTGGCGCGCATGGCTGGCAGACCGCCGTCAAAGACGAATTCACCAACATCGAGTTGGCCCTGTTCGAAAGACATCATGAGGCCAATCGCCCTCCATCGCATCGGCAGCTCGGCAGGATTTGCCGGAAGGCAGGCCTTGAAGGGCGGAAGGGAGGCCGATACTTCGGCGTGAGCGGGCAGATGTCCAATCATGTTAGAAGTCAGAGCGAGCGCTGCAAGCCACAGGCGCGATCGCCGATACGCGCGGTCTACCCTCAATTTCACCAACTCCCGCTGGATAACTCAGATGCCCCGTAGAGAAAGCATGCGGTCTACCCCCACGTGTCCAATTTCACGAACTTCGCTGAAAAACTAGATGCCCCGTACAGAACGCACGCCTACGGCTCGAATCACCTTTGCCGTAAATGGTTGCGAAGAGTTGGCCACAAACATCGTAGTCGCGAAGGCTATTAGCGCGAACCAGGTCACGCTAGCAAACGGATCGAACAAATAATTCCAGCACCAGGCTCCGAGCGCTGGCCCGAGTTCACGCGGCCTTGCATATTTCAGCGGCAGGCCAAGCATAATTGTGATGCATTTTTGCCACTATCTCCAAGCAAACGGCACTTCAGTTCCGGGCAGATACTATGACAAAATAAAAACTTAGATATTTCAGTGCGTTGGGAATCTGACGTTCTTGCTACGATTCACACAAGACAGATCGTTGCTCTTGATTAAGCTGCCCCAATTATGAGAGTTTGAGATCGATTTGGGGTTCGGACGTGTCAATTTCATGACGCGGAAAATCGGGGGCTTTCCGATATGAAAAGAATCGTAGTTTTTGGGCTGGGGAGTGCTCTTGGCCTTGCGGGGCTTGCCCTGACCACCGGTTCGCTGTTCGCGGGTTCGACAAACGTAGCCGCAAGCTCGAACACAAACGTGACGACGTCTAGTTCGAATGGCCAAGCACAGTCAGGTTCGCAGTCGGCCTCGACTAACGCTGGCTTTGGCAACGCCCAGGACATCACATTCAATAGCCCTGCGATCCCGACCAACACAACCGTCAACACTGTGCCGAACGTCTACGCGCCCGGCCTTGCGGCTGCAGGCAGCGAAGTCTGCCTCGGGTCGGTGTCAGCCGGCGGTGCGGGTGCTGGTTTTGGCGTGACGATCGGAGGGACCTTCGTCGATCGGGAATGTCAGCTGCGGCTGAATGCGAGAACGCTAGCAGTCTTGGGCTATGCCAGGGCAGCGCGGGAGACGATGTGCCTCGATGGCGATGTCCGGGCCGCGATGGCGGCAGCCGGCACGCCGTGCGCTGCGGACGCTTATGC
>JBAPZR010000262.1:0-3128 GCA_049285335.1 Xanthobacteraceae bacterium | reverse complement strand
CTATTTGCGTTTGCCGTGGCGATCGTGAACTGGATCATCGATCGCTTCACCGGGTTTCGCTTTCTGTCGCGCATGGCGCAGCAGACGACGTTCGTCATGGTGCCGCCGCTGTTCCTGATTTTTCTTGTGCTCGGCACGATTTTCATCGGCGTCGCCACCCCGACTGAAGGGGGCGCCATGGGCGCCAGCGGCGCACTCATTCTCGGTGCCCTGAAACGGCGCCTGACCTGGGACTTGGTTCGTCAGGCGACGGAGTCCACGGCGAAATTAGCCTCGTTCGTGCTCTTCATCCTGCTCGGTGCCCGTGTGTTCTCGCTTACTTTCTACGGGGTCAGCGGACATATCTGGGTTGAAAATCTGCTCACCTCGCTGCCTGGCGGCCAGATTGGCTTTTTGCTTTTCGTCAACGCTTTTGTATTCGTACTGGCTTTCTTTCTCGACTTTTTCGAACTGGCCTTCATCATTATACCGCTGCTGGGTCCGGCGGCCGATCATATCGGCATTGACCTGATTTGGTTCGGCGTCATCCTCGGCGTCAACATGCAGACCTCGTTCATGCACCCACCCTTCGGCTTTGCTCTTTTCTATTTGCGCTCGGTGGCGCCGCGCGAACCTTTCCTCGATCGAGTTACCGGCAAGCTTACGGCGGGAGTGACGACTGGCCAGATTTATTGGGGTGCGGTGCCATTCGTATTGATTCAGCTCATCATGGTGATAACGGTGATCATGTTCCCCAGCTTGGTCACGCATTACAGGTCTAGCTTGTCACACGTCGATCCCAACAAGGTGCAGATCAATATTCCCCAAATCGAAGCGCCGCCGCTCGACCTTACCCAACCGCCCGATATCAAATAGCAATCTCCACGGCGCCAGCCGGTAATGCACCGGCGGTCACGGGAGCCGGTCAAGCCGGCTGCGGTTCGCGCGGTCTTGTAGAACAGCGAAAAAACGCGAATATTCGCCTGAGTTTGAAAGCCGTCTAGCGTATCCCAGGAAAAGATCGTCGCGGGCTGCGTTTTGCGATTCCTCGACCAATTCGTTGAATCAGTGTTGGCCGCCGCCAAATGGCTGGCGCTACCTGTCGTGACGTTGCTGTTTCTGCAGTGGCCGTTACGCGCAATCGTCGGTTCTTATTCGCGGGAAGCGAATGATCTGGGGCAATGGCTGTTCGCGCTCTATGTCGCGGCGAGTATCACCGCCGCAACGCGCGCGAAAACTCATCTCATGGCTGATACAATATCGCGAAATTATTCGGACGCGACGCGGCTGTGGCTCGGGCGTGCCGGCGCCCTTTTCGGCCTCATTCCATGGTCGATCATCGTCTTAGTCACAGGCTGGAACATCGTGCGCAATTCAATCCTGTTACTCGAGCATTTCCCAGACACAGGTAACCCCGGCTATTTCATTATCAAGGCGGCGCTACTGGTCCTGGCGCTGTTGATCTTGATCGAGGGCGTGATCGGATTATTTCGGCCGGCTCGAGTGTCGTATCCATAATGGCTTCAATGATGCCTTGGCTGGGCTTGGGCCTGTTGATTCTGGTTGGCGTCGGTATCGTATTCACCGGCATCCCAGCAGCCGTGGTGCTGCTGGCGACCGCTTGTTTCGGGGCCGCGATCGGAGCCTTAAGCGGGGACGTGCCTGTTCAGCTGGTCGGTGTCTTGCCCGAGCGCCTGATCAATCTACTCGAGAACGACCTGCTCCAAGCCATCCCGCTTTATGTTCTGATGGGCACACTTATTAACCGCCTGCCGATCGCCGACGCACTTTATCGTTGCTGCCTTGCCGTTCTACCGGGTCCCGCCGCTCCGGTGATCTCGGGAATTGCGATCGGCGCGTTGCTCGGCCCCATGAACGGTTCCGTCGGCGCCAGTGTGCTGGCCTTATCGCGCGTAGTTGAACCACGTCTTGCCGCCTCGGGCGTCGTGTTGCCGCGTCGCGCCGCGATCATCACCGTGGCTAGCACGCTCGGCGTCGTCATCCCACCGTCGCTCGTGTTAATCCTTCTCGGCGATGCCATGTTGAACGCACATACGATTGCCGTGACTGCGACGGGCCGTGAAGACCGCGTGATCAATACGCAAGATGTGTTTCACGGCGCGCTGGTGCCTGCCGGTCTTTATCTCGCTGCCTGTGTCCTGCTCGGCTGGTGGCTCAATCGCAAGGCAGAGCCGTGCGAAAAGGCTGCGACGAGCACACCTCCGACCGTGCAGCAAGCGGCGTTGGCGATCCTGACGGTGCTAGCGATACTAATCCTGCTTGGCGGCGTTTCTGCGGGGTACTTTTACGCCGTCGAAGCTGCAGCGATGGGCGGTTTCATGCTCCTGGTCGCGGGCTTTCTCACCGGGCGATTGCCGCTCTCCATCCTGAACGAAGTCTTGCGTGAAGCGCTAGCGCTCACCGGCGCCTTGTTCTTTCTCCTCGTTGCCGCCACCACGTTGACGTTGGTGTTGCGTATTCTTGGCACCGATCAACTTGCGGCGGCCTGGATCGCCGCCATACCTGGCGGCACGCTGAGCGCGACGCTTATTGTGCTGGCCGGAATAGGGTTGAGCGCGCTGGTACTCGACGCGTTCGAAATCATCTTCGTTGTCGTACCAATCGTCATTCCACCGCTCCTCATCCGCGTAGCGGATGCGCGCTGGGTTGCAGTTCTAGTGCTACTCGCCTTGCAAGCAAGTTTTATCAATCCAGTGATTGGCTACGCGGTAATGATGACGCGCACCGTTCTCAAGCGGGCGATTCCGTTTTCGGCGCTATTGCGGTCGCTACTGCCATATCTGTGCGCGCAGGCTGCCCTGTTGCTTGCCGTGCTGCTGCTGCCTCAGCTTACCCATGTTGGCGAAAGCGTCGCCGATCGCAGCCGCATGCCGCCCGCTATTTCAAACCGGGAGCTGGAAAAGCGTTTCGACCGCATGCTGCAGCCGGCGGAGCCGCTGCCGCTCGACATCGGGCCGCAGAAGTAATGATCCGGTCGGCACCGAGCGCAAGGCCGCTGAAATGTGGCGATCCCGATACTTGCGGCCATACTTCGCGGCCCGCTTGGTGCGCACCTTTGGGACGGCGGATTGGTGATGTGGAGATGATGGCGCGTTCGCCATTGGGGGCCCCAGCAACTGAACAGCTCC
>JBAPZR010000261.1:0-9481 GCA_049285335.1 Xanthobacteraceae bacterium | reverse complement strand
AAGGAGCGAAGCTGCTCGACCATGGTGTTCAAGGTGTCCTTGAGCAGCAGAATTTCGCCGCGCACGTCCACCGTGATCTTCTTCGACAGGTCGCCACCGGCGATCGCGGTTGCGACTTCGGCGATGTTGCGGACCTGGGCGGTGAGGTTCGACGCCATGAAGTTGACGTTGTCGGTCAGGTCCTTCCAGGTGCCGGCCACTTCAGGCACTTCGGCCTGACCGCCGAGCTTGCCCTCGGTGCCGACTTCGCGCGCCACGCGCGTCACTTCGGAGGCGAAAGAGTTGAGCTGGTCCACCATCGTGTTGATGGTGTCTTTGAGTTCGAGAATTTCGCCGCGAACATCGACCGTGATCTTGCGCGAAAGGTCGCCGCGCGCGACGGCCGTGGTCACATGCGCGATATTGCGGACTTGGTCGGTGAGGTTGCCGCACATGGCGTTGACCGAGTCGGTCAAGTCTTTCCAGGTGCCGGCGACGCCGGGCACGATAGCCTGACCGCCAAGCTTTCCGTCGGTGCCGACCTCGCGCGCCACGCGCGTGACTTCCGATGCGAACGAACGCAGTTGATCGACCATCGTGTTGATGGCCTCTTTGAGTTGCAGGATCTCGCCGCGCACGTCGACGGTAATCTTCTTCGACAAATCGCCGTTGGCCACCGCGATCGTCACTTCCGCGATGTTGCGGACTTGGGCGGTGAGATTCGACGCCATCGAGTTCACGCTCTCGGTGAGATCCTTCCACACGCCCGTGACGCCGCCGACCTGCGCCTGGCCGCCGAGCTTGCCCTCGGTGCCGACCTCGCGCGCCACGCGCGTGACTTCCGAGGTGAACACGTTGAGCTGTTCGATCATCGTGTTGACGATTTCGGCGGACCGCAAAAACTCTCCCTTGAGAGGCCGGCCGTCGACATTAAGAGGCACGGTCTGCAAAAGATCGCCTTGGGCGACGGCGGCGATGGCGCGGGTCACTTCGGTCGTCGGCCACAGCAGATCGTCGATGAGCGAATTGACGCTCGTCTCCATTTCACCCCAAGCACCGTCGGAAAGGCCGAAACGCACGCGCTGGCGAGTGCGGCCGTCCCGGCCGACCACCTGCCCGACGCTTTCCAGCTGGCCCGCCATTCGCTGATTGGTAGCCGCGATTTCGTTAAACGTGTCGGCGATCTTGCCGAGAAGCCCGATGCGATCGCCGGCCATGCGCACCGAGAAGTCACCGACCCGCATGGCCTGAAGCGCATGCAGAAGCTCCGCGAGCCCCTTGGCGTCGACATCGGGGGTGATCCCGCCATTGGCATCGCCATGACCTTGGATGTGGCCTTGGCCGTGGTCGCCCTCACTCGCCGAAGCGGGACGGACGACGTCGGCGTCTGTCGAGCCGACTTTTTCAGCAATCTGCATAGAAATCTCCAAAGCCTTGCCGCGAGAGGGACTGGCATGGGCCCCGCCGCGAGGCGGGTCGGCAACAAGTCAGCCGGCGCTTCGGCTGGCATGCATCGCAGCACCGCTCGGCACCGACAAACGAGGACAGGCCACTGGGGGGGTCCCGTGGGAACAAACCATTAAGCCGACGTGGAATCCCCCTCAAAAGCGGGCCTCGACCTGCCATGCCTCGACGCTGAACGCGGCCAAGTGGCTTTGGTTCCGGGTTAAATTGCGGGTCGGCGCCAAAAAAATGGTTTGGTTATCAAAGCGTTTCGGCCCAGGCGCAACGAGCCCGCTTCCGCATCCCGGTGGCGGCGCTTATTCGTTAGCAAATGGCCACCCCTCCACCGCTCACTGACCCCGTATCTACCGACACGCAGAAGCCCGTCTTCGACCTCCTTGGCAACCCAGTGACCTACGGCCCGGGGTCAGGGAACAGCGGGATCCGGCGCCACCAAACCCACGCGGCCGTGGTCTTTCTTGCCGGCGACCGCGCCCTAAAGGTCAAACGCGCGGTACGTTACCCTTTCCTCGACTATTCGACGCTCGGTAAGCGCAAAGCAGCTTGCGAGGCCGAGCTTGAGGTCAACCGAAAGTTTGCGCCCCAGCTCTATCGCCGGGTCGTACCGATCACGCGCGAAAGCGACGGCTCACTTGCGCTCGACGGGACCGGCGAACTGATCGAATGGGCGGTGGAGATGACCCGCTTTGACGAGGACGGAACCCTCGATCACTTGGGGGAGCGCGGCGAACTCGACGATACGCTTATCGGCAAGCTCGCTGTTGCAGTGGCGGCGATGCACGAACGGGCCGAACCGGTGGATGCGACGCCGTGGATCGCCGCGCTCGAACAATTCATCGGCAATAACACCTCGGTCTTTCGCAAGCACGCCGAACTGTTCCCGGCGCAAGCGGTGTCCGATCTGCAACGCCAATCGATCTCCGCGCTGGCGCGGCTACGGCCCCTGCTCGTCGCGCGAGGCCAGCAAGGATTGGTCCGCCGCGGCCACGGCGACCTTCACCTGAGAAACATCGCGGTCATCCATGGCGAGCCGGTGGCGTTCGACGCGCTGGAATTCGATCCCGTGATTGGCTCGGGCGATCTCCTTTACGATCTTGCCTTCCTGCTGATGGATTTGGTGCAGACCGGCCACACGCGTGCCGCCAATCGCGTTCTCAACGGCTACTTTGCGGCGGCGCGCCGGCCCGCGGATTGCGACGGCATCGCCACGCTACCCTTCTTCATGTCGCTACGCGCGGCTATACGGGCGATGGCCACGGCGTCGCGCCTCGATGTGACTAAAAAAGATGTCGCGATGTTGGCACGGCGTTATTTCGATCTAGCGCTTGAACTCCTGAAACCTGACAGGCCGGTAATCGTCAGTGTCGGCGGGCTATCGGGAACAGGCAAATCGTTACTGGCGCAATCACTCGCGCCCGCTCTGACGCCGGCGCCGGGCGCGTTGGTGTTTCGATCGGACGTCGAGCGCAAGACATTCTATGGCCTCGCGGAGAACCAGCGTTTGCCGGACGAGGCCTATCGCCCCGAAATCACCGAAAGAATCTACCGCGAAATCACAGACAAAGCGGCGCGCGTTGCAAAGGCCGGTCACTCGGCGATCGTCGATGCGGTCTTTGCCAAAGCTCAAGAGCGCACGGCAGCCGAAACCGCGGCCGCGGCGCTCGGCGTGGGTTTCCACGGCTTGTTTCTCATCGCCGATTTGAAAACTCGCCTCGACCGGGTCGGCGCGCGGGAGCGAGATGCTTCCGATGCCGATCGCTCCGTCGTGCTCAAACAACAAGAGCGTTCGATCGAGGCCGTGACCTGGATTCGCATCGACGCCTCGGGATCGCCCGAGCAAACCTTCGACAAAGCGCGCGCCGCATTGAAATGACGGCTCCTACCAGGGCACCAGTCACGGCACCAGGACGGCGGCGCCTTGCAGCCGGCCGCTGCGCAGGTCGGCGAGCGCTTCGTTGGCGCGCGCAAGCGGATAAGGTGTAGTTTGCGTCTTGATCGCGGCCTTCGGCACGATGCCAAAAAACTCGTCGCCGTCTCGGCGCGTGAGGTTGGCCACCGATTTGATCTCTCGCTCTTGCCAGAGAATATCGTAAGGAAAACTTGGAATATCGCTCATGTGAATCCCGGCGCAGACAACGCGGCCACCTTTGCGGACCGCGCGCAACGCCGCAGGAACGAGCGCTCCGACGGGCGCGTAAATGATGGCGCAGTCGAGCTGCACGGGCGGTGTGTCATCGGAACTCCCCGCCCAACGCGCGCCGAGTTTTTTCGCAAATTCTTGTGCGGCGACATCCCCGGCCCTGGTGAAAGCAAAGACTCGGCGGCCCTGCCAGCGCGCGACTTGCGCTATGATATGGGCGGCAGCTCCGAAGCCGTAGAATCCGATATTTCGACCCTCTCCGGCCATTTGCAGCGAGCGCCATCCGATCAACCCGGCGCACAAAAGCGGCGCCATCGCAACGTCGTCGCCGTCGGGTAACAGAAATACGTAACGCGCATCCGCGATGACATGCGTCGCGTAACCGCCGTCTCGCGTATATCCTGTGAACAAGGGCTGATCGCAGAGGTTTTCCCGTCCTTCGAGGCAATAGCGGCAATGTCCGCAGGTGCGTCCAAGCCACGGAACTCCGACGCGCCTACCGATCTCAAGCGCGTCGATGCGGCCGCCAATCATGTCGATCCGGCCGACGATTTCATGGCCCGGCACAATCGGAAGCTTGGGATCCGGCAATTCGCCGTCGACGACGTGAAGGTCGGTGCGGCATACGCCGCACGCGCCGACGCGAATCCTGACCTCGCCGTCACCCGGCTGTGGATCCGGCCGCTCGACAAGCTTGAGCGGTTCACCCGGATGTTCCAGCACCATTGCGCGCATTTCGACTTTGGCCTTTTCTCAAATGTCGAGTCGCCTCCTCCACGACCGGCACGATCCGCGCCATTGCAGAAACATGCAGTCGAACTTGGATCCGTATCGCCGACTTTAAAGGCGCCATCAAGCAGCGCTCGATTTGGATTAGCACTCGCCGGATCGAGTGCTGCAACAGCCAATCAAATTCGTCGTAGCGAAACAAATAAAATATCGGCAGCTATTATTTTGTCCTAATGTCCGTCAGGCCGCGCCGCGGCGCATCTGCTGCGCGGCGGCGACGATCTTTACGACATTATCATTTAAGCGACTGGCGCTGGCTTGGAGCCGGGGCAGTTCTCGGCTTACAACCTCGTCCAACCGCGAAGCTCCGTGGGCGCCGAGGGTACGTTCGAGTCCGGCCCGGTATTGTGGAATGGCGTTCCATTCGCCCACCGTCGAGGCGATGATCTCAACGTGATATTGCAGCCCGTAAGCATGCCGGCCCCAGCGGAAGGCCTGAACAGGACAGGCGGAATTCGTAGTGAGAATTTCTGCTCCGTCCGGGAGCTTCGAAACTTCGGCGCCGTGCCATTGGAAGGTCTGGGTCCGTCTACTAAAGCCGGCCAAAAGCGGGTCTTGCCGGCCCGCATCTGTCAATTCGACCTCGCCAAGGCCGATTTCCGGTTGCGTCATCAGCCCGACTTTGCCGCCGAGCGATGCCGCCAACAGCTGGTGCCCAAGACAGATCCCGAGAAAAGGACGATGGAGATCTCTCACCCAATGTCGAATCGAGGCTTTCTCAGGCGCTAGCCAAGGATAGATATCCTCCTGCCAGACATCCATCGGGCCACCCATGACGACCAGCAAATCGAAATCATCAAGATCCGGAATTGCCTCGCCGGCGTCGAGCTCGACCACATGCCATTGGTCGCCCCTTTCCAGCCAGAGGTCGCGAAACACGCCCGGATGTTCAACCGGAACGTGCTGAAAAACCAGAATGCGCATGGTGCCTCCTTGGCGCCTGAGCTCGACGCTCCTTGCGCATGATCCTCACGGTCGCCCGGCGATCAAGATCCACGGATTCTCACCTGAACCGGTATTCTTCGTCACGGCCTGAAGGGCCCCGATTGGGACATTGTAGTATGAACGGGTATGACACAGACGCGACATTGTAGACTCATGGAACAGACCCCGTCCCCGACGCATAGAGACGCATAGACTTGTAAGCACGCGAGCTTGGGGCGATTTTTTGATGGCCGACGCTCGATTCCGAGATGTCCGCTTACGAGCCCAAGCGGACATTGCGCTCGTGCCGATGAGTGCGTGTGGTATGATTCTTTGATGGACGGCGTGCACGACATCGGCGGTATGGTCGGCTTCGGTAAAATCGAGGTCGAAAAGAACGAGCCTGTATTCCACGCTGCGTGGGAGGGGCGCGTCCTCGCTATGCAGCGAGCCATGAGCTACGCCGGTGCCTGGCGTATCGACCATTCGCGCTTCGCGAAGGAACAACTGCCGCCAATTACTTATCTCAGTGTTTCGTATTACCAGCGCTGGGTTCTGGGAATGGAGAAAAACACCATCGAGCGCGGCTTCGCGACAGCCGAGGAGCTCAAAGCCGGCCATGCCACAACCGCGGGTAAGATGCTCCGAAGGAAGCTCACGCTTTCGGTATTGCAGGACGCCCTAGTGCGCCCATCATACTTCCGCCAGCAACAGTCACCTGCACTCTTCAAACCGGGAGATCGCGTACGCACCAGAAACATCCATCCGAAGACCCACACACGCCTGCCAGGCTATGCGCGGGGAAAGTTGGGCGTGGTGGAGCGGTGCCAAGGCTGTCACGTGTATCCTGACTCGGTAGCCGTCGACCAGGGTGACAATCCGCAATGGTTGTACACCGTTGTGTTCACCGGTAACGAACTGTGGGGTCCCGACGCAGATCCAACAATTCAAGTCTCGATAGAAGCCTTCGAGCCATATCTTGAATCAGCATAGCGTGGCGCCGTGCGGCTTCGCTAACGTCGGTTTTTGCTGAGTTCATTTAGCTTACAACAAAGCTATATCAATTTGCGCCATCGCTGTTTCTGGTACAGTCGGTGACATCTCAGGAATCTGTAGGTACCCGCCGCTCGGACGCAATGTCCCTGGCGCTGTTTGGTCCTGCTCTCGCAACTTTTCCCTTTTTCAAGCCAAAATGACAGTGCGCCAGGAGCGGCGCCATCCCAAGTTGTGATGCCAACGCCTCAGCCTGTGAATAATGGTCGTCGGCTGCCCCGCGAAAATCCGAGCGGGCATTTATCTCTCCGAGCAACCAATGAATCCATGCGGCGGCACCACGCTGGTGGTAATTCAGCGCGTTCTGCAATGCCAAATTTGCAATATCGGTTGCCTTTTCCAGCTGATTGTCGTGCAAATAGGCCTCGGCGAGGTGCATTAGCCGCATTGCCTGATCGACCATCAATTCCATACCCGCAGCGGCCGTGACTGCTTGATTGAGTATCTCAATCGCTCGAGATACCTGGTTGGTCAATGTGTAGGCGCGACCGAGGTAGCCCGCGACCATAGCGCGAGCCATACGAAGATCCGCGCGTTCGCTCAGCTGAAAGGCGCGCTCCAGAGGTTGAATTGCGAAGTCGAAGCTGCCCTTACGCAGGTGCACTATTCCGAGAGCCATGTAGGCGTAGATCCTGGTAGCGAACTGATCGATAGCGTCCGCGATGTCGACCGCTTCATCACTGCGCATAAGCGCCAGCTCGAACTCGCCGCGCTCTGCCAACGACCACGAAAGCCAGACGCGAGCCGATACCGACGGTAGGTTGGCCATCCCCAGAAAATTGGTGCGATCGCCATCCGTCGCTCTGATAACCGAATTCAAAAGCTCGATCGCTTCCACATAGTCACCTCGCGCATGTCGCGCCCGGCCCGCAAACATTTTTGACAAGATTTGGATAGAGGGTTCGCCGATGGACTGTGCTGTAACCAGTGCTTGCTCGGAGGCGTCGATGGCCGGATCCTGTCGACCAACCGACCAAAAGCACAGTGACTTAAACGTAAAGACGCGGGCCAGCCTTGCCGGATCGTTCAACCTCCTTGCGATAGTTTCCGCTTCGTCGAGCAGCTCGAATGTGCGCCGATATTCCCCGAGTGGCGACAGCGAAGTTCGCAAGCTGAACAGCAGATCAAACGCCTCTTTTTGCACGGCCTCGCTTTGCGAGAGGTGTTCGATGGCTTTCAGCGCCGAGCTAAACCTCCCCACGGCCTCGCCATGGGCGGACCTTGCCGCGGCCTTCAAACCGACTTGCTGGAGGTAGGTGACCGCCTTCGCCCATTCCTCTCCCAGGAACGCGTGGTGGGCCAGTCGGTCGACATGCTCCGCGCCCCGGTCCGGATACATTCGCTCGATGGTCTCCACGATTCGGACGTGGAGGGCGCGCCGCCGTTCCTGGAGCAGGCTGCCGTAAGCCACTTGGTAGGTCAGCGCGTGCTTGAAGGTGTACTCGATATCCGGGAATAACTCGACCTCGTACAGGAATTCCGCGGCCCGGAGGCGTCCGATCGCAGCGTGCAACTCATCCTCGGCGATCTCGGCAATAGCCTGCAGCAAGCCAAGCGGCACGTCTTTCCCAAGCACCGAAGCCACCTGCAGGAGCGTCTTATCCGTGGCGCAGAGCCGGTCGATACGGGCGGCGATCACGTCCTGGACCGTCGCGGGGACCTGAATGGCCTGTAAGGGACGCGCCAGCTGGTAGGCCCCGTGTTCGCCGGTGAGGGTTCCCACCTCGAGGAGTGTTCGCACGCTCTCTTCCAGGAAGAATGGGTTGCCCTCGGTCCGCGCGATGAGCATGTGCATGAGCGGCTCGAGGCCGGCGTTGGATCCCAGCAACGCGGTGAGCAACTGTTCGGCACCTTCGGCGGGCAGGGGATCCAGCAAAACCCGCCGGTAGTACGTACGGCTCCCCCAAGCATGCTGATACTCCGGCCGGTAGTTAACGAGTAGCAGGAGTCGTGCGGCCGGGAGGCTCTCAACCAGCTCGTCGAGGACGGACTGGGTCTCGGAGTCGATCCAGTGGAGGTCCTCGAAGACGAGCAGCAGTGGCTGAACTTGGCTTTCCCGGAGCAGGATACGTTTGACTGAGTCCAATGTGCGCCGGCGCCGTTGGGGTGGCTCGAGTGTCGACCACTGCAAGTCATCGGTCGGCACGTCGAGAAGCGAAAGGAGCGCAGGTAAATCGCTTTCTAGCGTGCGATCCAGCGTCAAAAGTTTCCCTGTCAGTTTCTCGCGCGCGGTCCGCGGGTCGTCACGGTCTTCGATGCAGAAGTACCCCTTGAGGAGATCGACCACCGGCAAGTAGCTCGTCGCCTTGCCATAGGAGACCGAACCGGCCTCAAGAACGAGCCAGCCTTTTGCGCGATGCGAGTGGGTGACTTCCCAGATTAGGCGAGACTTGCCTACGCCGGCTTCCCCGACTATGGCGATGACTTGCCCGCGGCCAGCTGCGGCACGTGCAAGCGCCTGGCTGACGGCCTCAAGCTCATTCTCCCGCCCGACGAATTGGGTGAGCCCTCGAGCGGCAGCGGCGTGGAATCGAGCCCTGCGGGGACGCGCGCTGATCAACTCGTAGATATCGATCCGCTGCTCCAACCCCTTCACCGGCACCAGGCCAAGGGACCTCACCTCAAAATATCCCTCCGCGAGACGCAATGTGTCCACGGTGAGTCGGACAGTGCCAGGCGTGGCGAGTTGTTCCATCCGCGCGGCCAAGTGCGCCGTCTGGCCCACGGCGGTGTAGTCCATGCGAAGGTCGCTGCGGATGGTGCGGACGACGACCTCACCCGAACTTAGCCCCACACGGATCTGCAATTCGACGCCGTGCGTATGCCGCATCTGCTCAGCGTAGCGCTGTATCGCGGCTTGCATGTCGAGAGCAGCGTAGCAGGCTCGCACCGCGTGGTCCTCGTGGGCTAGTGGCGCCCCGAAGAGCGCCATGATCCCATCACCCGCCAGGTGGTTGACGGTGCCCTCGTAGCGATGGACCGACTCCATCATGAGCTCGAGGACTGGGTCCAGGAGCTTCCGGGCCTCCTCGGGGTCGCGGTCCGCCAACAGCTCCATTGAAGCCTTGGTGTCGGCGAAGAGGACCGTAATCTTCTTCCGCTCACCCTCAAGCGCGGCTTTCGACGTTAGGA
>JBAPZR010000260.1:0-4080 GCA_049285335.1 Xanthobacteraceae bacterium | reverse complement strand
CCTCTTCTCGGCTTCGGTGATGCGCGTCTTGACGGCCTTGAGCGTATTGATCGCGTTGGCGCCAGGCGTTTGATAAACGGCGACGGTCGCGGCTGGCCCGCCGTTCAAACTGGTGTCCCGATCGAGATTGACAGCGCCGAGATCGACCCTTGCAACATCGCGAAGGCGGAGCACCGATCCGTCGGGATTGGTGCGGATCACGATGTTTTCGAAGTCCTGGACCGTGTTGAGCCGACCCTTGGTTTGGAGATTAAGCTGCAGCTGCTGGTCATTGGAAATCGGACGCGCGCCGATGCGGCCGACGGCAGCCTGGATATTCTGCGACTGAATCGCGTTGATGATGTCGCCGGTAGTCAGGCCGAGGCCGGTAAGCCGGTCCGTGCGCACCCAAGCGCGCATCGCATAATCCTGGGGTCCCCACAGCGTCGCGTCGCCGACGCCGGGCGTGCTTTTAATCTGGTCGAGAAGATTGATGGTGACGTAATTGGAAAGAAACAATGGATCATGCGTATGCTTGGGCGAATAGAATGAGATCACGCCAAGCAAGGCCGCTGATTTTTTCTTCACCGTTACACCCTGGCGCTGCACCTCCGGCGGCAGATTTGCAAGCGCTATCTGAACGCGATTATTGACATTGACGGTGTTGATGTCCGGATCGGTACCGAGTTCGAATGAAGCGGTCAGTACATAGCTGCCGTCATCGCCGCTGGTGCTTTTCATGTAGATCATCTTGTCGACGCCAACGACCTGCGCCTCGATGACCTGGGCGACCGTGGATTCCACGACGGATGCGTTGGCGCCGGGATAGAGGGTGGTCACCGATACCTGCGGCGGCACGATGTCTGGATATTGGGCGAGCGGCAGGGCGTAGAGCGCCACCAAGCCCGCAATCGTCGTAACGATTGCGATGACGATCGCGAGCCGTGGACGATCGACGAAAATGGCCGACAGCATTGGATCAGTCCGTCTTCAGGCTTGCCGGCACCGGCGTTGCCTGCACCGGCTGGCCGGGACGAATGCTCTGCAGTCCTTCGACGATGACCTGCTCGCCGCCGTTGAGGCCGTCGTTGACGATAACGTCCGGTCCATCCTCGCCGCCGGTTTTCACGCGCCTGACGACAGCCTTGCCGTCCTCGACAATAAAGACGTAGATCCCTTGCTGGTCGGCAATGAGCGCGGCTTGCGGGATCGTCACCCTTTCCCGCGGCTGATTGGCCTGAAGCGCGACAGTGACCAGTTGCCCATCGACCAATATGCCATCCGGATTTGGCATTTTGGCGCGCACCAAAACCGTGTCGGTCGCGCGATCGACCATCACATCGACGAAGCTGATTGTTCCGACTTGGTTGTACGTCACACCGTTCGCGAAACGGATTCTAACCTCGATGTCTTTTGGGTTGACCTGCTTGCCACTGGCCTGCAAATTCAAAAACTCGCGTTGGCTGACCGGGAAGGTCACATACATCGGATCCTGACTAACGATGACCGTTAGGACGCCGCTGGATGGTCCCACCACGTTTCCGACCGTAATGTTCGATTTGCTGATCTTGCCCGAGATCGGCGCCCGGATATCGGTGTAGCCAAGATTGATGTTGGCGTTGTCGAGATTGGCCTGATCGGACAGGATCTGGCCCTCGGCCTGTTGATCGGCGGCGAGTGCTTGATCGCGTGCAACCGCCGTACCGGCATTCCTCGCCAGCAACTCTTCCGCCCGCTGTAATTGGATTTGTGTCAGAGTCTTTGCAGCTTTCGAGCGCTCCACGGCGCCCCGCGCCTGCTCGACGGCGGCCTCAAACAGACCCCTTTCGATATGGTAGAGGGGATCGCCCTTTTTCACGAAATCGCCTTCCGTAAATAGGATCGCTTCCAAATAGCCTGTCACGCGTGCTTGCACCGAGACGCGATCGATCGCCTCGACGCGTCCAACGAAATCACGGCTTTGTGAGATCGGCCTGCGCTCGGCATAGACAGTGCCGACGGGAACCGTTTGCTGCCGCTGTTGCTGCGCAACAACAGGCGTGGCCGCAATCAGGCTCGTTACGAGTAACGCAACGGTACAAATTGAACGTGGACCTAGACGACAGGAAAAGCGACGCGTGTGATCTCGATCTCCCGGCTCGGTGCGGCGGTCAAGCAGCATCATGATTGTCGTCCGCAACAGCTGCGCGAGGATGAGCTGGTCGAGCCTCGGGTATCAGTCTCGCGGATCGATGCTTTGCGTTAGATCAAAACATTCCACGAAAGATTTGAGCGATAATTACATAGCGGGACTGGTTCCCCTACTGAATCTTAAATTCGCTCGACCAGGAGCGCGGGAAGTTATCGAAGAGCCGCGGCCACATTTATGGATCATAATCTTGCAGCCAAGCGTGATGAACTTGTGGCCACGTGGGTCGACATCGCCATTCGGCTCGCAGTCCTCGCCTTCCTTCTCTACTGGTCCTACCTTCTGGTGCGACCATTCATCACCATCATGGTCTGGAGCATCGTACTGACGGTCGCACTCTATCCGGTCTACGAGACGATGGTGTCATGGCTTGGCGGACGGCGCCGATTAGCCGCCGCCCTCCTCACGCTCATAAACCTGCTGATCGTGATCGGACCGGCGACGTGGCTCGCTTTGAGCCTGATCGATGGGCTGCGAACGCTGTCCGACAAGCTTGATTTTTCAGCTTTCGCGCTCCCGCCGCCGCCTATGACGGTCAAAAGCTGGCCGATAGTTGGTGAAACGCTGTACCAATACTGGGAGCTTGCTTCGACTAATCTTCACGCGGCATTCGCTAAGATAGCCCCTGAATTAAAGCCTGTTGGCAGTTTCCTTCTCCAGATTGCCGCCGGCGCCGGCATCGGTACGGTCAAGTTCCTTGTTGCGGTCGTCGTAGCAGGGTTTCTGTTTTCGCCTGCACCGTTGCTGGTTGACGAACTCAAACAGCTTTCACGCAGGATCGCCTCCGGGCGCGGCGAACAATTCGTCCGACTTGCAGGAGACACCATTAGAGCCGTATCCCGCGGCGTTGTCGGCATTTCGGCGTTACAGGCGTTCCTCGCTGCACTGGGACTCTACGCCATCGGAATTCCGGTTGCCGGACTGCTCACCATGATCATTCTCATTTTCGGAATCATCCAGATCGGTCCTACAGTTATTATAATCCCGCTAGTCATTTGGAGTTGGATCAGTACTGACACGACGACTGCACTTCTGTTCACCGCCTACATGATGCCAGTCAGTCTTCTCGATAATATCCTGCGGCCGCTGGTCCTCGGACGTGGTCTTGACGCTCCGATCTTGGTCATTCTACTCGGGGTCATCGGCGGCACAATTTCCCAAGGGATCACTGGCCTATTTCTCGGCCCCATCGTTCTAGCTGTGATCTGGAACTTGCTGATGGCGTGGATTAGTGACCAGGATGGCGCGAAGGCTGTCAGCGTCTAGTCGATCTCCGGTTCCGCGACCGATCACTCGCACGCTGCCAGTGCTTTGGGAACCGGCGAATGGACCTCCCAAATTTGAGTTAAATCAATATGGCCCGAGACTGATAGCAGTAAAGGAGAGTTTCACCGGGAAAAAATCACTAGAGAAAAAATGCTCATGAGCGAAGCTAAATCGGCAATCAATCCTGGGGCATTGGACGCCATTCCGAGCGCTAAGGATTTGATGAAGGAGATTGCACTGCGGGAGGCCGAAAAGGCCTCGGCTGACATGAAGGAGCGTTCGGCGGCAGAAGCCGAGAAAAACGCTTTAATAGAAAAATTTACAAAACCATCCGGCGTTAGCGATGAAGAGCGGCTTAAACGCGCAATCGCGATCATCAACCGCGCAGCGAAAAACGGCTTGACCTCGGTAGAGATCACGCGCTTTCCCAATCAACTTTGCACGGATCGCGGTCGTGCGATTAATCAGCGGGAGCCCGGCTGGCAAGACACCCTGACCGGACTTCCAAAAGAGTTGTATGTGTTTTGGGAAAAATACCTCAAGGAACGTGGATATAAATTGGGATTTCTAATCGTCGACTTTCCCGGGGGAATGCCTGGAGATGTCGGCGTCACGTTAAGCTGGAATTGATTTGATGTGCACACGAC
>JBAPZR010000259.1:0-1793 GCA_049285335.1 Xanthobacteraceae bacterium | reverse complement strand
GGACCGTGATCTATATGTCTGGGCTGCGAATATTTCCGACGGCATCCTCACAGCACATCCCCAGTATAAGGGTAAGCATTTGCAGGACTTTGAGGGCAAGCATGGTGCGCCATTTGGTCAGACGATCATGCATGGTGCCACTCATGGGGCGATAAAGGAAACCACCTACTGGTGCGGGCGCGCAATGTTCCTTTTTATGAGAACAACGAATTTCGTCCGCTTGCGACGGCGCGCTGGAATCGTGCCGATGTGGTCTTCATGGGTCGCCTGTTGCGGCCACGCTGACGCAGCGCCATTTCGACAGAGAGAACTTAGGGCGGTCAGTAATACGCAACGTCAGGTGCGACTGTGAGTGTAATTGTGAAGGCGGAAGGTCCGAGCGGCCAAGCGAAGATACGTTCTGACGACCTAAAACACGCTTTGGGTCTGGCCCAATACCTGCGAACTATTGGTTACAACGCTTGGATTGAGGACACAAACGGCAATGCGATCGACGAAAAGGCCCTAAAGATGGCGATTAGGTCCCATCACGAGGATGCGCCGTCGTCCTGATGCAGTTCGCCGCCTCGCATCAGTCGCCGGGCTATGTCGGCTGTCTGCAATGCTGCGCGTTCGGTCGGTGAATGAGCCGCAAGATAGCGGGCAGCCGCAATGAGGATGTGTCGGCCTTCGTCGGTGTCGCCCCAGACGGTGAACTGCCGGACTGCCGCCTCCAACATCTGATAGGCATGAAAGCCCGCATCTTCGCGCAGCACCGCATGCGCAAGTGTAGCGATCAGTGCCTGCGGCGAATGACCGAGCTTGAGATGTCGCCCAACGAGCCTCGCAGCAAGATCGACCTGCCGCTGGCGGTCGAAGGCGTCGAGCAAGGCGGTGCGGATTGTCTCAACGTTGGCGGGCAGATCATCCAACTGCTCGCCGTTCTCGCCCGGAATTCCCGCCGGCGGCACATTGAGATAGCGTGTGAGGTAGAGAGCCATCGCTCCACGCAGGACGCCGCGCACAGCCGCGACCTCAGCATCGGTGTGAGCCGTCCCGATCCGCTTGAGCATCTGGTGGACCGCATTAGCATAGGTGAAGACGTGGTGCGCCGTCTCCCAGTCGCTGTGCTCATTGGCATTGCCGAAACGCGCCACCCGGAGCGCTGCCGCGTAAGCGAGTGCTTGACCAAGGTCAACAGGAGCAGCTCCCGCCCGGATTGCCGCTTTGAGCGCGTCTATGATCGTGACTGGATCGTCACGGAGCAGGTCTCGGGCGAGCGCCGCGTGATCGGACCAGCAAGCTGCGCCGCGGCCGACAGCGAACAATTCGGGCAGTTCGCTGTCTGCTTTGTCGCACAGCGCAATAAGATCCACAGGCTGGCGCCAAGCGGTCGATTCATCGGCGCCACGGGCTGCCACCATCTGGCCGACAACAGTCGGCAGCAAAGCCGCCGCATGCTCCCAGCCGATCAAATCGAGGCACTCGAACGCCTTATTGATGAAGTCGAGCGAATGTCCAGAGTCGGCGAACGCCCGCTCGGTCTCGGCTGTGACTAGAGCGTCCGCGAGCACTTCGGGCGGGAGCCCGGTTGAAATCGCCGTGAGCAACGTGCGCTCCGCCGCCTCGCGATGGCGCACGATTGTCCAACGTCGCAGCCATCGCTTGAGCGTAGGCGGATCAGGCCGGCTTCCAAGCGGCGCGCGTTCTCGCCGCGGTGCCTCGCCGTCGCAATCCGCCGCTACGCGGCGCGCACCTTGGAGGAGGGCGAGGTAGACATCGTCCTCTGGCAGCACCGGCAGGACATTGGCGAG
>JBAPZR010000258.1:0-1546 GCA_049285335.1 Xanthobacteraceae bacterium | reverse complement strand
CAATTGTGGATCGGAAGCACGTACCGCATGCAGCCGGCCGTCCGCTGAACTCTGTCAAGCCGAACCTTGAGCCAGATTGGAATAAGCAATCCCGCAGCACCCGATGCTCGTCGCCGTGCGATCCGCTAATGGCGTGAGAGGACTCCGTCTGCTCGGTGAATGACCAGCGATTTTGGCCAAGACGCCGGCGTCTTATATTGGTGCTTGGCAGACGATTGTCGTCGAAGAATGCAGATCAGGCCCCAAAGAATTCCAGCGGGCTTTGGCCGACGTAAACGACCACAGAATCTGTACCGGACGGATAAGGCTGGTGGCGATTAATTGCGTTGGCCGCTCCAGTGGGCTTCCTCTGCGTCCGCCCGCCTCACCGCATTAAGGCGCCTCATCGGGCACACTCGGCTGATTCGCACCACGCGGGGATCTACCTCTCAAACGAGGAGCCTTTCCAGGCGGGAACCTAAGAAACGCATCGGTTCGGCTTAAAAATGGTCCATTGAAACGTAAAGTGGCGCCAAAAAGGACGATTTGGGGGCTCGCCAGCGCCTACCGACCTTGATAGCCTATGCTTGGGAAGTCGGGGAGTAAGCTCATGAGACGCAACGTGCTACGGCCTGTGGCCCTGGTTGCCACGGTGGCAATGATGCTGATCGGAACGACGGTGCTGACGCTTTCTCATCTCACCGTTTCCATGAGCGGCGTTGGCAGCCTGAAATGCTACGCGGCGGGTGGAATTGAAAAAGCCTGCTGACCGGTGGTGCGCCAATACTAGATCGGCGATCTCCGCTCAAAGGACCGAGCGGAGGCCATAGACTACAAGATTGGAAAACACCCACACCAGCGGCACTGCAAAACAGAATGCGACGATGACCGAAGCCGCGACGCGCAGCATCGGTCGCTGGTTCACGACGTTCTCTAAATAACTCATCTGACGCTCCCAACGGTCGCTTATTGCTTTGCGATCCTAACTACTAGCTGCACCCTATCCATTTTCCGGTCTGTGACCTGGATCACATCCGGGGCGATACCGATGGTGTGTCTCGTCACCGCGCGTGTGCCTTAATGACCGCTCAATTTGGGCAACTCGGCGGCGCGCCGCTCCTCGTTGCGAAATAATGGCTCGCCGTTGCCGAAATGCCGTAGGTTGTGGAGGCCCCCGATGGATGCTCCGGCCATGTGAAATCGTTTCCATTAAAAGCTGCATGGCGGGGGTGCCGCTGTCGGCTAAAGGCCTCGCCCTTAACGGTCTCCAAACTGTCACTGCAAGGACTGCCAGCGTTTCTCAGGAGCGGCTGTCATGGTCTAGATCGATCCAGTCATGGTCGATACGGCCGCTCAAGATGAAGCGAGATTGTTCGGCGACCAACAGGGCGCTGCCGCAACGCGGATATTTAGGCCGTGATTTATTAGTCCATCAATTAATCATCTGTTCTTCGCAATTCAGCCGTAACGCTAAGTCCTCATCGAGGAGGGGGATGGGGGACTCGCCGTCGGCCTTCGAGGGGGGACGTCGACGGACGCTCTCAGCAGATCATGACCCGTCATAGGT
>JBAPZR010000257.1:0-4604 GCA_049285335.1 Xanthobacteraceae bacterium | reverse complement strand
AATTGGGCGCCCAATACCGATCGCTATCGAAGGCTCGCGCATTTTGTCGAGGTCTTCTTTGCGAAGATCAACGACTTCCAAAAACCACCCTTCCATCCAAAGTGGAAGGAAGTTTCTCTCGCCGCTTCGTTGCGCGGTTGGACACGCTTCAAACCGGCGCAGGATTGGCTCGCGCAGCACGCGAATGCGGCTGCGACGCCGGACGTGCGGAGCGACTTCGCGAAGTTTCTCGCCGCACAGGGCGACCGCGGGGACCTGTCCGCCGAGGACCGCGACGCCCTGTTCCAACAGTTCCTTGAATGGCAGAAGCGGCAGGGACATTAGAGCTCATTCGGAAAGCTTTGGCCGAAAAAGGACAAATGGTGGCGAGAATCACCCTTATCACTATCGTTCTGATGGCAACGCTTGCCGACACTGACTCGAGTGTCGCCGCAGGGGCCATAGCCGTCGGTCGACCTGACGACGTCGCAAAGCGCGGCATATCCATGGGGTTTTCGACCAATCGAGAAACGATGGACGAGGCAAAAACGCGTTCGCTGAAGTTGTGCGCAAATAGCGGATCGTTGATTTCCAGCATTCTATGCGAAGTTGTGGCGACGTTCGAGAATAAGTGCGTCGCGGTTGCGATCGATCCAGCAGTACAGACGCCAGGCTTTGGCTGGGCCGTTGCCGACACGGAGCAGGCGTCCAAAGACAGTGCGCTGTCCAACTGTCGCGCGACGGCGGGTTCGACCCGTCGCAACGCGTGTGAAATTACCGATAGCTCCTGTGACGGTTCGGCAAAAGGCAAGTCAAATTAAGTTCGTTTGGCTCGACACGCCGATACTAGACATCGAAGGGGACCTTATGATCTGCGCCGGTCACGGGAGATCGTCGAAAGGCCTCAGGTACGTCGCACCGAATCGGTCGAGCAGTCCGCGCAGTTCGTCGCTCGGGTTACCGAACACGGTGAAGCGGGTCCGGTCAACCATCGTCATGAATCGCTCGCTGAAATTCTTCGCGAAAGTTTGTAAGTGTGCGACCGCCGTGGCGGAATTTGTGTAGCGCTCGTAGACATGTACGAAACTTCCATCGTCACTAATGAACCGTTCGTAGTTCAGCACGCCGGCCTCCGCCCTCGTGGATTCCACCATCTGGGTCGTCAGTGCGCGAAAATTATTGATTTGGCCAGGCTTGACCGCCAATTCGACGTGCCAAGAAATCTGATCGCTCATGCGACGCACCGATCCTATGAGAGCCGCGACTTCGCCCAGCCATCCAAGAGGACTTCACGGCATCAAAATCCCGCACTCGCTACAGGTGCTCGGCGTGTGGCAACGGCACATACGTGTATCCGGACGAAGCTTTGGCCGCGTGGCCGAGCCCTGGAAACGGCAGATGGCTTCCAGCGAAGAGAAGCCTGTCGCTCGCAACCATGTCGAACACTTTCTTGCGGTTCGCGATCGCCATGGCCGGGTCATGATCGAACGCGATCGAGCGGTCAGGCTCAATAAACTGCAAAGCCGCATTGTGCACGATGTCGCCCCAGATCAGGAGCTCATTACCGCCCGACGAAATGCGCACCATGGTGTGGCCGACGGTATGACCGGGAGCTGCTGCCGCGGTGATACCGGGCGCGAATGTGGTGCCATCCTTGTGCATCTGCACCTTGCCAGCGTCCGCGTACGGCTTAATCGCTCTCTTGGCGAGGTCGAAGAACGACCTGGCGAACTCGGGTGCCTTGTCGCGAATCTGCTCCGACGTCCAGAACGCGTACTCGTCACCGTTGACGTGAATGATCGCGTTCTTGAACATTATCGTTCCATCGGCCGCAAGCAATCCTGGGACATGATCCGGGTGCATGTGTGTGATCACAACGGCGTCGATCGTGCTCGGGTCGACGCCGGCGGCGGCGAGGTTCTGAGGTAAGCGGCCCAAGGTGGGGAGGAACACCTTCGATGCTCCGGTATCGACGAGAATCAGATTTTCGCCGGTGTTGATGAGCCATTCGTTGACCGCGGTCAGGATGCCCGTCTTGGGCAAGAATGCGGCCTCTAGCAGTTCTTCTGCGCGCGCTTGGTCTCCACTGAACTGTGTGGCTTCGAGCGTGAGATTGCCGTCGCTGAGCACCGTGATCTCGAACGCACCGACCTTATGACGGTAAACGCTGGAAGCCTGCGCACCTGCAAATGGCGTTGCCATGCGAATCCTCCGTTACTGTTGAAAGCGAGGTGTTTGGCAACGTTAAACCGCGCCCACTTTCGGGGGAATACCTCAATGCTCACGCTACAATGTCCGTTTTTGTCACAAAGCGGGCATGGCGGCGGTCTCGTTAGGTGCAACGAACGGCACAACTCTTCATCCAAAATGTGATAGTCTTTCGATCCCCGATGGTGTCCTCGGCGCGGGCGAAGCCATGAGGCGACGGGAATTCATCGCATTTGTCAGCGGCGCCGCCGCAGCGTGGCCGCTCACGGCGCGCGCTCAGCAGGCGGCGATGCCGGTAATCGGATTCCTTGACTCGCGATCGCGTGGCGAGGCGCCGCAAATTCTGACCGCGTTTCTCCGAGGCGTAAAAGAGACAGGCTTTGTTGAGGGTCAGAACGTCACGATCGAATATCGCTTCGCCGGCAATCACAACGAGGAACTGCCCGCCTTGGCCGCAGATTTGGTTCGTCATCAGGTGAACGTGATTGCTACGCCTCCTACTCCGGGGGCGCTAGCAGCAAAGGCAGCGACTGCGACCATACCAATCGTTTTTGCAACGGGCGGCGATCCGGTCCGGCTCGGCCTTGTCGCCAGCCTTAACCGGCCAGGTGGCAATGCGACTGGCGTGACCATATTGACTGTAGCGGTAGCCGCGAAGCGGATGGAATTGCTGCATGAGCTGATCCCCACGGCGCGTATCGTGGGTGCGTTGGTCAACCCAGCAAATCCCGCACTTGCGGAGGACAACTTGAGTGGTATGCGATCAGCCGCTAACGCTCTCAGACTAGAGCTTCACGTTCTCGATGCTAGCACCGAGCGCGACTTCGATGGCGTCTACTTAAACCTGACCCAATTGAAGGCGGGCGGGCTTGTGATTGGTGCCGACCCGTTTTTCACCGCCCGGCAAGAGCAGCTCGCTGCCCTGGCTGTCCGCCATGCCATGCCGACGGTCTATGAGAACCGCGAATTCACTGCGGCTGGTGGTCTGATGAGCTATGGAGGGGACTTTAATGACGCTTTCCGTCTGGTCGGCGTCTATACCGGCCGTATTCTCAAAGGAGCAAAGCCGGCCGACCTGCCGGTGCAGCAGGAAACCAAAGTTGAGCTGTACATCAACCTTAAGTCGGCTAAGGCGCTCGGGATTTCCGTGCCGCTCCCCTTGTCCGGCCGCGCCGACGAGTTGATCGAATGAAGCCTCGCGGGCTGAGCGCGCGGCGTGATGGGCGTCGGGTGCTAACCGAAAGGTCGGCCTTCGCTACACCGCAAACCCTCGAGAATGTCCCGCTTAGGACCCAAAGCGGACATTCGCATCCGACACTTTGTCACATCCGTCGCCGCCCCTTGGCGGAGTTATCCTGCTCTTCGAGCTGCCAGCGGGAAGTGCCGAATTCCCAGTAGGGCGATGCGGCAGCGATCATGCCGTCGGCAGGCCAACATCCCTCAGATCGCATTTTTTGATCTGCCTAGCAGATTGGGCGCTGCCCGTTCGTGTTTTGCACAGGGAGGTTAAAATGAATCGGAAGAGCTTTCTCGTTACTATGTTTGCCGCTGGGTGTGTCATGGCATCGGCTGTGTCGGTGCCAAATGCCGCGCACGCTCAAGCGGACCCGAGAGTCACTAAGTCTATGGAATCCTTGAAGGGCATGACCGCGAAATTGGGAACGCCAAAGCTTGAAGGGAGCGATGCAGTTGGCGGTAAAGACGCTCCTGCTTTGTATTTCGGCACAACCAAGATCAACAACAACTTCGACATTGTTGACGCGGTTGGAAAAGAAGACGTGCAAGGAATGACGGCTACTCTCTTCGCGAGGGGTGGAGAGGAATACATTCGCGTCTCGACGAGCGTTCCGAAGCCCGACGGTAGTGGCCGCGCGATTGGTACTGTTCTCGCTGGACCGGCACTCGACTCCATCAAAGCAGGCAAAGCGTATTACGGCGAAGTACCAATTCTGGGAACGCCATACGTTACAGGCTACGAACCGATCACCGATGGCTCGGGAGCCCAGATTGGCGTCTATTATGTGGGTTACAAGAAATAACTCACCGGTTCAGTTAGTACATCTTAGCGCGCATTGTTGCGATGTCCGCTTTTGGCACTTAGCGGACATTACCGTGGTGCCTTCTGCTTTTGGTGGTACTGCCCACATGACGCAGACCTAACGCGATGTCCGCTTTTGACCCATATCGATCGTTCGCCTTGAGACATCGGTGCGATGCGGCATGGGCAGCGTGCAGCTATCCCCGATCATTTACTAAATTACCTCGTCGAGCTCGCTTCCACTCACGCATCGCCACCTCGAAATTCGGCGTGCCCGCGGTAAACGGCGCGCCGGCCCGCCAGCCGTTGGTCTTGAGCAGATTGGCGGTCGAAGCCAGCACATCTGGGACGGAATGGCGCAGATCGACCCGTTGCGGAC
>JBAPZR010000256.1:0-1649 GCA_049285335.1 Xanthobacteraceae bacterium | reverse complement strand
CCGAACAGCCGTTCGGCACCGGGGTTCCAAAGACGGATTTTACCCTCCTGATCGGCCGCAATAATTGCATCGGATCGCGCTGAGAGGATTGCTTCCGCAACTACGGTGGAAATGTTCACGACGGCTCCGCAAGGATTATCCAGTAGGCTAATACCGCCATCAAGCCTTGCCTAACAGCTCCGGCAGCTTGGCGAAGTTGGCCGCGATCCGCCGTGCCTCGTCTTTGGTGAGCAGCTTGGCCGCCGATTTCGAGCGCGGCCGCCTAGTCGATGAGCCATTCGGCGAATGCTTTTATTCACGATCCGTCATCTCACTTGCTTAGCAGATCCTACCCTTCGATACTGGCACATCCCGCGCGGCCGAATTCGTGCGCCAGCCTGTACAAGGACAACGACATGTACAAAAATATTTTGATTGCTACTGACGGTTCCGATCTCTCGGCAAACGCCGTAAATCAGGGCGTTGCTTTGGCTAAGGCGTTGGCGGCAAAGGTTACCGCTGTGAACGTCTCCGAACCATTTCGTTGGTTCGACCCTAATATGGTTGAAGGTGCTGAGGAGGCATACCGTGCGGGGACTAATCAAGCGGCGGCAAGAGTCTTGGGTGCCGTTGCCGACACAGCAAAGGCAATGGGTGTCGCCTGCGAGACCGTCCATGCCGAAGAAGAACGTCCTTACGTTGCGATTATCGATACCGCAAAGGCGAAGAACTGCGATCTTATTGTGATGGCGTCGCATGGACGGCGGGGTATCTCAGCTGTCATTCTCGGGAGCGAGACGGTCAAGGTGCTTACGGACACTAAGATTCCTGTTCTGGTCTGCCGTTAAGAAAAGTCTGCGTCTCTCGCTGCGCGACTGAACCGGGACAGGTGCTCAGCGCTTGCAGCTTCGCAAAGTTCGCCGCAATTCGCCGCGCCTCACGCGGCTAGACCTAATACAAAGCCTGACATGAGCCACATTGCACTACAGCCTCTGGGGCATTCTCGGCGGAAAGCTTAGCAACTTCAGTTTTGACCAAACTGCGGAACTCTGGATTGAATTGCGCCCCCGGATGCGAGTCATTATTGGCAATGTACTCGATATTTGGTCCCGACAATTTATTTGAGCCCATTCCACCAAAGGTCATCGCCGGGTTTGGATTATATATCTCGATCATTCGTCCCACATTGCCAGTAACGGGTGGATTCCAACTGAACATCGAGGGCTGTAAAGCAACGATCAAATCCACATACTTGGCTTTATTGGCTACGAAGACGGAACTATTCGCTCCCAGGCTATAGCCGACGACGACGGTATGCGTTCCCGGTGGCTGATGGTCGATGTCCTCCACAAGAGCCGGCCATTCCTGATGCAGGTAAGTCTTCACTTCGACATCCGGCATCATTCTGAGTTCGGCAACCAATCCGACGAGCCCTGGAGCGGGCAACGGTCCGAACATGGGCCACAATACGCCGACAAAAGCCTTGGCATAGACTGGAGAGCAAACTAGGGAGGCACACAGCACACACAGCGCAAAAATGAACGATCGTTTTTTCACCCGAGTTCCCCGATTGGCTTGTGACAGTTTGGGCCAACCAGAAAGCACATGCCGTGAAGCGACTCCACCGCACCTAAAGATTAGGGTTTAATTTCTCTTACTTAGTGCCGGAC
>JBAPZR010000255.1:0-9164 GCA_049285335.1 Xanthobacteraceae bacterium | reverse complement strand
TAGCCTGAGTTACATTCGATATAAGAGCCGCCGGGTGCGTTGGCAAAAGCACCAGTTATTGCGATTGCAAGCAGCACCAAACTCATGGTGATCTTTTTGGCCAATATCGCTAGATCTCCACTTGGTGAACTTTACTCACGCACTGGACGGTAGATGTATCTCAGCCTAGGGATGTGACAGGCGTCACTAAATTAACGCTTTGCATGTGGAGCAGTGCAGTGATTGGATTCAAGCTGTCCGTCCAAAACCTTTCCGTCAATAGATTCCGGGCGGCGCGCTGGTTATTTGGAAGGAGCTGGCAGAGCGACTGGAAGCCTCCCCAGTACTTGGCCTTAACGGAGTCTTTTCTTGAGTAACGACCGCTTGGAGCGCGACGTAAGGCACAATTCGCGATCAAAAAATTGATATCCTTCACCTGCCCGAAGTAGGGAAACCAGCGGGCTGCAAAACATTCTTGGAATCGTTTGGCGGTTGGGTTTTCGCTTGGGGCGGCAGTGAAGCCGAAACGCGTAAATATGTGGAAGAATTGGTAAGCTTGTATTATAATATCGCTTTTGCAGTATCGAGAAGTTCAGGAGGTTTCTTTGATTACCTTACCTGAACTAGCGGCGAAGGCTTTGGGCTCCTACCTCGCGGAGCAGTTAGACCGCAGGTTTGGATCGACGGACCCGCCTTTGACGAAATTCATTCCGCATATTTCGAAACTTGCACTTGACTGTATCGGTAACAGCGACGCGCTCTACCACGACGTTGAACATACGATGTTGGTGACGCAGGTCGGCTACGAGATCATGGCTGGCCGAGCGCGCTTGATGCCCACTTCGGCTAACGATTGCGCGCATGTCATTGCAGCTTGCCTATTTCACGATATTGGCTATGTCCGGGGCATTCTCAAAGGAGATGGTCCCAATGGATACGTAATTGACTCCAAGGGCCGTAGAACCGCTCTTGCGCGTGGTTCATCCGACGCAGCGCTGATGCCATACCACGTCGACAGATCGAAGCTGTTTGTGATGGAGCGCATTGCGGAGAGTAAACTGCTCGATGCTGACAGGATTAGCAGTGCCATTGAATGTACACGGTTTCCGCCTGTGCACGGTCCGAACGACGAGAATGGCGAAGGCTTCCTGGTACGTGCCGCTGACCTCATTGGACAACTCGGGGATCCCCACTATCTCCGAAAAGCGAATGCGCTGTATCATGAGTTTGAAGAAGTTGGAATGAACAGGCAGCTTGGATATGCCTCGCCTGCCGATCTTACCGATCAATATCCGCAGTTTTATTGGAGTAGTGTTTCCGCGCATATCCAGCCTGCTATCCAGTATCTCAACGTTACCTCGAGCGGACGACGGTGGATCGCAAATCTTTATAGTAATGTTTTCCGCGCCGAACTGGCGGCAATGCGACTGCGTCGCTCGTCGCGGTCGGCCTGAGCGGAAAGCGATTGGAGTTGCTAAAGCATGCTGTTCCAAATTTGTCGCGTGTCGCACTGTTGAATGATCCGAGGACCGAATCTCTTAGGCAGCGCCATCAAAGCCAACCAAGCAGCGGCTCTTGATCTAGGTTGGAGGGGGTGCGCCAGGTAATTATAATCGTGGCTGCGCCACATGAGCGATCCGATTCTTGCCAGGGCCGAAAAATGCACGGCCGCTTGGGTTGCCGTCAGGGCTTCGAGCCAACGCGAGCCGCTTCCGCTCTATTGTCCCGAGCACGATAAATGGCAACTGCAGCACAACGAAGTCGCTCGCGCATGGCGCGATGCCTGGTGTGATCTGCTCGCAACGCCACCGACAACGCGGCAGGGTGCGATTGCGCTGATTGAAGCGTTCCTGCTGTGCCAGGGAGCTGAGGTCGACCGAAGAGAATATTCAGAGCTGCTTGCGCGGCTAAAAGCGTTTCTGCAAAAACGCGGCCTAGGCGTTTGAGCTCCCCAAGCCTAGCTTCGTCATCGGCGTGATCCGGCTTGCCGCAAATGCAGTGCAAAGCTGCGTAATACAGGTGCCGGAGTCACTGCTCGCCAACGCCGATAAGATCATCTCGTAGCCTGCTGCCTGCTGCACTGCGTGAGTCCGCTTTTCGCACAACGCGGACGTCATGATGGCGGTCGGCGATGTCTGCTTTTTGGGGGTAAAGCAGACATGCATTTGCTGGCTCGTAATGTCCGCTTATGACCCAAAGTGGACATCGACCCAAGCCGAGGCCCCGGCCCCAGCGCCGTTTTCGGCTACCTGGTCCCCCGTTACTCGATCTTGGCGAGTATTGTAGACTCCCCACATGCCGGTCCAGAACGGATAGCGCCAGATCCGGAAGAGGGCCGCCGATGCAGCAAATTGCGGACTGGCTCGAAAAGCTTGGTCTCGGGCAATACGCTCAGCGTTTTGCCGAGAATGATATTGACTTCGATATTCTGGGCGACCTGACCGATCCAGATCTCAAAGAGATTGGTGTCACCTCGCTCGGGCATCGCCGAAAGCTATTACGTGCAATTGCCAATCTTAAAGGCGTCAAGCAGATCACACCCGCGGTCGCCGTTGCGGATGCGCCGCCTATCACCCTGCGAGCGGGGGACAGCGTCGAGCGCCGGCAAGTCACGGTGATGTTCTCCGACCTCGTTGGTTCGACCGCACTCTCTGCTCGGATGGACCCGGAAGACCTGCGAGAGGTCATATCGGCCTATCACAAATGCGTCGCTGAAGTCGTGCGCCGTTTCGGCGGTTTCGTGGCGCAGTATCTGGGCGACGGTGTGCTTGTCTACTTTGGCTACCCAGAGAGCCATGAGGACGATGCCGAGCGGTCGGTGCGTGCCGGGCTGGAATTAATTGCGGAGGTGATCGCGCTCAAGACGCCTGCTGCATTGCAAACCCGTGTTGGGATCGCCACTGGGCTGGTCGTTGTGGGCGATCTGACTGGGTCGGGCGAAGGATGGAAAAGCGGTATCATCGGCGAGACACCAAACCTTGCGGCTCGTCTTCAGGGGATCGCTGAGCCAAACACGGTGGTCATTGCCGAAGCGACGCGGCGGCTTCTTGGCAATCTCTTCGAGCTAAAGGACATCGGTGCCAGAGACCTTAAGGGCATCGCTGAGCCGGCGCGCACCTGGGTGGCGCTGCGGGCGAGTATCGTCGAAAGCCGCTTCGAGGCGCTGCATCCAAGCGGTCTGACTAGCCTCGTCGGGCGCGCGGAAGAAAACGAGCTGCTGTTGCGACGCTGGTCGCGGGCGAAGAGCGGCGAGGGTCAAGTGGCGCTGATTTCCGGCGAAGCGGGCATCGGCAAATCGCGGCTCACAGCCACTGTCTTAGAAAATCTTGCTCCTGAACCGCATACACGTTTGCGCTATTTCTGCTCGCCCCAGCACACCGACAGCGCGTTTTATCCTATCATCACTCAGATGGAACGTGCGGCGGGATTGTTACACGACGATACGCCCCAGCAGAAACTCGACAAGCTCGATGCTCTGCTTGCGCAGACTTCAACCTCAATCCAGGACGCCGCGCTCATTACCAAGATGCTCTCGCTGCCGAACGATGGCCGGTATCCGGCCCTCGAGCTGACACCGCAGCAGCGCCGGCAAAAAACGCTGGAGGCGCTTGCCACACAAATGGAGACGCTGTCGCGGCGAAAGCCTGTACTGATGATCTTCGAGGATGCGCAATGGGCCGACCCAACCAGCTTGGAAGTGTTCGGTCGAGCTGTAGACCGAGTTCGGACACTTAAGGTGTTGCTTCTCGTGACGTTCCGGCCCGAATTCGACGCGCCGTGGGTTAGACACTCTTACGTCACCACCCTCATCATCAATCGGCTGGCAGAGCAAGAAGCTGGGGCCATGATCGACCGCATCGTCGGCAACAGGCAGCTATCGGCAAGCATTCGGCAGGACATCATCGAACGTACCGACGGTATCCCCTTGTTCCTGGAGGAGATGACCAAGGCGGTGCTGGAAGCAGAGAGCGAGACCGCCGCCGCGCGCGCAATTGCCGCGGTTCCGTCTCCGGCACTGGCGGTCCCCGCGAGCCTGTATGCCTCGCTCATGGCGCGGCTTGACCGGCTCGGTACCGCTCGAGAAATCGCACAGATCGGCTCCGTGATCGGGCGCGAATTCACCCATGAACTGATCCGTGCCGTTGCCGCACAGAACAAATCGATGCTCGAGGGGTCAGAGCTTCAGTCTACACTCCAGCGGCTGACTGATTCAGAATTAGTCTACCGGCGCGGAAGACCATCGCTTCCGACCTACGTCTTTAAGCATGCCTTGGTACGTGACGCCGCTTACAACATGTTGGTACGCAGCCGCCGAGAAGAACTGCACGCCGCGATAGCTCGGGCGTTGGAAGAAGGCTTCCCAGGAACCGTCGAGAGCGAGCCTGAATTGCTCGCGTATCATTACGGGCAAGCTGAGCGAAATCCAAAAAACACTATAAAGGCATTGAACTATCTATCTGTCGCACGCGAACGCGCGCGGTCGCGTTCGGCGCTGAACGAGGCAGTTTCGCACATCCAGCGAGCGCTGCAGCTGATTGCCACCTTACCAGAGGATGAGAGCCGAAGGCGCCAGCAGCTCGATCTGCAGATCGCATTAGTCGGAACGCTGCAGCAGCAAAAAGGATATGCTCACCCAGATGTGTTCGACGCATGTGCGAAAGCGCTCGGCTTGCTGGAGGATGTTGGCGACCCAGAGATGCACCTCGCCGTCCACTACTTGTTATTTGCGGCGCACTATGTTGGCGGACACTCCACGAAGATGCTGGACGACGCCAAGGCATTCCTCGCTATGGCTATGCAGCAACAGCAATCAACCCCCACTGCGACCGGCCATTGCGTGCTCGGCAACCGCCTGGTAGGAACTGCACATCTAATCAGGGGCAATATTCGAGAGGCCACAACGAAGCTGCACGAGGCGCTGGCGGGTTATGATCGAACCGAGCACGCGCCAACTTCTCCCGTCGGACAAACGCTGCGTGCGCGATTCGTCCAGGACGTCGGCGTTACAATCGATTCGTACCTATCATGGGCCCTGTGGTTGTCGGGTCAGCTCGGCCAGGTCGCGCAGCACGCCGATGCCGCTTTGGCAAAAGGCCGCTCCTCGCAGCATACCACTTCGCTATTTTACGCCCTGTGGCATGCCGGTATTGCCTACGTGCTGCTTCGCGATTCCGGGCAAGTGGAGCGGTTGGGAAACGAATTAACCAAACTCGCCGACGAGCACGAACTCGAATATTGGCAGGCCTTGGGAGATTTCTTGCGAGGTTGGCATGCGACCCAGGTTGGCCACACGCCCGTTGCCCTCGCCCTCTTGGAACGCGGCCTGCAGCGTTGGAAGAACACTGGCGCCCAGGCATTTCGGCCGACTCTACTTTCATTCCTTGCTGGTGCCCATGTGGCTGCGCAACAACCCGAAGATGCTCGCCGCAATTTGGAAGAGGCCCTAAAGTTTGCGGAGAACACCGGTGAGCGGTGGGCGATCCCGGAGATATACCGGTTGCTCGGCGATCTGAGCGTGTGCGATCCGACCGCGGCCCTTGATCAGTACGAACGCGCGATCAGCCTTGCCAGTGCGCAAGCATCGCCATCATTCGAATTGCGCGCGATCACGAGCTGGGCGCGTGTTATGTCTAACCAGGCAAACAGATCAAAGGCCCACAATCGTCTGATGAAAATCTATCGAAGATTCAATGACGGATTTGATACGCCTGATTTGATGGATGCAAAGGCTTTGCTGAGCACTTCACGAACCACGTGAGTGTGTTACTACTAAGGTGAGCCGATCAGCTCATCGCATTCTGATGATCGTGAAAGAGTAGTCGATCACAGCCACAGCCCCGGCCCGGTCGATATTCGCTGTGCCAATCCGCTGACCGATAACGGCATCGTGCCGCGCTCGTGCATTCAATGCGCTCCCTAAAAAGAGGATTGGTCGGACACCCCGAAATGTCCGCTTGTGACCCAAAGCGGACATCAGGATTGACAGCTCTCACGCCTGCTTTTGGGTGTGACGTAAGTAACAGCCACCAATCAATTTATGATATTCTTTTGAAGCGCTGGGAGTGGCCCTCGCCACGGAGGGAAGCCATGGAGCGGCGGAAATTCATCAAATTTGTTTGTGGCCTAGTTGGCACATGGCCCATTGCTGCGCACGCGCAGCAAGGAGGCGAGCTACGACGTATCGGGGTACTCGGTGCGGACGCGACGGTCTGGAGTTCGTGGACGGCTGCTTTTGTCACCCGCCTGCGGGAACTCGGTTGGACCACAGGAGAGACTATCGATGTCGATTATCGCTGGGCCGGGGGAAGCTCCCAGCGTGTGAGCGATTTCACGGCTGAATTCCTGCGGCGAAACGTCGACGTGATCGTCACGTATCTAAGCGCGGCCGCTGTGGTAAAGCAGGCGACGACAACCATTCCCATCGTCTTAGCTGTGGCGTCCGATCCCGGTGCTGGGCTGGTTGCAAGTTTGGCGCAGACGGGCGGCAACGTTACTGGAATCTCAATCCAGCAGTCTGAGCTTATTGGCAAGCGGCTTGACGTGTTACGAAAGGTTATCCCGCAACTCCGCCGACTGGTAATCATGGCGAACGCTGGTTACGCCATGACCGTGCTGGAGGCGAAAAAGGCAAAAGCCATGGCTCAAGCGCTCGGCCTTGAAGCCGGGGGAATAGAAATTTGGCAATCGGAGGACATCGCAGCTGGCTTTGAGGCGATCAAGGGCAAGGCCGACGCGCTTTACGTTGTTTCAGATGCGCTCATGGCTGCCAACCGCACGCTGATTACCACATTGGCGCTCAGTGCGCGGTTGCCGACAATGCTAAGCTACAGCGACTACGTCGCGGCCGGTGGTCTCATGTCCTATGGACCGAACTACGCCAACTTATTCCGGCAGGCCGCCAACATGGTCGACAAAATCCTGCGTGGAACGAAACCCGGTGATATTCCGGTTGAGCAGCCGAGCAAGTTCGAGCTGGTCATTAATCTCCAGACCGCAAAGGCGCTCGGCATCACAGTGCCGGAGTCACTGCTCGCCAACGCCGATAAGGTCATCTCATAGCCTGCTGCGCTGCGTCAGTCCGCTTTTGGCATAAAACGGACATCCCTGAGTGCTCAACAAATGTCCGCTTTCGGGGATAAAGCGGACATCGGCTGGCCATGCTGCGATGTCGGCTAATGACCCAAAGCGGACATTACCATGCGGTGCCTTCCGCCTGAATTTGGTAGCTTGTCGGCCGCTGCTGAGAGGATGTATCCTGCTTTTGGAACTGCCGTAACGGAAGTGCCGAATTTCCGTTTGGGCGACACGGCAGCCGCGCGTGCCATCGGCGGGCATTACCACTCTTCCGTAGACCTGTGCTTTTTGGTCTTACGCGCTGAGCCGCACCTAATTTGGGTGCGTGCGAACGCGCGCGTCAAACGCAAGCAGCTCGCCACTGCGCTGACTGGGTGTGCAGAAGAAAGGACTAGCACTATAAGTGAAACACTTACCGACTTAGTGCCTATAACGCAGAAGCACTCAGCGACGCATCGCACAGTGCCGAGTAGCCAGCGGCAACAAAAACTACACAGTGGCTTCTATGAAGTGTTTTAGTTGCAATGCAGATAATCCGCAGACGAACCGCTTCTGCACGCAATGCGGATCCAGGTTACCATTCACGTGCTCGCGATGTGGTGCAACAAGCCCGGCCCAAAGCAAATTCTGCGCTCAGTGTGGCGCCAACTTGCTGACGCCCGTCGAATCACAGCACTCGCCACTCGAAATATCATCGCGTTTAGGTGAAACGTCGAGCTCACCAAGTGAGCGACGGCACCTGACGGTACTTTTTTGTGACATTGTGCAATCGACAGCGCTTGCGAAATTGCTTGATCCTGAAGATCTAAGCCAACTAATGCGAAGTTATTATGATAGGTGTGGCGAAGCGATCCGTTGTTTTGATGGTGTCATCGTAAGCTATATCGGCGATGGTATTATGACATTGTTTGGCTACCCGCGTTCACATGAGGATGATGCTGAGCGCGCAGTCCATGCTGCCTTGAAGATTATAGATGTCTCCAAAACGGTTTGTCCAAGAGGACATCCGCCCATCCGGGTCAGAATTGGAATCGCAAGCGGGGTAGTGGTTGTGGGCGAAGATAAACTTCACGCCCTGACCAGAGAAAAATCTGTTGTTGGTGAAACCCCCAATCTTGCGGCTCATCTGCAGAGTGTCGCGGCTCCCAATTCTGTTCTCATCTCACAAGCGACTCGCAAACTCGTTGGCGATGTTTTTGAGCTTGAGGAAATGGAATTACACAACCTTAAGGGCAGATCAGAAACTGCTTGGAAAATTATTGGTTTGAAGGCGAGTACAAGTCGGTTCGAGGCGCATGTCCGTACTCGTACGAATTTTGTTGGACGAGATCAAGAAGTCGCATTATTGATTGACCGATGGGAACAAGTGAACCAAGGAGAGGGTCAAGTTGTCTTGCTAGCGGGAGAAGCCGGGATCGGCAAATCTCGCATTGTCGAAAACTTTCGACAAATGGTTTCAGGACCCTCACAACTGATCTTACGCTACCAATGCTCACCTTATCACGTCGATAGCGCGCTTTACCCGGTCATAACCGAGCTAGAACGTACGGCAAAGATGGCTTCGACAGAAGCGTCGTCCGTTAGACTCGAGAAAATAGAGGGCTTGCTTCAGGAGGAAGGGTTAAATCTGGATGAGATGCTGCCGGTACTCGCGGCGCTTCTCTCGATTGCCACAGGTGATCGGTACCCACCACCAGATCTCGATCCACAGCGTCGCAAAGAACGAACGCTAAGCGTTCTGGTGGAACGAATCATCAATCTCGGCGCAAAAAATACAGTGCTCATGGTTGTTGAGGACGTGCATTGGGCTGATCCCACAACACTGGAATTTTTCGGTCGACTCATCCAAAAGCTCGAAGAGTCGCGAATCCTACTGATCATGACCTACCGGCCTGAATTTACAGCTCCCTGGACAGGACATGCTCACGTCTCTGCATTGCTTCTAAATCGTTTGGGCCGGCGACATTGTCGAGCCATGGTCAAAGCAATTGCAAATCGCAAATCGCTCCCAGCCGCGGTCATGGACCGGATCATCGCCAAAACCGATGGGGTACCACTTTTTGTTGAGGAGCTCACCAAGACCTTGTTGGAGTCCGGATTATTACGAGAAG
>JBAPZR010000254.1:0-1663 GCA_049285335.1 Xanthobacteraceae bacterium | reverse complement strand
CTTTTGGCGCCCGCGGGCACGCCGCGTCCCGTGATCGACAAGCTTGCCGCGGCAGCGAAAGAGGCGATGCATGCGCCGGATACCGTGGACTTGCTGCGCAAGCAGGGGTTTGCGCCGGAAGACATGGGACCGGATCAGTTCGGCGCGTTCATCAAGAGCGAAATCGCGCGGTGGTCCGCCGCGCCGCCAATATAAAGGAATGAAGTTTTGGTTGGCTGATGTCGCTTCCAATGTGTCGGGTTCGAAGTCTTTACTATGCTTTATCCTGAGCCGTGAGGAGGGCAATGAAACGACGCTCTAGACCAAGCGGCAAAACGGCTAAAGCGCGAAGCCGCAAGGCGGAAACCCGAAAGGCTGCGCGCCGTAGCAGTTCCTCTGCTTCGGGCCAGGAAACCGAGATCGCTCGGCTCACCCGCGAGCTGCGCGAAGCGCATCAGCAGCAGATCGCCACCGTCGACGTGCTTAAGGTCATCAGCCGCTCGACTTTCGATCTGCAGACGGTGCTGAACACACTTGTGGAGTCGGCCGCTCGGCTGTGCAACGCTGATCGAGGTCAAATATTTCGCCGGGAAGGTGAGACCTATCGGAGTACCGCATTTTACGGCTATTCGCCCGAATTTCGTGAGTTTCACGAGACCCATCCGATCATGCCAGGACGCGGGTCGGCCGTCGGGCGAATGGCGCTCGAGGGCAAAACGGTACATATTCCGGATGTCCTTGCCGACCCCGAATACACATTCCTTGCGGCACAAAAACTCGGCAACTATCGGGCTAATCTCGCTGTGCCGCTTTTGCGAGATGGAATACTGATCGGGGCATTGTCATTAAATCGCGCAGAACCGCAGCCATACACCGACAAGCAGATTGCCCTGGTGCAGAACTTCGCTGTCCAGGCCGTTATCGCCATCGAGAACACGCGGCTGCTCAATGAGCTGCGCGAGTCGCTAGGGCAACAGACGGCGACGTCCGAGGTGTTGCGCGTTATTAGTTCATCGCCTGGCGAACTGGAGCCGGTATTCCAGGCGATGCTGGAGAACGCGGTCCGCATCTGCGAGGCCAAATTCGGCGTTCTGTATCTCAGTGAGGGAGAGGACTTCCGCGTCGCCGCGATGCGTAATGCACCGCCTGCGTTTGCCGAATTGCGGCGGCGCGAGCCGGTGATGAGACGGCCCAGCCCCCGAACGGCGATTGGACGCGCGGCCGCAACGAAACAAACGGTACAGATCGCGGACGTCCAAGCCGAACCGGGTTACTTCGATCTGGTACCAGGCTTTAGCGGCGCGCAAATGCCTGCGCTCACCGGCGCTCGGACCATCGTCGCCGTGCCAATGCTTAAGGACGATTCCCTAATTGGTGTCATCGTCATCTATCGGCAAGAGGTACGGCCGTTCACCGACAAGCAGATCGAGCCGGTCAAGAACTTCGCTGCCCAGGCCGTCATCGCCATCGAGAACACACGGCTGCTCAACGAATTGCGCCAGCGCACCACTGACCTTACCGAATCGCTAGAACGGCAGACCGCCACTTCGAAAGTGCTCGATGTCATCAGCCGCTCGGCGTTTGACCTTCAGGCGGTGTTTGAGACAGTCGTGGAAAGCTCGGCCAGGCTATGTGGGGCTGATCGAGCATTCATTTACCGTCTCGACGGCGAGTTGCTGCGGAT
>JBAPZR010000253.1:0-1830 GCA_049285335.1 Xanthobacteraceae bacterium | reverse complement strand
GCTGCGAGCTGCGTCACAATGCAGAACGAAATGACAGCCGGCACCGAAAAGTCGTACAGAATTCCGATGGCGGCACTACCGAGGAACCAGAAAATCCCATAGCCCGCAGTAAACGTACCGAACGCCGACGCGCGCCGTTGCGGCGCTACCATCGGCGACACCGCCGCCGGAATGATCGATTCGTGAACCCCCATGCCCAGCCCCCAGATCGCGGCGCCAAGTAGCGCCAGCCAAAAGCCGCCGAGAAAGACGAGCGGCGCAAACAAAGCTGATGCAAGAGTCAGCGCGACCAGAACAGCAAACCCATAGCGGTCGAAAAGGCGTCCCAAAACGAGCGAGCCAGTGCCGCTGACCGCCATCGCGACGGCATAGAAGATTGCGATCCACTTGCTGGGAACTGTTTCCGCGCGCGTGAAATGATACGCGATAATCGGATAGTCGGCGAACCCCGCGGCAACTAGGACGGCACCAAGCAGATAGATCCAGTAAACGCGAGGCAAATCAGTTCGCGTTGTCGCTTGCTCGGCTCGTTCCATTTCCTGCGGCTTTGGGTAGAGAACACGCGCAAGCAAAACGAGACCCAAATTGATGATTGCCGGAATCAGCAAAACGGCAAAAGCGTCACGATAATTGCCGTTGTTCGCCAGTACGACTGAGACGGCGAGCGGTCCAAACATGGCGCCGAACTGATCGAGCGCTTCATGCAGTCCGAACGCCTGACCATAGCCCCCCGCCTGCTTTCCCGCATGCGAAAGCATCACGTCCCGTGGCGGATTACGAATCGCCTTGCCAATTCGTTCAAGAATGATCAACGCGGCGGCCGCGGGCCAGCTGGCGGTCAAGGCAAGCGCCGGTACGGAAGCCATCTGCACCACATAACCAAAGATGGTAATCGGCCAGTAACGGCCGGTGGCGTCCGCCCATCGCCCCGAAAACAGCCGAAGTCCGTAGCCAAGAAATTCTCCAAAACCGGTAACCACGCCAACGATTGTGCCGCTCGCCTGAAGAGTGGCCAAATAGGGACCGACGATGCTCCGCGAACCTTCATATGTGAAATCCGCAAAGAAGCTTAGAATGCCGATTAGGACGATAAACCGCAGCGCGATGCGGCGGTCACAAAGATCCGCCATTGCAATTGCTCGACTTGCAGTTCCCGATCTAATTCCTCGAACGCTCGTCGTCAGCCGCGTGCGATAAGCTTTGCTCGATGATACGGCCCTCATCCATTCGAATTTTTCGCGCCGGCAAATTTAACTGTTCCGGGTAACGCTCATCGTAGGTGACCACAACGAGCGTCACACCGGCTTGCACAAATTCTGGCAACAGCTCATCATTGGCTCAGCAGTTCCTCCTTGACGCAAGCTTGCTTTTTGCTAGCGTGCTTGGAGGGCATGGAGTCGCCCATACCCGCCGAGAGGCTGATGACTCCTACCGCGGACGACCGCGGTGGGGTCAGTTTATGAACCCACCGAGAGGTGGGTTTTTTGTTGCCGATTTCACAGGACGAGGCGTACTTCGAAAAGCCATTTTCCAGCTTCGCTTTTGGGCGATGAACTCCCGGAACGCTGCATGCGCGATAGACTCACCATGCCACAGCAGCCGAGCTTAGAGGAGATGCTCGCTGACCCAATCATTTGGACAGTGATGAAATCGGACGGAGTCGATGAGAGCGAATTGAGGAATTTGCTAAGGCGTGTGGCAGCGGACCTAGTGGAGGGTAGAGCCCCGACGTTCGATGCCCGCCCCGCGACTGAGATGTCCGACGAGTATCGACGTGGCGTCGGAATTATGTTGCTCAACCACGATCACAAGGTTTTCGTAGGCCAGCGG
>JBAPZR010000252.1:0-2815 GCA_049285335.1 Xanthobacteraceae bacterium | reverse complement strand
AGCCCTGCGCTAGGGCGCGTTTAGATATCAACGTCCAAGAGGGTTCAAGGTCGCTGGCGACGGTGAGTTGTAGTGTCAGAACCGTCTCTAGTTCGTTTGCGGGTTCGTCCTCAACTTCGCCAGTCTCACCATTGAAGCCGCGAACATAGGTACCGTAGACATCGAAGCTCTTGAGACTCTCGTCCAGATCGCCAATGGTCAATGCTATCCGGATTGGCACGTCAACATTGAGCTGGTGAAAATCTGCATCGGTGAATTGCAGGTTTCTGCGGGCGCCGAGACAGAAATCGATTGCATCGAGAATGGTCGACTTGCCACTATCGCCCGGGCCGACTAGGCAATTTATCCCGGGGGATGGCAGCCAGGTCAGTGCTTTGATGCAACGAAAATTTTGGATGGTGAATACCCGAATACGAGCCATCTGGATGCCAGCCGCTGCAAATTAAGTGTCACGAATGCGCTACGCGCTGTTGCGCTGCGATGCCGCCTGAAATTTGCAGACATCTGCAATCGCCTATGAGCGTTATAAACGAATGAAGCTATGACGGTAGGCGACACAGTTGGGAGGTCTTGCCTTATCACACAATCCTGCTACACAGGCGTCAACCTCAGGTGTGCTAACTCCTTGATCTTGCGTGGCTTCGGCGGAGCAAGACGATCTTCCCCTCGGCTCCACCAACTCCGCCACAAGGCTTTAAAAAATTCAGCGCATTAGAAATTCAGGGGCTTAGCATGTCTTGCTGGGAGACTTCTCTCATACACATGCAAGGAGTCGCGCCGTCTTCTCGGAAATGCCGCTCACCGCATCGAACCGCGTGCCAAGCCCGATCAAGGTGTCCGCTTGGCGGATATGCCGGAATTGCTCAGTGCGCTTGTTCATCAACAGGGCGACGAAGCGCTAGCTCGCTTGGCCACCGACGTCGTCCGCGATCATTTCTGTCTTTTGGGTTCAGCCCAAGCTATTTCCGAGAACGATTCCTTGAAAATGCTATGGCGCAGCTGGACGAGAGATGCCAGCATTCTTCGATAGGGCCCGATTCCGCATGACGTGTAATAGGCGGTATACAGCCGGTAGCACGCTCTAATTTCGTTTGGTGACATCATCTGCGCCCTCCACCGCCCCGACTTCCCGACGCCGATATTAGCGAGATCTCGGTGCGGCTCGATTGAGCTAGATCAAATGGCCAATGGCCTAAAAAAGGCCGTTCGCAATCGGACTCATAGGAAGCTGCTCGGGATTAACCGTCACTTCATCGAGCTTCACGGGTGCGCTGTTCTTCGGTCCGCTTGAATAATTTCTCGTAGCTTTGAGCGATACCGACCATGATCGCGCGTGTGTGCGCGTCGGTCATTTGCTCGGCAAGCGACCAGGCTTCTTCGGCTCGTTTCTGCCAGTATTTCGGATCCTTCGGTACGTTGAGGTTCATTGCGGTAACCTCATTGTCTTCACTTGCTGCATGAGGTGGAAACGCATCAAGAAGTGCCTAGGTTCAATGCGGCAGGCAGGGAACTCGCCCAAGCTGCAAAACCAGGCGCAATACAATTACCGCGTCGTTGGTGTCGCCGGCCCCGGGCGGCCACATTCGGTCGCGACATGGCGCCAGGCCTCCGCTCGCGGCATTTGGCCGACAGCACTGCCTAAACGGGCGTTCGTGGCTTTCAGGCAACGCTCACGAGAGATCGCTCACTTGTCCACCGAGGACGATTGACGATCTCCGGCTCTAAACAGAACATCGCCAGGCTTCGTGTCTGGCTGGTGGGATGCCCGGCACGAAATGTTTTCTCCTTACCGAACCAAACTTGCCGGGGAGTCCCTGAGCTTCCCGGCGCTTTCTTTTTGCTCTGAGGGGAGTCCCAGGATTCAGGTTTGCCGAGGCGCGCCTAAAACCGGACCACATGGTCTATGGGGCGGCGGTGAACCATTGGCGGCCATGTGGGCTTTAGGAGCTGCTGCGCTTTCCCACTGTGTCTGCCATGACGGCCCCACGAGCGCCCAGCGGCCTTGGACCGTCCACCGTCGAATCGTGCGCGGTCTGATGCTCGATCTCCGAATTCAGCTCCGCGCCGAACAAAATCACGATAGAAGAAATCCACATCCACATCATCATGCCAATGCCGGCGCCAAGCGAACCATAGGTCGCGTTGTAGTTGGCAAAGCTCGCCAGATACCAGGATAGCAGGGCGGAGCTGACAAACCACGCGACCGCCGCAAAGAGGCTGCCGACACTGATCCAATGCCAGCGCGGTTGTCGGCGACTTGGCGCGTAGCGGTAAAGCACTGCAAGGCCAATCAGGATGAGAATCAAAAGGAGCGGCCACCGCGCAATGCGCATGAGCAGGTCGGCCGCATCGGGAAGACCTATATATTTCAACATAACCGGAAAGACCACAACGGCGCCGAGCGCCAAGAGCGCCGAACCAATGGCGTCGAGCGTAAATGCGAGCGACACGAGAGTGAGCTTGATGAATCCTCGCTTTTCTTGTTCATCATAAACGACATTGAGTGCGTCTATGATCGCCTTCACTCCGGCATTGGCGCTCCACAACGCGACCGCAAGCCCGAAAACAAATCCAAGGCCAAGTTTCGCGCCGCTGCCCGCCATTAGTTGGTTGATATGATCGCGCAGGATGTCGATGGAGCTCTGCGGCAAAATCCCGGCGGCAAGTGAAAGATGCTCGCCAATGGCAGCAGGACTTGCGAAGAGTCCGTAGAGAGATACCAGCGCGGTGACGGCGGGAAAAACGGCAAGCAGGCCGTAGAAAACCACTCCGGCGGCGACAGCTAGCAGACGGTCCTCGCTCGTCTGTTGGTATG
>JBAPZR010000251.1:0-7565 GCA_049285335.1 Xanthobacteraceae bacterium | reverse complement strand
GAAGGAAACCACGCGCGCGATGCCGGCGTCCTTCGCGCGCCGCTGCAGTTGCGGGAATTGTGCGATATCGCGATTGATGACCGCGGCCCCGCCGGACGGAACACCGACGAATATTTCGGCCTTGGCGTCGGCGATCTTGGCGAGCGAGCCGAAAAACTCCAGATGCACCGGCGCGATCGTGGTGATGATCGCGACATGCGGGCCAACCAGACGTGACAGCGGCGCGATTTCACCGGCGTGATTCATGCCCATTTCAAGCACCGCATAGCGCGCGGTCGACGGGCAGCGCGCCAGCGACAGCGGCACGCCCCAATGGTTATTGTAGGAAGCGACCGAGGCATGGGTTTCTCCGTCCTTCGACAGCGCAAGCCGGAGCGCTTCCTTGGTACCGGTTTTGCCGACCGAGCCGGTGACGCCGATCACTTTGCCGTGCATGCGGGCGCGGGCGGCGGCGGCAAGGTCGCGCAAACCCGCAAGCACGTCCGGCACGACGAGAAGCGGCGCATCGCTTGGGAACTGGGCGCCGCGGGCGGCGGCGACGACCGCAACGGCGGCCTTGGCGGCGAGTGCCGCCGCAACGAATTCATGGCCGTCGCGATGGTCGCCCTGAATGGCGAAGAAGGCCTCGCCGGGCGCGATGCCGCGGCTATCGATCGAAAGTCCGGAAACCAACGCCGGTAACGGCCCTTGGCGTTCGGCGCGCATCGCGCTCGCCATTGCCTCGATGGTCCACAGCGCGGGCGCGCTCATGCGGCGAGTTCCTTCAGCGCGGTCGCGACCGCCTCGTGATCGCTGAACGGCATGATCCGGTCGCCGATGATTTGGCCGGTTTCATGACCCTTACCGGCGATCAGGAGGATGTCGCCGTCACGCAGATCGGCGATGGCGCGGCGGATCGCTTCGCGGCGGTCGCCGATTTCGGTCGCGCCCCCCGCCGCGGTCAGGATAGCGGTGCGGATTGAGGCTGCGTCCTCGGTGCGGGGGTTGTCGTCGGTAACAATCACGCGGTCGGCTTTGGCGGCGGCGACGGCGCCCATCAACGGCCGCTTGCCGCGATCGCGATCGCCGCCGGCGCCGAACACGACGACGAGCCGTCCGCGTGCGTAAGGCCGGAGCGCCTCGAGCGCCTTGGCGAGCGCATCCGGCTTGTGGGCGTAATCGATGAAGATTTGCGCGCCCCGGCTTTCGCCGATGCGCTCAAGACGGCCCTTGGCGCCGGAGAGGTTCTCCAACGCCGCAAGCACCGAAGCGCCATCGTCGCCGGTGGCAATGGCAAGACCGGCGGCGCCGAGCGCATTCTCGATCTGGAATTCGCCGACCAGCGGCAGACGCACTTGAAAAATCTTGCCGCCGTATTCGAGTCGGAGCATCTGCGCGAAACCGGCATTGGCGACGTGAAGAAGCCGAAGGCCCTTGCCATTGCGCCCGACCGTCATCACCGAAATGCCGCGCGCGGCCGCGACGGCGGTAAACGCTTCAGCGTGATCGTGATCGGCATCAACGATCGCCGCCGCACCCGGCGCGAGCAAATCCTCGAACAGCCGTAGCTTGGCGGCGAGATAGGCCTCGAAATTCGGATGATAGTCGAGATGGTCGCGCGTGATGTTGGTGAAGGCGGCCGCTGCGAGGTGAAGTCCGTCGAGTCTATATTGATCGAGGCCATGGGATGAGGCTTCGATCGCCAAATGGGTGACGCCGTCGCCGGCGAGCGCGTCAACAGAGCAATGCAGTGCGACCGGATCGGGCGTCGTCAGCGCGCCGTAAGTTTCGCCGCGCGGCGACACGAGGCCGATGGTGCCGATGCTCGCGGCACTGTGACCGTTGGCGCTCCAGATTTGCCGCGTAAAGGCTACAACCGACGTTTTTCCGCTGGTGCCGGTGACCGCGGCGATGACGCGGGGTTGCCGCGGATAAAGCTTGGCGGCGATCAGCGCCAGCGCGCGCCGGGCGTTGCCGACGCGCACGAAGGCGACCGCGGGTGGCAGCGGCGTTTCCGGCATGCGCTCGGCAAGGACGACAACCGCGCCCGCGGCAATCGCCGCAGCGGTGAAGCGCAAGCCGTCGATCTTGCCGCCGGCGATGGCAACGAATAGGTCGCCGTGCTTGACGGCGCGGCTATCCGCCGTCACCCCGCCGACATCGAGATCGGCATGGCGCGGATCGAATTCCGCATCAGCGGGCAAAATCTCACGAAGCTTCATGTCAAGCTTCTTGTTCGTCTCGCTTGCTGTTTGTTTCTTGGCGCAAAAAACCTAGGCAGCTTAGCCGACGCGGCTACCGCCTTATCTGGTTTCTTTCACTGAGGCCAGTATCAACTGGTCGGCGTTCGGCAGATCCATTCGCGGCTCGATGCCGAGAAGCGGAGCAATACGCGCAACGACCGCGCCGCCGGTTGGAACCGCGTTCCATCCCGATGTGGTGAAACCATGCGTTTGCGGCGTGGCGTGCGGTTCGTCGAGCATGATCAACAGCAAATAGCGTGGCCGATCGGCCGGCAGGACAGCCATGAAATCGGTCAGCACCTTGGCCTTGGAATAACGGCCGTTGATCACTTTGTCGGCTGTGCCGGTTTTGCCTCCGATGTAATAGCCGGGTACGTCCGCCCTCGCCGCGGTGCCTTTTTCGACGTTCAACCGCATAAGGTAGCGCATCATCGCGCTGGTTTCGGGCTTGATGACTCGGGTGCCGAGCGCTTGCGCGTCGGCTTCGGAGCGTTTGAGGAATGTCGGCGGAATGAGAATGCCGCCGTTCATCAGCGCGGCGACGCCCATGGCCGCCTGCAGCGGCGCGACCGAAAGACCGTGGCCGAAGGCGATGGTGGCGGTATTGAGCGGGCTCCAGTGCTTGGGCACGATCGGTTCGGCGCTTTCCGGAAGCTCGGTGCGCAGCCGATCGAGTTGGCCCATCTTTTTCAGGAACGCCTTGTGCCCATCGACACCGACCGCGAGCGCCATGCGTGCAGCGCCGATATTCGACGAATAGGTGAAAATCTCCGGCACCGAGAGCGCGCGATGCTGCGGCTCGAAATCGTGAATGTCGAAGCGGCCCATGTGCAACGGCATGCGCGCATCGAAAGTCGATTTGAGCGTGGCGTTGCCTGAATCGAGCGCCATGGCGATGGTGAATGCCTTGAACGTCGACCCCATTTCGAACACGCCGGTGGTCAGCCGATTGATGCGTGACGGATCGAGCGCGTCGTGCGGGTTGTTGGGATCGTAATCCGGCTCCGACACCAAGGCGACCACTTCGCCGGTGCGCACGTTAAGAACAAGACCGGCAGCGGCCACCGCGCCGAACTTCGCGCGCGCCGCCGACAGTTCGTCGTGCAGGACGTGTTGAACGCGCAAATCGACCGCGAGCTGAACCGGATTTTGCAATCGATCGGTGGCGAGGCCGGCCATGTGCAAGGCGGCCAGTCCTTGGCCGTCGAGCCACTTCTCCATGCCGGCAATACCCTGGTTGTCGATGTTCACATGGCCGATCAGGTGCGCAATCTCCGCGCCGTCGGGATAATCGCGCTTGTTCTCGTTCAAGAAGCCGATGCCGGGCAGCCCTTGGCGATAAATTTCGCGCTGCTGTTCCGGCGTGATGTCGCGCCGCAGCCAGACAAAGCCGCGCTTGGACGAGAGCCGCTCGCGCAATTCGGCGGCATCCAGATCGGGCAGGTCCGCGGTGAGGAGTTCGGCCGCTTCGTCGACGTCGATGAGCCGGCGAGGCTCGGCATAGAGCGATGGAACGCGAACGTCGGTCGCAAGCACTTCACCATTGCGATCGAGAATGTCGGGCCGTGCCGTGGCGATGGCGTCGCTCGACACGACGCGATGCGGCGAATGACTGTTCGACGCGAGCGCAAACATCACGAGCCGCACGGCGATGGCTGCGTAGACCGTGGCGAAAGCGATGATCGCTAAGCCGATCCGCGCGCGCGCTTTGGCCGGACGGTCGACCCCGGCGCCATAGAGCATTTTGCCGATCAACCATTGCCGCCAGGCGATGCGCGGCAACTGGAGCGCCGAAGGCGCGGCGCTTGGCGGCGGCACGTGTTCCGCGACCGCGCTCATTGTCGCGAGCCCCCCATTGCCGCGCCGTGCGGTGCGTTTGCCGCGGGCGCGCCGCCGCTACGATTTGCTGGCACAGTCGCCGGAATGCTTCCGGTCGGACCGACGCTGTTCGGCTGGTCGAGATCGTCGATCATCCCGCCGATCGGATCCGTTGATGCCGCAAAGCCTTGCAGCGGCCGCTCCGGCAACCGATCGAGCGTGTCGAACTGGGTAGGCGCGATGGGTGCAAGCTGCAAAAAGCGTTTGGCCAGCGCTTCGATCCGCTCCGGATTGTCGAGTTGCTCCCACTCGGCGCGCAGCGCCGCGATCCGATCGCGCTCCTGGCGCACCTCGCCCCGCAGTTTGGCAAGACGCTCGGCCTGGAGGGTCGCGTCGTATTTGATTCGATAGACGTAGGCGGCGGCGAGCACTAAAGCGCCGATCACGACGAGATTGAGGAGGCGCAGAATCATCGTCGCCCCCGCATCGCAGCGGCGAGGCTCGGCAGCCGCGGCAGCAGGTCGTCGGCCGCGGCCGAACGCGAAGGCGCGTCGGTTCGTTCCGCAGCGCGCAGTTTCGCCGATCGCGCCCGCGGATTGTCGGCGAGCTCGTCCGGCTCTGCCGTTTGCGGGCGTTGCGTGAGCACGCGAAAACTCGGAGGCGGCGCTGCCAGCTCAGGCCGATGACGCGATCCGGCCGGCGCGCGGCTGCGCTCGGCGAGGAAGGTTTTGACGATCCGATCTTCGAGCGAATGAAACGCGACCACGACGAGCCGGCCGGACGGCTTGAGCGCGCGCTCGGCGGCGGCAAGCCCGTGCGCCAGTTCGGCGAGCTCTTCGTTGATGAAAATGCGCAAGGCCTGGAAAGTTCGCGTCGCTGGATGGATGGCGCCTTCGCGCGCATGCACGACGCTTTCGACAATGACGGCGAGCGCCCGCGTCGAATCGATTGTCCGCCTGCTCCGCGCCGTTACGATGGCCCGCGCCACCGCGCGGGCGTGCTTCTCCTCTCCCAGCCGCGCGATGATCGTCGCGAGATCGCGTTCACCGGCGCGAGCGACAAGGTCCGCGGCGGTCGGCCCGTCGTGACCCATGCGCATATCGAGCGGACCATCGAGCCGGAACGAAAATCCGCGCGCGGCTTCGTCGAGCTGCATGGACGATACGCCGAGGTCGAACACGATGCCGTCGGCAAAGTTTCCTTGGCCGAGGATCGAGTCCAAATTGGAGAAACGATCCTCGACCAGATCGAGCCGCCCCTGCGCCGCTTCAACAAGCGACACACCGGCTGTGATCGCGCTTCGATCGCGATCGATGCCGATCACGCGCGCATCCGGTGTTTGCAGAAGGGCGCGCGTATAGCCGCCGCCGCCGAAGGTCGCGTCAACGTAAAGGCCGCCGGGCTTAACCGCGAGCCAATCGACGACGCGGCGGGCGAGCACGGGAATGTGACGAGCCGATCCGCCAGCGACAGCGTTGCTGTCGCTGCTCATCATCATTCCCGCGCTCCGAGCGGTTTTGCCGCCGCCATCCGGGTGCCCAGCTCGTGCTTGAAAGCGCGGACCTTCTCGGTGGCCTCCGCGAGTTCCGTGCGAAAGCGGCCGGGCTCCCAGATTCGAAATTTGTGGCCGAGACCGACGAATGTCGCCGCATCGGTGATCCCGGCGTGCGCCTTGAGTGCGTCGGTCAGCACGATGCGGCCTTCGCCGTCGATCTTCAGCGTCTCGCTCGTGCCGTAGAGCGACAAGGCAAATTGCTCGCGCTGATCGGAATAGGGCGGATAGCTCGTAATCAGCGCTTCGATCTCGTTGAGCAAAGCATTGCCGCCGGCATCCAGGGCCGGCCGGTCGAGCGCGGGATGACAATAAAGGCCTTCGAAGCCGTCGCGCGCCAAAACTGTCCGAAACGATGCCGGAACCGAGACGCGTCCCTTGGCATCCAGGCGGAGCATGTAATGGGACACAAAGCGGTCCATGTCGCCCCTCGCCCGGCGGCGATGCCCGTCGCTGCCGCGCTCGATCCTCACGCGGCGATTTCGGCCGGAGGATGCCCCAAGCCACCAAAAGCCGTGGGATCAAATGGGCTATCATGGGAGCATATGGCCGTCAACAACACGCCGAGGGGACTCGGCCAATCGCGCGACGTCGATTAGCGAACGGCAACCTTAAGGAATGGTTGAAACGGCCGGCGTTGCGCACGGCATCCCGCGGTGACCAGGACAACGGCAGTTCGAGTATCGAGGCGGAGCGGCGAGTTGAATGTCTGCCGCCTAACTTTCGCCGTGACATCCAAGCAACGAGTCGCAGCTATTTATTGTGTTGCCTAAGGTTTTCTGTGCACGGCTCTGGCACCATGGCTTGTCGCGCACCGTTGTTCTCATAAATTTGTCACATGTCGCGTCCCGATTTTCAGCCGGATTCCTGCGTAGTCGCCGAGGTCAAGCCGTCGCCTAATCATGGCGAGCGCAGCGAAGGCCGCCGGCCTGATTTGATCCTCCTGCATTACACCGGCATGCAAAGCTCCCAAGCCGCGCTCGACCTTTTGTGCGCCCGCGGGAGCGACGTTTCGGCCCACTATTTCGTTTTCGAGGATGGCCGGATCGTTCAAATGGTCCCGGAAAGCCTCCGTGCCTGGCATGCCGGCAAGTCGGAATGGGCCGGTGAGACCGACATCAATTCGTGCTCGATCGGCATCGAGATCGCCAATCCCGGTCACGACCACGGCTATCCGGATTTTCCCGCGCGCCAGATCGCTGCAGTCACCGCGCTCTGCCGCAGCATTCAAACCCGCAACACCATTCCGCCGGTGCGCGTCCTGGCCCATTCAGACGTCGCGCCTGCGCGCAAACAGGACCCGGGCGAGAAATTTCCCTGGCGGACGCTTTATGATTCCGGCGTTGGTCATTGGGTCAGATCGGCGCCGATCGCGGAATTGGAGCAAGCGCTTACGCCCGGCACGCGCGGCGACGCCGTGGCCACCGTGCAAAAGGCATTGCGGGAATACGGTTACGGCGTGCAGGTCAACGGAGACTACGACCACACTACATTCGAGGTGGTGACCGCCTTTCAGCGCCATTTCCGCCCCGAGCGCGTCGACGGCTTCGCCGATGCCTCAACGCGAAACACCTTGCAGGAGCTTCTTGCGGCGCGCGGCCGCCCCAAAACGATGGCGGCGCGGGCACGCTCCGCCATGTTGCTCACGCCCTGACGTCGGGCCCGCGTTAAGCCATTCAGACAAAAGCCTATTCGCCGGACTTGACGGCGACGCCTGCCATGCCCATTCCCTGTCCTGTCAGTCGGTCGGACGGCCGCTCCGGCAAAAACCGAAAGGTTGCCGGGGAGGAAAGTCCGGGCTCCGCGGACAAACGGTGCCGGATAACATCCGGCGGATGTGAATCCAGGACAGTGCCACAGAGAACAAACCGCCGCGGTGCGTTGCGTTTAGCCGCGGCAAGGGTGAAACGGTGCGGTAAGAGCGCACCGCGCCGGCGGCAACGCCGGCGGCACGGCAAACCCCACCGGGAGCA
>JBAPZR010000250.1:0-7911 GCA_049285335.1 Xanthobacteraceae bacterium | reverse complement strand
GCCCAGCGGATTGATCACCGGCTAAGACATCACGACGGCCCGCACACTCGCGTCATGCTCCGGCGCGCCGAGCGGCAGCGCGATCGCGGCGTAGCGCGGATCGTGCGGCCGCATCGCCACGAGCATCGCCAGATGCCCGCCGCTCGACTGTCCCGACAGGCCGATCGCTTGCGGGACGGTCTTGAATTCGCGGGCATTGAGTTTGGCGAAGCGCACCGCATAGTTGATGTCCTGCAGCGAGGCCGGATAGGGATCGGTCTCGCCCGAACGGAAGTCGAGCGCGATCGAAACGATACCGTGCGCAGCCATGTATTCGTGGCGCAGATGCTCGGTCTTGCGATCGGAAAGACACCAGGCGCCGCCATGAACTTCGACCAGCGCCGGATAAGGACCCTCCCCCCGAGGCCTGAACACCCGGGCCAGGAGCGGCTTATCGCCGTGGCGAAGATATTCGACATCGTCCACATCGTAGGCTGTCTCGGCCGCATGGTCCTGCGCATCCAAAACGACAGTGGTCATGGCGAAAAAAACTCCCTGGTTAGTTATTTGTTGCGCATGAATCCTTTCCGAAAACCCGTTCCCACTTTTTGGGATCATGCTCTAGGTCAGGGCGCGATCTGACCTGACGCAGACTATTGCTTCGGCGCTGCTGCCGCTGGGACCGCTGGCGCGCCCGCAGCCGGACCGCGCGGGTCGTTTCGGTTCGCCATGCACTTTTTCATGAACGCGGTTCGCGCGGCGCCTTCAAGTTTCTGATCGTCGGCGCCGAACTTGCACGTTTCCATCTTATCCTTTTCGCTGACGGCAAAGGACGGACCGGACGGCACCATCGCCATCACGGCGGCGGCCAAAAACACGTATCGATACATCAACGTCCCCTCCGGCTGTCAGGCTCACATTGAGGCACAGTAGCATCGAACGCTACGCCCCTGTCGGACAATTTGGCGCTATAAGACGACATGACGTCATCCAAGAGCGCCAGCCCCCTCCTCGGCCCGATCGCGCGTGGGCTTACCGGCACGGCCGAAATCGTCGTCGGCCCGGAGCATACCGCCCCTTTCGTCGGGTCGGGACGGATTGCCGTGCTGGCGACCCCGGTCATGATCAATATCATCGAAGCCGCGGCGCTGGCCGCCGTCGAGCATCTTCTTCCCGCCGGCCATCAGAGCCTCGGTATTCGGCTCGATATCAGCCATACCGCGGCCACCCCGGTCGGATTGCGCGTCATTGCCACGGCGGAAGTGACGCGGATCGAAGGCCGGACGATCTGCTTCCGCGTGACGGCGCACGACGAATTCGAGCCGATCGGCGGCGGCAGCCACGAGAGGGTCGTTGTCAGCGTCGAGCGGTTCGACGAACGCGTGCAGCGGAAGCTCGCCGGCAAGATGTAGTCCACGCCGATCCGCTTGGAGCGCAATCGTTTCAAACTGAATCGATTGCGACTCTAAGTATTATAAGAGGCCATGATCTCCGTGGAAAAACCGGGTTCCGCTTTTGCGGATCATGCCTCAGGCCCGAGCCCGGCCGATAGCCCAGCCGATGAGAAAAAGCACGATCGCCGCGATCGCGGCAGCTAGTGCGTGCGTCGTGTGAATATGCGTGGAGCCGGCCAAGTAGCCGGGCATGAATGTCGGCAGTGAGCCCGCCTGTGTCGTGTAGTACAGCACAGCGGCAACAACGCAGATAATCGCCAAAAGATATGCGAGCGTTCTCATCGAAACACCTCTCCCTCCCACGGCGCGTCACGGTGCGCCGCGTTGCGTTAGCACGACATCGCCAGTGGCGGCAATTTTTGTTCGCTCGGCGGTGTCGCGTGCGCCGTCTCGCCGCTCGCAAGCGCTGCGAGAATGCGCTCGACTAAGGCGCGCGCGGAATCGGCGCTCAGCTCAATCGCCACGCGATCGCGGCCGCCCTCGCCCTCATTGGTGAAGTCAATGGCGAGCACGTGATCGAGCGTCGAGTAATACGGATGGTCGAAATAAACGTTCGCGGTATCGATCCGCATCCAGCCTTTACGGCCTTTGGCGCTGCCGACAAGGGCCGCCTTTTCGACGATGTAGGAGCACATGGCCTGATCCCTTCCGTGTGCGCTATTCCGCGGCGATGCTCGATGCCGACGTCGCGAGGTAGCGATGAAAAAAAGCGAAGACTTTCTTCCAGCCGTCGAGCGCTTGGTCGGGCCGATAGGCATCCCGGTAGGTATTGAAGAAGGCGTGCCCGGCGCCGTCGTAGCGGTAGAATTCGTAAGTTTTGTTGAACTTTTTGAGCACAGCTTCGGTCCGGTTCACCTGGTCGGCGGTCGGGTTGGGATCGTCATTGCCGAATATGCCGAGCAGCGGGCAGTGCAGCTTCTCGGTGAAATCGATCGGCGCAACCGGCCGTTTGTCATTAAGGTCCTTCGGATTGTCGACGATCACGTTACCGCCCCAGCAGTCCACCGCCGCGTCAATCCCCGGCAGCGTGCAGGCGGCGAGATAGGTGTGGCGCCCGCCGGAGCAAAATCCGATCACGCCGATCTTGCCGTTGGCGTCGGGTTGCGCGCGCAGAAAAGCCATTGCGCCAGCGACATCGCCCAGGACCTGCGCATCGGCGACACCGCCCGCCGCCCGCACCCGCGCCCCAAGATCATCCGGACTTTCCGAACCTTCGCGGAAATACAAATGCGGCGAGATCGTCGCATAGCCGTGAAGCGCGAATTTGCGCACCACCTCGGTGGTCCACTCGTCCCATCCCGGAAGATGGTGGATCACTACGATACCGGGATATTTTCCGGCGTCGGTCGGCTTGGCGTAATAGGCCTCGCCTTGATCGCCGTTATGGCCACGAAACGCCACCGTTTCCGCTAGCAGCCCGCGATAGTGACTCATCCACAAACTCCTACCCAATAAAACAAGCAACCAGTGAGACTACGCGATCATCGCGGGCAGCGGTAGAGCACTGCCTTGTAGGTCATATCGCGATCGATAAATTCCACTGTATTGTCGGGACGCATCGTGAAGGTGACATCGCCCATCAGCGGTCCTCCGGCTAGTGTGCACTCGACATGGGCGGAGATACTCTGCCCGTCCTGTTTCTTGTCCAGAATGGTGCAAACGCCGACATTGGAGACGATCTCCTCGGGCGAAATCGTGACCTTGGCGGTGGTGGGATCGCTGCCGTCGCCCTTGCAGGCAACGTTCTGCGTATAATCGCCCGTGAGCGGAAAATCATCCGCAGCCGATGCCGCGTGGGTCATTCCAACTCCCGTCATCGCAAGCACGAAGCATCCGGCGATCAGACGAATGATGTTGAACACTCGCGTCTCTTATCCATGTGACGGCGCCCTCTTTGTAACTACGGCACCGAAGTCGTCGCCCTGAAGGTTATTTACCGAAAGTCACGCCGCCGGCCAATCGGCCACAAAGGTGAACTCACAGGCGAACGCACAAATGAAAAAGGCGGCGTCCGAATAGGGACGCCGCCTCTGTGTGCCACAAATAGCGGGTCAGTGGGCGGTGAGACCGGAAGAATCCTCCTCCACCACCGAAGGCTCGGGAACATCGACGGGCTTGGCCGCCGCTTCCTCCCAGACGATCGGTTCGGGCTTGCGCACCAAGGCGCGCGTCAGAACCTCGTCCATCCGGGACACCGGAATGATATCGAGCCCGCTTTTGATGCTGTCGTTGATCTCCACCAGATCTTTGGCGTTCTCTTCGGGAATAAGCACAGTCTTGATGCCACCGCGATGGGCCGCAAGGAGCTTTTCCTTCAAGCCGCCGATCGGCAGCACCCGGCCACGCAGCGTGATTTCGCCGGTCATGGCCACGTCGCGGTGCACCGGAATGCCCGTCATCACCGAGACGATGGCGGTCACCATGGCGACGCCGGCGGAAGGCCCATCTTTCGGCGTTGCGCCCTCAGGCACGTGCACGTGGATGTCGCGCTTGTCGAATGACGGCGGCTCGATGCCGAACGCCACCGCGCGCATCCGGACATAGGAGGCCGCAGCCGAGATCGACTCCTTCATCACCTCGCGCAGATTTCCGGTGACCGTCATCTTGCCCTTACCCGGCATCATGGCAGCTTCGATGGTCAGAAGCTCGCCGCCGACATCGGTCCAGGCCAAACCGGTGACGACGCCGACCTGATCTTCGTCCTCCACCTCGCCAAAACGGAATTTCGGCACGCCAAGATATTCCGCGAGCACCTTGTCGGTGACCTGAACCGATTCCTTCTTCGAAATGGTCAGCTCTTTCACCGCCTTGCGGATCAGCGTCGACAGCTCGCGTTCAAGGTTGCGAACGCCAGCCTCGCGGGTGTAGCGCCGAATGATTGTCAATAGCGCGGCATCGTCGATCGACCATTCCTTCGGCTCCAGGCCATGCTTGACGATCGCGTGCGGGATGAGATGCTTGCGCGCGATCTCGACCTTCTCGTCCTCGGTGTAACCGGCGATGCGAATGATCTCCATGCGGTCCATCAGGGGCGGCGGAATGTTGAGCGTGTTCGCCGTGGTGATGAACATCACGTGAGACAGGTCGTAATCGACCTCCAGATAGTGATCGTTGAAGGCGTGGTTCTGTTCGGGATCGAGCACTTCGAGCAGCGCGGACGACGGATCGCCGCGGAAATCGGCGCCCATCTTGTCGACCTCGTCAAGCAGGAACAGCGGGTTCGACGTCTTGGCCTTGCGCATGCACTGAATGATCTTGCCCGGCATCGAACCGATATAGGTCCGCCGATGGCCGCGAATTTCGGCCTCGTCGCGCACGCCACCCAGGGAAACACGGACGAACTCGCGCCCTGTCGCCTTCGCGATCGACTTGCCGAGCGAAGTCTTGCCCACTCCAGGTGGACCGACCAGACACAGGATCGGTCCCGTCAGCTTGTTGGCGCGCTGCTGGACCGCGAGATATTCGACGATGCGCTCCTTGACCTTGTCGAGGCCGTAATGATCCGCATCGAGGATCTGTTCAGCGAGTGTCAGATCCTTTTTGATCTTCGATTTCTTGTTCCACGGGATCGACAACAGCCAGTCGAGGTAATTGCGCACGACGGTGGCTTCCGCCGACATCGGCGACATCTGACGCAGCTTCTTGATCTCGTGTTGCGCCTTCTCGCGCGCTTCTTTCGAGAGCTTGGTGTGCTTGATCTTCTCTTCGAGTTCGGCGAGCTCGTCCTTGCCCTCCTCGTCGCCGAGCTCCTTCTGGATCGCCTTCATCTGCTCGTTGAGGTAGTACTCGCGTTGCGTCTTCTCCATCTGACGCTTAACCCGCGTGCGGATCCGCTTTTCCACCTGCAGCACAGAGATTTCGCTCTCCATCAGCCCGAGCACTTTCTCGAGTCGTTGGGTGACGACCGACGTCTCCAAGATCATCTGCTTGTCGGGAATCTTGACGGCGAGATGCGAAGCAACGGTGTCGGCGAGCTTGGCGTTGTCTTCGATTTGCTGAACTACACCGATGACTTCGGGCGAGACTTTCTTGTTCAGCTTTACATAGCCCTCGAACTCATTGATGACCGATCGCGCCAGCGCTTCGGACTCGACCTGATCCCCAGATGAATCGGCTATCACGTCCGCCTCAGCTTCGAAATACTCATCGCGGTCGGTATATTTCTTGACCTGCGCACGTGCGGCGCCCTCGACCAGCACCTTGACCGTGCCGTCCGGCAGCTTGAGCAATTGCAGCACGCTCGCGAGCGTACCGACGCCATAAATGGCGTCAGTCGCCGGATCGTCATCGGATGCGTTCTTCTGCGTCGCCAGGAGAATGAACGTATCGGAGCGCATCACCTCCTCGAGAGCCTTGATCGACTTCTCGCGGCCGACAAACAACGGCACGATCATGTGCGGAAAGACGACGATGTCCCGCAGCGGAAGAACCGGATAGGCCCGGGTTTCGCCGGTCAGGAGCGGCTTGGGTTTGGCGACATTTGTCATTGCCAATTCCTTTTTCTTTCGTGCGTCCGGGACAGCCCGCTGGCGGACTTGTCACGACGGACCGCCGGGAAACCGGAAAGATCAAGTCCGGACGCCGATCGGTCCGTATCCGAAGGGCGACTGCGAAACCCGCCCGGTTTATTGCACGCGACTTCTCGTACGCGATTATCGTTCTCACGCTATACGTGGCGTTGCACCACAGGCGTGTCAAGAAACCCAGAATTACCCGGAATTACCCGGACAAACCTCTGCACAAGCGTACGGCCACGCCTGGCCGTCAGGCGCTCGCACCGCCGGCATCCCCCGCACGGTCAGACCGGTCTGCATAGATGTAAAGCGGTCTCGCACTGCCCTCGACCACCTCGCGTGAGATCACGACTTCTTCCACCCCTTCCAAGCTCGGTAGATCGAACATGGTATCGAGCAAAATGTTTTCCATGATGGAACGCAGGCCGCGAGCGCCGGTTTTGCGGTCGATCGCCTTGCGGGCAATGGCCGCGAGCGCCTCTTCGGCAAGCGTGAGATCGACGGTCTCCATTTCGAACATGCGCTGATACTGCTTAACCAGCGCGTTCTTCGGCTCGGTGAGGATGCGCTTGAGCGATGCCTCATCGAGGTCCTCAAGCGTCGCCACGACGGGCAGCCGGCCGACGAATTCCGGAATAAGACCGTACTTCAACAAATCCTCAGGCTCGACGTCGCGGAAGATTTCTCCCTGCTTGCGATCCTCAGGGGCCATTACCTTGGCGCCGAACCCGATCGAGGTCGAACGGCCGCGCGCCGAGATGATCTTCTCAAGGCCCGCGAAAGCGCCGCCGCACACGAACAAAATATTTGTGGTGTCGACTTGGAGAAACTCTTGCTGCGGGTGCTTGCGGCCGCCCTGCGGCGGCACGCTTGCTATCGTGCCTTCCATGATTTTCAAGAGCGCCTGCTGCACGCCTTCGCCCGATACGTCGCGCGTAATGGAAGGATTGTCGGACTTGCGCGAAATCTTGTCGATTTCGTCGATGTAGACGATGCCTCGCTGGGCGCGCTCGACATTGTAGTCGGCGGATTGCAACAGCTTCAAAATGATATTCTCGACGTCTTCGCCGACATACCCCGCTTCGGTCAGCGTCGTCGCGTCCGCCATCGTAAACGGCACGTCGAGGATGCGAGCCAGCGTCTGCGCCAGCAACGTTTTGCCTGAACCCGTGGGCCCGATCAGCAATATGTTGGACTTCGCAAGCTCAACATCGTTGTGCTTGCTCTGATGATTGAGCCGCTTGTAGTGGTTGTGAACGGCGACCGAGAGGACCTTTTTGGCGTGATCCTGGCCGATCACATAGTCATCGAGAACCTTCCGGATTTCGCGCGGCGTCGGAATCCCGTCGCGTGACTTCACCAGCGAGGACTTGTTCTCCTCGCGGATGATGTCCATGCAGAGTTCGACGCATTCGTCGCAGATGAAGACGGTCGGCCCGGCAATAAGCTTGCGCACCTCGTGCTGGCTTTTGCCGCAGAACGAGCAGTAAAGCGTATTCTTTGAATCGCCACCGCCGACCTTGCTCATTCTCTCGTCTCCGTCTCCGCCCGAGCGGTAACTTCGGGAGGATATCCTAAGAACACCGCGCCCTCAGATGCTGTAACCCCCGGCGGTCACCCGATTAAGCCGAGATTACCAGCGGATGCCAAAGTGTGAACACCTTACACCCCGACACAAGCTGACATGCTAGCGGCGTGCCAATCAAGAATCCATTAACGATAACGCGACTTTGACGCACTGTGTTTTCTGGATCACAGGGCCAGAAAGCGCTTGACCCTGTGAGGGAACCACACTTTCGTGGCTGGCGAATCGCCTGATTTGGAAGCTCCACCCCCGTGCTTAGCTCACCCCTTTCCCGTGCTTAGCTCACCCCTTTGAGGAGGGGTTCGGCCTTTAGACTGGGTTCCTTTAGACTAGGTTCCTCAGGCCGCTTTTCGATGACCTTGTCGATGAGGCCGAATTC
>JBAPZR010000249.1:0-2778 GCA_049285335.1 Xanthobacteraceae bacterium | reverse complement strand
CTCAACGAATTGCGGCAATCGTTGCAACAGCAGACCGCCACCGCCGATGCGCTCAAAGTTATTAGCCGCTCGGCATTCGACCTTCGGACCGTACTTGACACGCTGCTGCGCTCTGCCGCTAGGCTGTGCGGGGCTGATCATGGCACCATCACGCAGCGCAGAGGCAATCAATTCTATCGGACTGTGACCTACGGCTATCCCGCCGCCTTTCTGGAATATATCAAAGACCTGCCGGTTGAACCGGGACGCAATACTGGCCTTGGTCGAGCCTTGTTGGAAGGAAAGGTCATTCACATTGCAGATGTTGCAGCCGACCCGAACTACACATGGAAAGAGGCGCTGCAACTTGGTGGATTTAGCACCATGCTGGGCGTACCAATGCTGCGAGAGGGCGTGCCGGTTGGTGTGATGGGACTCACGCGTAGGGAGGTGCGGCCATTCACCGACAGTCAGATCGAGCTGGTTTCGACCTTTGCCGACCAGGCTGCGATCGCGATCGAGAACGTGCGCTTGTTCGACGAAATCCAGGACAAGAGCCGCCAGCTCGAGGAGGCGAGCCAGCACAAGTCGCAATTCCTCGCCAATATGAGCCACGAGCTGCGAACGCCGCTCAATGCCATCTTGGGTTACACCGAATTGATGGCGGATGGCGCTTACGGCGAGCCGTCTGAAAAGATGGTTGGCATCCTCCAACGCCTCGAAGCCAACGGAAGGCACCTGCTTGGACTCATCAATGATGTTCTAGATCTCTCCAAGATCGAGGCTGGCCAGCTCGAACTCGAGCTGTCCGATTACTCCATTCAGGACATCGCCCAGACTGTCCGCAGCACGTTGGAGCCACTCGCGGCCGACAAGAAGCTCGCATTCAAGCTCGACCTTTCTGCCGGACTGCCACCAGGGCACGGCGACGGACGCCGCTTGACGCAAGTCCTGATCAATCTGGTCGGCAACGCCATCAAGTTCACCGATTCCGGCGAAGTCGCCATCAAAGCCGAATCGAACAGTGGCACATTCTACGTGTCGGTCCGTGACACTGGCCCTGGCATTTCCGCTGCCGATCAGGCCAAGCTGTTTCAGGAGTTTCAGCAAGCCGACAACGCCATCACCCGCAAGAAGGGCGGCACCGGCTTGGGGCTTGCCATATCGAAGCGCATCATCGAGATGCACGGCGGTAAGATCTGGGTCGAGTCACAGCCAGGGCAAGGCTCGACCTTTGCGTTCACGCTGCCTGTGGTCGTTGAGCGGCAGGTGGAGGCCACATGAGCAAGCGCATTCTGGTGGTCGAGGATCAACCGGACAATCGCCAGATCATCCGCGATATGCTGGCACCCACAGATTATGAGATCACCGAGGTCGAAGATGGCCAACAGGCACTAGAGGCTATCGCAAAGCAGCAGCCCGATCTGATCCTGATGGATATTCAACTGGCGATCGTCGATGGGTATACCGCCACTCGCCAGATCAAGGCCAATCCTGCGTGGCGCTCGATCCCAGTCATCGCGGTCACCTCCTATGCGCTCAATGGGGAAGAAAGGAAGGCGCGCGCGGCGGGATGTGATGACTACGTTCCGAAGCCCTTCAGCCCACGTCAGCTACTCGCGAAAATTAGGCACTACCTCTCCTAAGCTTGGCATTAATTGCTGCACTGCATGAGTCCGCTTTTGGCACAAAGCGGACATCACGCGACTGAGTTTCAATGTCCGCTTTTGGGGGTAAAGCGGACATTGCCTAAACGCCCTCTGATGTCTGCTTTTGACCCAAAGCGGACATGCGGGGTTGAAGTCTCCCGCGGTGCAATATGACCGTTCGTGCGAGTCGTTTGTGCCCTATGTCACACGCCCGAGGTTACGGAATGTGCTAATTTTGGCGCGGCTTAGCGTAGTCTTTTGCCGGGGGCGGCAAATGCGACATGGCGAGTTGATTATGCTTGGAGCTGCTGCGCGGCCGCTCCTTGTAGCTTTCCGTTTCTGAGCGTCGGGGAAGGCAATGGGCCGGCGCTCCAGAGCACGGGGTAAATCCAGTAAGAGAACAAAGCTGCTGCTGCGGCCCCGTAATGCACCAAAGCCCGCGCGTGGTCACCGTTCCTCGGCTGCCGGCCAAGAAACCGAGGTCGCGCGGCTCACCCGCGAACTGCACGAGGCGCAGGAACAGCAAACGGCCACCGCGGATGTTCTTAAAATCATCAGCACTTCGCCGAGCGAACTCCAGCCCGTGCTGGAGGTTGTTGCCCGGAGTGCGGCGCGCTTCTGCAGTGCGGACGACGTGACCATTTTTGAACTAGACGGGGAGGCTCTTCGTATAGCCGCGCACTGGGGTGTAGTCCCGCAAGAAATCGGCGTTCGTTTCCCGTGTGTTCGTGGACATGTTTCAGGCCGCGCAGTTCTCGAGCGAAAACCAGTTCATGTAATTGATCTCCAGGTGGAGGCGGAGGAATTTCCCGAAGGGAGCGCCTTCGCGAGACGGTTGGGACATCGGACGACTGCTGGTGTTCCACTGCTTCGCAAGGGAGTGGCGGTCGGAACAATCGTACTTCGTCGTGCCGAGGTTAATCCATTTACGAATAAGCAGATTACGCTTCTCGAAACGTTCGCCGCCCAGGCCGTCATCGCTATTGAGAACACACGGCTGCTCAATGAATTGCGGCAATCGCTGGAACAGCAGACCGCTACCGCTGATGTGCTGCGCGTTATCAGCTCGTCGCCGGGAGAATTGAAACCGGTTTTCGACACGATATTGGAGAATGCAACTCGCATCTGCGAGGCAAAGTTCGGTGTTCTG
>JBAPZR010000248.1:0-2381 GCA_049285335.1 Xanthobacteraceae bacterium | reverse complement strand
CGCCCTGCGGGAAATAGGCGTGCTTAAGGAGCCCGCCGGCCTCACAGACGATGACTCCAAGCTTGAGCTTGATCGGCTCAAGATGGGGGTCGATCCGCTGGCGGCTGGCAACCTCCAAGGCGCCGAGCAACCGATTGCTCCGCGCATGATCTCTTTGACCTTCGGACATGGCTATTGTGTCGGTGGAGCGGAGTTCGGTCCGGTCGCCTCCTGTGGTAAGTCAGTCCTCCTATGCGTCTGTTACCGAATGTGGGTCTGTATAAAATAGACCATTTTGAATTTTGCGCCGGCCTATATTGTGTCCGAGAATCGGCGTGTCGATTGGGGCATTTTCGAGTGCGATAAATGCGGCCACGACGAAACGACGCTCTTCAAATTCAGGTAAGGCGGCATTAGCGGTTAATCTGCGGCTGGTCGCGTAGAACGACATTCAACAATGAACTGTGGATTTCGATGCCGCCGTTGTAATTAATCAGGCCCAGTTTTCGAAATTTGTTCATGAAGAAACTCACGCGGGACCGGGTCGTTCCGATCATCTCTGCAAGCGTTTCCTGGCTGACTTTTGCTATGATCGGCTCCGGCCGGCCTTCCTTGCCGAAATTCGCCAGAAGCAGAAGCGTCCGCGCCAGGCGTTTCTCGCTCGAATTGAACAGTTGATCGACCAGGTCCTCCTCAACCCGACTGTTGCGGGCCAACAGGTGTGCGATAAACAATTCGGCAAACGCCGGCTCTTCGTGGATCACGCGAGCGATGTCTGCCTTTGATATTCGCGCGATCACGGATTTCGTCAGAGCGGAGACCGTCGACAGACGCAGTGCCTCTCCGGCTAGGCAGCCCTCGCCGAAGAAATCGCCAGCTCCTAGAAGCGCGACCACCGCTTCCTTGCCCTGCTCGGAGACGACGGTCTTCTTGGCCTTGCCGCTCTGAATGTAGAAGACGGCATCCGCAGGATCGCCCTGCCTGAACACGATTTGATCCTTCCGATAATCCCGAAGGCCTAGCCCGCCGTTCACTTTCGAGAGAAACTCTTGGGGATCGAACGGGGGCTTTGCTTTGCGCTTCATTGCGGGCCCTCCTTTTCGCGAAAGGGTATCCTTTGGGGTAACTGTGAATGTGTCGCCAAAGGAACGGTTTGCAACCCCGACCATCACGTCGGGACCACGCACGAGCAGGGCTTGACGGATCGCCTCTACGCGATATCCAGCGGGGCGACTTCGCGCACGGCCGGCTCCTGCGGCTCGTCCTCAACAGCAGGAATACGATCCTGCTGGAGAGGCCACTTCCGCCGCCCGCTCTGCTTATGACCCCTAATCCTAAGTCAATTTTGGGGATGTTGTCGGTAATGTACATTACCGTAGAGACTTTATCACCCGTATGTTTTGGGAAGGTGAAAAGCGAGGCGCGACCGGACCAACTGATAGCATTCGCAAGATGCCTTCGTGAGGCCCTGCCGATCAAGTATCGTGACTTGCCGTCGGCCGAGTTCAATCAAACCAGCACGTTCCAACTCCCGGGCAGCATTGCTAATGCTTGGCCTTTGGACACCCAGCATTTCGGCGAGCAGGCTCTGAGTGATAAGGAGCGCGTCGCTGTCGCTGCGGTCCCGCATCATCAGCAGCCAACGCGCTAACCGCCGCTTGAGGCTGTGCGCACCGTTGCATGCTACTGAGACCATGACCTGTTCGAGAAAGGCTCGGATGTAAGCGTCCATGACGCTTCGGAAGGACGGCATTGACTGCATGGCCCGCGTAAACGCCGCGCGCGACATCTTTGCGGCGCTGCCCGGGATTTGGACGAGAAGCTGGACTGAGGAGCGCTTGGCACCCAAGATGGCTTGCACGCCGCTGCAGCCCTCCCTTCCGATCGTTGCCATCTCAATGATGCTCCCGTCCGCATAAACCGCCACCACCGAGATCACACCGCTATCGGGGAAAAATACATGGTCAAGCGAACTATCAGCGTTCATGAGGACATGCGCGCGTTGGCAGCGAATCTGTTCCAGCTCCGGCATAAGCCGCTTGAGATTGCGGGAGGGCAAGGCAAGCAAAAGCCGATTGCGTGGCCAGTTTGATGAAGCGTCCAATGCCATTCAACCGCGGCTCGAGTTAGTTAGCGTATCGCTTAGAAAGCGTACGCCCATGTCCGCCCGGACTTTGAGCAAAATAGCTCACACCCGACCGACGTCTTGCGACGGATTTCCTATTTAACGCGATTGAACGCGATCCGCCGAGAGAACAACGCCGGATGCGGGCCGCTGAGCACTCACAGTGCTCGAGCAATTTTATACAGACTCGGTCGGTCAATGAGCGCATGCTTCCGCGTCAAAGCTGCCATTACATACCTCAATCGGAGCACACAATGAACGTTTTCTACATCATCGG
>JBAPZR010000247.1:0-5831 GCA_049285335.1 Xanthobacteraceae bacterium | reverse complement strand
TGTGGACGAGCAGTGGAAAACTTGCGGTTTGGGGCAAAACTTTACAAGACGTGGTATTTGTTAGGTCGCCGCGCCGAAGAACGCGGAACTTGTGAGTTTGTGCACGGCCCTGTCCTTCAGGACAATTTAAGCGGGGCCGTATCTTTGTGTGTTTATCTCAAAATCTCCTTTTATGAACCAATTTCGTGCCGCACACGACTAAGTACAGTTGGATAGTCGTTCAGTCGCGCAGTAGCAGGAGATTAAACTAATGAAAAAAAGAAGGCGAGCATGGACGGCCGAAGATATTCGCACACTGAAGAAGCTTGCGCGCAAAAGAACGCGGGCGGCAAAAATCGCCCGCAGCTTGAAGCGGACCGAGGGCGCGACGCGACAAAAAGCCTTTAGTCTCGGTCTGTCGCTCGAGACGCGCGAGGGGGTCGCTTCGGTTTAAATGTTATCCGGGAATCCATCGTTATAATTGTGCTTCCGGCGTGGTGCGCCAACGTTGCACCGCCACGCCGTAGATCGTTCCGATCATCAGCCGGCGTTTGTTTGATTGACGCGATCGACTGCTTGATTGTGTGTTCTCGCTGGCCGGTTGGGGTGAGCTGCAGGACCTCGAGCTCTTACCGGCGCCGACTGCCAGCAACCTTACGCAACACGAAACAAATACCCCGCCCGTAGAGTGGGTTAGCTATGGGGGCGCGGATAGTTAAGCCGGATCGTGTGGACGCGATGGTGGCTTGATGCTGCGAGCTCAAGGGTTTTCTGGCCGCCAGCTTCTATTGGGAAGACCGTGCGGATATGCGACGTTAAGCAGAACCTTGCATCGGTGAGCGCAAACTACCAGACTGTCGCCGCCGATTGGCCCGGCTTTGGTGATCAAGCGCGCCCGCCACTTGACTCGCGGCCCATCATTTACGCAAATTTTCTGACTTTGTAATTCGCGGCGTTCCGGGGCCCGATACCTGGGGCGCGGTTTTCTTGTGAAAGTGTTGAGCCCCAATCCCAATGAGAATTAAACCGGCTTGGAAGAGAAATGCGAAAACGCGGCTAACGCTCGGGTCATATGACTGATACCTTTGGGATTGATCTCCTCCTCGCTATTTGGCGCATCACGTCGCTGGAGAGTGAAAATGGACGCGCAAACCAAGAAGGCGAGGACGGCGGGGGTAGCTGATCTTTGGTACAAGGACGCGATCATTTATCAGCTTCACGTGAAGTCGTTCTTCGACGGCAATAATGACGGTATAGGCGACTTCCCGGGATTGATTTCAAGACTCGACTACATTGCTGATCTCGGTGTGAACGCCATATGGATCCTGCCGTTTTATCCTTCACCGCGATTTGACGACGGTTACGATATCAGCGGTTATCGTGACGTTCATCCCGACTATGGAACGCTCGCCGATTTCCGCCAGTTTGTTCGCGCTGCACATGCCCGCGATATTCGGGTCATCACCGATCTTGAGGTCAACCACACCTCCGACCAACACCCGTGGTTTCAGCGGGCCAGGCACGCGAAACCGGGATCGGCCTCGCGCAACTTCTATGTCTGGTCCAACACCGACCAAAAATACGCTGACACACGCATTATCCTCGTCGATACGGAACGCTCCAATTGGACGTGGGATGCCGGTGCTGGCGCCTACTACTGGCATCGCTTCTCCTCGCACCAGCCCGATTTGAATTTCGATAATCCCCAGGTTCTAAAGGCGGTACTCGGCGTGATCCGATTCTGGCTACGGCTAGGCGTCGACGGTCTGCGGCTGGCTTCCGTGCCGTATCTTGTTGAGCGCGAAGGCACTAACAACGAAAACCTGCCAGAAACGCATCAGATTCTAAAGCGAATTCGTGCCGAGGTCGATGCCGACTTTGCCGACCGCATGCTGCTCGCTGAGGTCAATCAGTGGCCTGAAGACGTGAAGATGTACTTCGGCGACGGCGACGAATGCCACATGGCGTTTCACTTCCCGTTGATGCCGCGCATGTATATGGCGATTGCGCGCGAGGATCGCTTTCCAATCAGCGACATCATTCGCCAGACGCCGCCAATTCCTGATTCGTGCCAATGGGCGATTTTCCTACGCAATCATGACGAGCTGTCGCTCGAGATGGTCAGCGATAGCGAGCGTGACTATCTGTGGCAGACGTACGCCGCAGATCGGCGCGCGCGCATCAATCTCGGCATCCGCCGCCGGCTTGCGCCGTTACTCGAAGGCGATCGACGACGCGTCGAGCTGATGAACAGTCTGTTGCTGTCGATGCCAGGTACTCCGGTCATTTATTACGGCGACGAGATTGGCATGGGAGACAACATCCATCTGGGTGATCGCGATGGCGTGCGCACTCCCATGCAATGGTCGCCTGATCGTAACGGCGGATTCTCCGGTGTCGATCCTGCGGCGTTGATCTTGCCGCCGGAAATGGATCCGCTCTACGGATATGAGGTAGTCAATGTCGAGGCGCAACGCCGCGACCCCCATTCGATTCTCAACTGGACACGACGCATGCTCGCCATCCGAAACAGCCATCCTGCTTTCGGTCGCGGCACGCTGACGTTGCTTTCTCCGAAGAATCGTAAAATTCTGGCATATATTCGCGAATACGAAGGCGACACGTTGTTGTGCGTTGCCAATGTCGCGCACAGTCCGCAAGCCGTCGAACTCGATCTGTCGCTATTTGCTGGTCGCGTCCCGGTCGAGCTTAGTGCCGGATCACCATTCCCGCCGATAGGAGAATTGACCTACCTCCTCACTGTGCCGGCTTTTGGCTTCTATTGGTTCGCGCTGGCGACAGCGGACGACCAGCCCACCTGGCATACCCCGGCACCGGAGCCGTTGCCGGAGTTTGTGACGATGATTGTTCGCGATAGCTTAGCCAAAGCACTCGTCTCACCCGCGGCTAAGCTTGTCGAAGAGGAGGCCCTACCGCAATATATTGCGAAACGCCGTTGGTTCGGCTTGAGAGATCAGCCGATTAAAGCTGCGCGAATCGCACATCTCGTCAATATCGGCGATGATGTCGACGAAATTCTCCTCACCGTGGCCGAGGTCAAGACAACTGGAGCGACGACGCGTTGGCTTTTGCCGTTGGCGGTTCTTTGGGAGGACCAACCATCTACCTCGCTCCCCAACATGCTTGCTGTGGCGCGCGTGAGGCGTGGCCGGCGCATGGGTTTGCTCACCGACGCCTTTGCTCTGCCATCCTTCGCTCATCGATTTGTAACTTGCCTAGCTTTGGGCAAAGAGTTGGCAAGCGACGATGGCGTAGTGCACTTCCAACCGACCGAAACAGGACGAGGTCCGCTCAAAGGAATTCTCGGAGCAGAGGTCAATTTGCTGGCCGCCGAACAATCCAACAGCTTGCTAACGATCGGCGACATAGCGATGTTGAAGATTTACCGTCGCATTTCCGCGGGGCAACATCCGGAAACAGAGATGGGGCGGTATCTTACAGCGGAAGGGTTCACTCATGCACCCCCTCTCCTGGGAGATGTGGTTCGCGTCGCATCTGACGACACCCCTTTCACCTTAGCGATTGCGCTGGGATTCGTGCGAAACGAAGGTGATGCTTGGTCGTGGATCTTGGATCACCTCAGCCGCGCCCTCGATACGCTCGCCCCCCTAGCTGGCGCCGAGACCTCGGAGGCCGACTTGCTAAGCGATTGCGAGGCGATTGTCGGAGCGATCGGCAAGCGCCTCGGCGAGTTGCACGCTATATTATCGCGCGAGACGACTGATCCGGCATTCGCGCCTAAAGTCGCCGACGCAAGCGACGCCGCGAATTGGGCGCGGAGAACCGAAGAGCGAATTCAAACAGCCTTCGAAGCGATATCTCGGCTGCAGACTTGGCAACGCGACCAGGATCGCGATCGTGCGGAAACACTGCTGAGCCAATGGGAAGGCACTGTTGCCGCCATCCGCAATCTCGCCAAATCCGGCGCGGGAACTTTGATGACCCGCATCCATGGAGATTTTCATCTCGGTCAGGTGCTTATCTCCAGCGGCGATGCGTACATCATCGATTTCGAGGGCGAACCGGGCGCCTCGATCGCGGAGCGCCGGACCAAAACGAGCCCACTGCGCGACGTCGCTGGCCTACTTCGTTCCATTGACTATGCCGGCGCGACGTTCATCGACCGCAGAGGCGTCGGCGCCGTTCCGGTGGATGCGGCGCAGCTTGACCGGCTCATCGCACAATTCCGCGCGCGCGCTGCGACTGCATTCCTGCGCGCCTATTGGGAAGCGACAGGCTCGCGCAACGGTGCGGCCGCCCGCAGCCTGCTCGATCTCTTTTTGATCGAAAAGGCCGCTCACGAGATCGCCTACGAAGCCGCCAATCGGCCGACTTGGATCGGTGTCCCGATCGCCGGGCTCGCTCAGTTGGCTACTCGGATCACCGAGAATGAGGCGGGTGGCGGAAATGACTGATGTGTGCCTGACTGATCCGCAGCTCAATGCGGAATCGATTTGCGCAGGAAAATCGCAAGCGCAACGCACTGCGGCAGCGCTGCCGTGCGCCGAACAGTCCACCTGAACAACGCCACCCTGGGCGACGCGACTGTTATGGAACTACGGGGCCGACCAGACCCCAACCGGAGACGGTTTCGTAGGTTCGCCGTTAGCGCGCCCGCGCCTCGCCGACCTTCACAAGCAGAAGTCCGGTGACCGTTATAACCAACAGTGTAGATGCGATACCTTGGACTCGGTACGCGCAAATGGAGCTACGCTTGTTTCTGAGCCCTGTTACGAGCAGATGAACGCCCTGGGGTCTTCACAGTCGAGCGCTGCGCCACGAGCGCGACAATCGGGCGCTGCAGAATTTCACGCTCGGCTGCAAGCCAATGATGATCCGCCTGCCCCTCGGGGCAGCCATTCATTGCCCAAATTTCGTACGCGCGTTCGCGAATGCGGTGATTTAAGGTCTCGTCCATAGGACACATTCCATGTTCGATGCTGACGGTCTTTGGATGCCCGATTGTGGTTAACGAAAGCTTAACGTGCACTGGGAGCGACAGGCGGAGCCGAGCTCGATTTCGGAGGTCTAAGCCACGCAGCCAATTCCAGGAGCAACCATGGGATGATCAGGCTGCTCACCGCTCTGATCCGGACCGACGTGAGATTTCCGCTCTTTCAGCTCGCCTTCGTCGTCGCCATCATTCTGTTGTTGCAGGTGCCCGATAACAACTCGACATTCGGCCAAATCTTCAACGGCTCAAACTCGTCGATGCAAGCGTGAGGTTATTTTCGGAGCTTTTCAACGTGAAGCACCAGATCAGGGCTCACGGCAGCCTATGTCTACCTTGTCTGTTTACTGATCCTGTTCCTTGTGCGTGTTCACGATCGCAGCTCTGGGATCTTATAGGGTGGAGCAATGCGTTCGGCCTGAGAAACGCCATTGCGCGAGAGGCGGCATTGCGGCTCATCGCGCGTGGGTGCCATTCGAGAAAATCAGGCCGGCCAACATTTCTCGAGAAAGATGGGAAGAGGCATTTGGCGGCGTCGCGGATGTCCGCTGTGGGAGGCAACCTCGGGCGCGTTCATTACCTCCGATAACGCGCATTCTCGGAAGTTTGCGCGATGTCCGTGGCGTTTCTGTCAGCGCACAACACTGAACCGATACAAATTGCATCGATAGATTAGGGGGCGCGCACAGGCTATACATCGTGCCACTCGACGGAGGAGCTAACGGCCCACCACCTCGGGAGGAGGACGCGAACGGAAGCGACCAGATCGGATAATATTTTTCCGGGCGACCGTGGAGGGTTACGCGCCAATGTGCGATGAGATAGGCTCAGGACGCATTGACGCCCTTCTTAAAGATAAGGCGGCTGAATTGCAGAAAGC
>JBAPZR010000246.1:0-1625 GCA_049285335.1 Xanthobacteraceae bacterium | reverse complement strand
AATCTGGTCCCTTGAGATCCCGGAGATTGAGCCAGCCGCGCGTTGTCTGCTTTCAATAACGGCATCGGATTAGCAACCGGATCGAGCAAATCCCGATAGCTCGTCGTCTCCGGCATCGGCTCGGCAGCCGGAGCGCTGATCGGATTGCAATCCATCGTGGTGACGCTGATCGCGCAACGACCCACCATTGCGCGGCCAGAAGCCAGCGCCGCCTTTGGGACGCCGACGATCGTCCATTTCGGGTCCACCTTGCTGCTATCGGCGCTGGTTCGCGCCCCGTGGCAAGCGATCGCCGTCCCGGCAATTCTGACCTCCTGGGTGCGGTCGAATGGTCCGGGGTATTGCTCTGGAACGGAACGCTAGTAAAATCGGCGATTGGGTTCTGCGATTTCTTCGCCAAATCTTCATCTTCCGAAGGGTCGTGAGAGTATCCGGGGCTTGCGGAGGCGGCCGTTTCAGGAATGCCGCTCTCGAACTTGTAGTTGATACCGGCCTTGACCAGTTGGACGTCGCAGTTCAACGCCACGGAAGGAATCGTCGCTAAGTTCCAACTCGCGAGCGAAAAGAAATCGTACTCAAGGCTAATCGTCGAATGCGGCTTGAACCCGCGTGTTGGCGCGCACCAGCTCCCGACCCTCCTCGACTGAGTCTGCTTCTGGCACAAAGCGAACATGCTGATGGAGCCACCGAATGTCCGCTTTTGGCGGTAAATCGGACATGGATCAAACCCTGGTCCGGCCTCCAACACCCATGCTGTTCAATGCACAGAACCATAACACCATATAACCACGCGCTCGTTCGAACGCTTAGGTTGGTGGCGTCGGTACTGCAGCTCGCTCACCACCGCCACATACTGTTTCCCCCGCCCCAGTTGAGATACAGACCGCTGTACCCCTGATTGCGATTATCCTGGCCGGGAGTGGTGGGAGATGGTGCGCGCAAGGCCATTCGAGGATGATTAGCTCTGGCGCTACGAATGGCAGATTTGGGCGACGATTCGTGCGCAACCAATTGATATTGAGTGTCATCGACCTTGCCGTCGGGCCCGCGCCGGAAGTGCTCAATAAAACCGTGGCCGTCCTTCACACGGTCACCGGATTCGTAGTCGATCGGCAGATCAACGAGTTTGCTCTGTGCCTCGGCCGAGGGTCCATTCAGCGCCGACTTCGGCTCAATTTTCTTGTCCCAAATGGCCTCGATGATTGGCTCAAAGATCGGCAGCGCGACGGCAGCTCCTGTTTCACTGGAGCCGAGCGATCGGCGTTTGCCGTCGCTGTTATCGTAACCAACCCAGACCGCAACCGTTACGTCGCTGGTAAAGCCGACAAACCAGCCGTCAACCGCATCCTCGGTGGTGCCGGTCTTGCCGGCAACGTACGGTGAAAGCGAATCGATGGCCCGCGCGGTGCCGCGGGCAACCACACCCTGAAGAATGGTCTTTAACTGATAAAAACTCGCCCGGTCGGCGGCTGCAATCTGGGGAAACTGCGGCGCCTTGGGATAGGTAAAGATCGCGCGACCGTCCTGTTCGATCGAATCGATGGCGTGCGGCTGTGGCCGTACCCCTTCGTTGGCGATGGCGGCATAGAAGGCCGCAAGATCGATCATCCGCACTGGTTCTGCGC
>JBAPZR010000245.1:0-2131 GCA_049285335.1 Xanthobacteraceae bacterium | reverse complement strand
AATCACTTGTTTGCATTGAAACACCAAATAAAAATGCCCCTTTGGGGGCTCTGGACAAGGAAACGCCTGACGGCTTCGAATTGTTCCGAGTGAATGTGCTCGGCGCGTACAATTCGCGCGTCGCTCGCTCATTAAAACCCTGATACGCCGAGCGAAGTTGTTTGCATTGCGGATGTATGTGTTACGTTAAACAATTGAAATGATTTGCATAATTGGCCTTAGCGCGCCTTCTCGTCGGTGCTTCGGCGCAATATCGCGCCGATTTTGAAGGGGCTGCACCATGACAGATCTTAAACTCACAACCGCACGCCGCGATTTGCTGTCGCTCGATCACGCGATCACCAAGCTGCGCGAAAAGTTCGCCGCCGACTTTGAGCGCCGAGCGGATTTCATCGACGCCGAAGAACGACGCTTCGCCGCGCTCGATTGCTTGGCAACTATCCAGGCGACCTCGCCGGCGGGCATGATCGCGAAGGCGGTCAAGGCGGTTTTCGGTCGTGGAGGATCACGATCGCCAGGTCGCGATCGCGATGTCGCTTGCCGAAGATGTCTTGAGTTGTTTCGGCCACGAGGATCGAGCGGCGTAGCCCGCAAAAGTGCGGGCCTCGCCCTCGCGTGGCCCGCGCGCTAATGTACGATCGCGTTGGGCGAGAAGGGGCCGAAATCATGCGCGGAGTTTTAATCTGCGTCGCGGCGCTCGTGCTCGCCGGCTGTGTCAGCAACGAGGAATTGCAAGCGCGCCATGATGCTGCGATGGCCCAAATTGCTGCCGCGGACGATCAGAAATGCCAGAGTTTAGGCGCCGCACCAGGATCGGACAGCTACATTCAATGCCGCACATCGCTGGCCGCTGCCCGCGCACAGGCCGCCGCGTTGGCGCAGCCGCCGATGTCGTCACCGCAAATGTTTCCGGCCGCTACATGCCGGCCGATCCCCGGAGGAGCGGTTAGCTGTCAGTGATGCCCTGACACGCCCAGACTGTTGTTAAGCGGCGGGGCCGGCGAGCGATTGCCGGCCCGCACATTTCAAAGGTGACAACGATGATTGAATGGCTGAAACGCAATCTTTTTGTGATTATCTTCGGGACAATCATCGTCCTGCAATTCCTCACATGGCAAGCGGTAAGCGATCTTCGCAAAATGGTTGGTTTTTTGCATGACGCGCCGGCTTGCGACGCTTCCGATCCCTGCCACGTCGTCGTTGATAGGTGACGCGCAAACCACGCCGCCGGTTCACGCCGGCGGCTTTGCTGTTTGCGGATCCTCGATCGACTAGGGCGGCGGAGCAGCGTGGCGCGCCATCAGTGCGCTGTTGCCCAAACGTCCAGGGCTTTGGGGTTAAGCGCCACGCCCACCGCAATGGCGATCGCAAATGACAGCACGTTGCCGATCAAAAATAGCATGCTCCCTTGAGCGACTTGGTCAACCACGGTCCCCTGAATTTCATCGGTGAGCGTACTTTCTTTATAAGGATCTCGGCGCTTCCAATTCGCGGCAAACTTAAGCAAAACCCATCCGCCGATAAACGCCGCGAGATAAGCGGGAGCGAACAGCACCAGCGTCAACGCAACCGCGCGTTCGGTAATGCCGGTGAAAAAGACCGACCAATCCCAAAACCTAGATAGCTTCAAGGTTATGCGGCGCATCCAATACATGAGTGCCGCAACAACGTAATGTCATATCAGGTCCAACTTGGAAGGTTGGGGCTCCGTCTAATATTTTGTTGATGATTTCCTGTCGTGGATCGGCTCGCTCGTCAGCAAATGCGGGGGACGTGAATCCCGGCAAGAGGGCATGTGCCGCCCTTGTGTAGGGCATTGCCAATTGATGTGGGTCTCTCGCATCTTGCGCGGCCGTTATAAAGTTGCCAATGAGAGCCGGCGCGGCGATTCCTACGAAAAAAGCAGACTTAAAAGTTGTCTCTTGCAAGACGTGATGCGCAAGAAAACCGCCTACAAGCGCGTAAATCAACATCCCGCCACAAAAAATCTCCATGCTGAGAGCTGGTGGCAGCGAAACGATACCCGCGGCTCCAGTGGCTAGACCAGCGATTCGCATGAGTTGAGGCGTCAAACCGCCGAATGCTCCAGCAAGGAAAATGTTCATTTTTCTGGTGTTGCCCGATATTGGAA
>JBAPZR010000244.1:0-3821 GCA_049285335.1 Xanthobacteraceae bacterium | reverse complement strand
GCGGCGCAATAGGCACAAAAACTGGACGAAAGCATCGCTGGCGGTGAAGTTAGGGTCGCGGCCAACTTCGCCGAGCTAACCAAAATCCGAGGCTCTATGGTGCGACCGAGTAAGAACGCGGTGACTTGCGTAAAGGGAAATCAGCGTCAGCGTGAGTGATGGGAATTATTTGAAGTACCCGTTAATGACTGGCCACACCGCAACCAGTATGGCGATGGCCGCGAGAATGCTTACGAGCAGGGCACCATAAAGCCGTCTGGTCTCACGCATATTCGCGACGGGTTTATCTTGTTGCAGTTTGGCAAGCTGCTCCCCGACCCAATCGCTGGCTTGCCTGCGCTGTTCATTATTATTCAAATAGTGAGGACTGCGCCAACCCAGCTCGCGGCGAACTCGGGAGAGGCCGATGTTCTCAAAGTACGCTCGGTTTGGATCCGATATCATACGCCTTACACAGCAGTTCTGGTAGCTTGGCAACGTTCGGCACGATGCCGAACATTCGGGCGCTTTGTACCCCGACGCCCCCTTACGTGGGCCAGTGTTCGCCCCTACACTTCGCAGCCCCTTGGGGCGGACAGCGCGGCCGCACCGCGCTGCCCCAGAGGCCAAATAGAAACAATGTGGTTGTCTTACTGGCGGGGGTTTCTCAGGGGGGACAGTGATACCTCTGCCGCCATTTTCTGGCAGGACAACCATGTCCGAAGCGCGCCATGAGTAATGTGATGCCGATCACAAAACATCATTTTGTCGGCGCGCCCAGCCAGAAAGGTCAGTCTGGATTACGGAGCACATCCAAAATAAGCTGCCCGCACCTTTCTATTGAGTTTAACTGATGTTCTGGCTTTGGCTTTGGCTGGCACTGACCGCCGGCATTGTGACCACCAACCACTTCAGCGTGGCGCGAGGGGACAAGCTGCCGCCCCGCGCCTTGTTGGAAGCCATTGTCGCCAATCTAATTTTCGGCGCACTGTTGGCGTTGCGCTCCTGGTAAACGCATTGTGGTGAATATCGCCAAGCCGGGGGGGCAATGAGGCCGCGGCGGAGATCGTCAGTGCAAGCCTAAGGAGAGGACCGTGAAAGCTCGTGTGCTTCTAACCAGTGCTTTATTCGTGTTTGCGCAGATCCCAGCGCCGCGAGCACAAGTGACAGTGGACGTTTCTAAAATAACGTGCGAGCAGTTTGTAATGGAGAAACCCGTACCCTCGAAGTACGTCGTGTTGTGGCTTAGCGGATACTACAACGGCAAGCGCAACAACACGGTCATCGAACCCGAAGCGATGGACGAGAATGAGAAGAAGGTTGACTTCTATTGCAACTATCACCGCGAAACGACCGTCATGGATGCAGTCAAGAACGTGCTCGGCTTGGACAAATGAACATGCAACACACTGTTTGTGCATGGATAAAATGTTCGGGAATGTGAGGAACAAGGGGCCGCAGTTGGCGATGGCGATTTGAGTGGTCGTTGCTGAGCCCTCACTCGCGATCGGTCTTTGGTCGTAGCCACTAGAGAGAGGGCCAGAGAAATTCTTCCGATAAGCTCTAGGAGCTTAAGAAAATGAGCGAAGGGGAAATTTCCAAGCTTGAGATCGCTCGTGAATATCTCGACGCCGCCATACAGTTTTTTCTGGCTCGAACGAACTTTTTCTGCGCCATCCACTTGGCGGGTGCTGCCGAAGAGCTTTTTGGCGCGCATCTCCCTGAGTGCCAGCGTGTCTTCTCGTCAGCTTTGAAGGCAGAGAAGGCACTGAAATCTGAAATGGGATCAACCGCGAGCCCGGGCAAAAGCGTCAACGAGTGGAAGAATGAAGTGAAACATATGAATGATCCCGCGTGTGGAGCGGTGAAGATCGATCCTGCATTCGCGGCCGAGCATCATATTGAGCAAGCATTGGTGAATTTCTATAAGTTGAACTTACCCAAGTCGGCTGCAATTTGGAAATTCGAGGATCATCTGAATTCAGGAGACTGAACCCTAGCGTTCATTCTCTGTCGGCGCCCAGAACCCCGCGCTACGCCAACCTTTGCAGCAACGAGCGAACATACTCTTTCGCTATGGTCCAATCTTCGCCTTCCCGCTTTCGAGCCTCTTGCACCTCGATAACACTAGCAAGTCGTTCAAGTGCAGTTCGCTCTTCTGGGACCTGCTCCAGCGCAAATTCGTCAATCCGCCTTTGGACTGCGATGACTAAATCGGGATTGTGAAACCGCATCGACAACGCGCGCAACTCCTTGATGCACGGAACGAACGATCTCCGTAATTCTTGGCGGTCTTGCATCAACATCACACCTGACTAACCAACTAGCACAACCGCTTAAGGTCGTTTTTGGTTCGGGAAGGTCTCCGCAGGCAGCAAGCAGTCGATACGATCCCAGCAGCCGATCGATACTTACTCATCGATTTTTCGCAGAATTTGCGAAGGGGTATTGCGCGATCAGCGACCGCGACTTTTTGGGGGTAGGGGTCGCCAAATCGAAGAAAAAAGATCAATGCGATTTCAACGGTCCTCCGCAGCGACGTGAGCGAAAGCAGATAACGGCTGCGCTCTGCGGCGCGTTGTGATATTCTCGCTGCGTAAAGCGAGGCTGCTAGCGAGTGTTGCCGTCGCCAACAGCCTCTAACCCCAACCACGGAGGAAGCCGATGGTCGAGGCTAATCAAAGCATACAGCAATCCGCCACCATTCGTATAACCACCAGCCGCAGCGATGCTCGCGCAAATGCAGGCGCGGAAGGCGGTCAAAGAACAATTGCGTAGGGAGGGCCTAAAGCCCACACATTACGCAGCGCGTGAGATCAGCCTGATGGCCAGCGAATATCTCATGGCGCACAGAGCCGAGTTGATGCCCCCGGCAATCGAAACGATCACACGCTGGGTGCTAGCGGGCCAATTCGGCATACGCGCAAAGCGTGCCCTCTGTGCAAAACTGCGCGTGCCGCCGCGGGATTTCGCGACCGGTTTGAGGCTAAGGGTAGATTCCAAAGTTACCTCAAAGCGATCCCCACATATGTGATTACGCATCCGGCAGCCGCGTTGATTGGCTTAAAATCTCTAGTGGAAGCTCGGGGCTAGCGACCTCGGAATACTGTGACAGCTTCGCTAGTTTAGGAAGCGAGCGCGCCGCGCTTTGGAAGTCAGCATGACGGCCCAGAACTGACAGGAAGGTTTGTATGCCCGGCAAGAATGCGTTCTACGCTCAGTCGGGTGGGCCTACCGCGGTGATCAACGCCTCGGCGTGCGGCGTATTGCAAACTGCACGCCAACATTCGGACAAGATCAACAAGGTCTATGCTGGGCGCGACGGCATCATCGGCGCCCTGATTGAAGATTTAATCGATACCAGTATTGAAACCGACGCCGCGATTACCGCCCTCAAACACACCCCCGGTGCCGCGTTCGGGTCCTGTCGTTACAAGCTTGCGTCGATATATGAGCATCGCGCGCAGTACGAGCGCTTGGTCGAAGTTTTTCAAGCGCATGACATTGGCTTCTTTTTCTACAACGGTGGCGGGGATTCGCAAGATACAGCCTATAAAATCAGTCAGATCGGCGCCGTGCTGGACTACCCGATCGTGTGCATTGGGATTCCCAAGACAATAGACAATGACCTTCCCATCACTGACTGTTCACCGGGCTTTGGTTCAGCGGCGAAGTACCTCGCCCTGCATTCGGGAGGCCACGTTCGATCTGTCGTCGGTGAGTCGCAGCTCGACGAAGGTCTTCGCCTTGGAAGTGATGGGCCGGCACGCTGGCTGGATGACCGCTGCTTGTGCGCTCGCCGCTGAACAAGAGGGCGGCGCTCCACACGTTTTGCTATTGCC
>JBAPZR010000243.1:0-6656 GCA_049285335.1 Xanthobacteraceae bacterium | reverse complement strand
CTGGATGCACACCGGCGATCTCGCCACCATCGATGCCGAGGGCTACTGCAATATCGTCGGGCGCATCAAGGACATGGTCATCCGCGGCGGCGAGAACGTCTATCCGCGCGAGATCGAGGAGTTTCTCTATCGCCATCCGAAGATTCAGGACGTGCAGGTGATCGGCGTGCCGGACGATCGCTATGGCGAAGAGATTTGCGCCTGGGTCAAGTTGCGTCCCGGCGTCGCCGCGAGCGAAGAGGAAATCCGCGCGTTCTGCCGCGACCAGATCGCGTACTACAAAGTGCCGCGCTACGTCAAATTCGTCGACGAGTTTCCGATGACCGTGACCGGCAAGATTCAAAAATTCATCATGCGTGAGCGCACCGTCGCCGAGCTTGGACTCAAAGTGCAGAAGACGGCGTAGGCAAACTCTTCCTCCCCTGAATAAAGGAAGACGCCAATTTACCGATTCGAACTGATTACTGTTTCGGTTGAGAAGTCGGAGCTAATGGCAAGCCTGTGGCGGACACTTGGTGAAAACCATCCTTCTGGTACTGCTCGACACAGCTTTGCTGCATCGAGGCCGCGACTAGGGTGCCGACTATGCCGAAACTGGCCGTGCGACATTCGGCCTTTTGGCCCTTGTTATTGGCCATCTGAACATTCGAGGTGCAGCCGGCAAGAATCAAGAACATGAATACGCACGGAAAAGCGCTTTTAAGCATTTACTGCCCCATTCAACCCTAACGTGAATTAGACTGAGCTTCTCAACCAATCCCGACGCTGTCAAATGAGTTGTGCTCACGCATAGCGGTGATTTCTAAAGCATAGCGGCGCCCTGAAAGAGGAGGGTCGGCGTGAAGCGCGATGGGGAGGTGTGGGCCGCAACGCGTACGCTCACACCTTCACCTTCTCGTCCTCGACGACACGCGCGGCGGCGGGCCGTTTGAGCAGCCGGTCTTTGTGCGCGGAGTAGTTCTTTAGCTCCGCCATCGGCAGCTCGCGGCGCACGCCCCAGGTGTAGAAAACAAACGCATAGGGGTCGAGGACCGAGTAGCGATCCGCGAGCCATTCGCGGCCCGCCAGCATGCCATCGATCTGTTTCAAATAACCGTGGAAGGTTTTCAGCCCCATTTCCTTGATGCCGGGAAACGCCGACGCGTCGGCGGTGTAGCGTTCGGGCCGGCCGACATGAGCGTGGGCGGGGTGCACGTTGGTGGCGAAGTAGCCGACCAAGGATAAAGCCTTCGCTTCAGCTGAACTGTCGGTTGGCCATAGCCCGAACCGCTTGCCGAGATAGGGCAGTATGGCGGTGTTTTCGGTGAGCGGCTCGCCGCTATCGAGACGGAGCACCGGCACGCGCCCGAGCGGATTGATCTTCAAATAAGCCTCGGTGCGCTGCTCGCCGCCGGCAAGATCGACCTTCTTCGCTTCGTATTTCTCGCCGCCTTCCTCAAGCGCGATATGCGAAGCCAGCGAACAGGCACCCGGAGCGTAATAAAGCGTCAACATCCAAAATCTCCCTTTCACTTACATTGTAAAACATAGCCTCATCATGAAGCGTGTTGATCCAAGGATTGGGCTGATTGAAGGTAGCGGGGAAAACGCGCGCGCTTCTTCACTTTATCTTGTTCAGGAGCGGCAGCCAGGTCTGTTGTTCTTTGTCGACGAAGGCGAGCGTCTGCTCGGGCGTCATGGCGCGCGAATAGCTGCCGACATTGGCGAGCCGCTTCTTGAATTCCGGGTCGTTGACGACTTTGGCGAGATCGACGCTGGCTTTGCTGACGATCGGCGCCGGTGTGCCGAGCGGCGCCACCAACACCTGCCAGCCGGTCGCAGAAAAACCCGGCAGCGTTTCCGCAACCGTCGGCAGGTCTGGAAACTGCGGCAGCCGTTCGGCGGCGGCGACCGCGATCAGCTTCACCTGTCCGGCTTTGACCGCGCCGACGATTCCCGAATAGCCTTCGATGATCATCGACACCCGGCCGGAGCCGACATCGGCGAGCGCTGCCGCCGGCCCGGCATTGTAGGGCACCGGCAGGAGCTGGATGTCGGCTCGCTCTTGCAGCAGCAATCCGGTCAGATGCGTGAGCCGGCCGACGCCGGTAACGGCGATCGAAATCGTTCCCGGTTGCTTCTTGGCGAGCGCGATCAGTTGCGGCAGCGTGGTGACGCCGAGCGCCGGATTGACGGCGATGAACATCGGATTTTCCGCCGTGAATCCGATCGGCAAAAAATCACGCGGTAGCTTGATCGGCAGGTTGGGCGCGGTGGTCTCCAGCGCCGCGAACGTCGAGAGCGCCGGCATGAACAGCGTGTAGCCGTCGGGCGGGGCCTCCGTCGCCGCGCGGGCAGCGATGCTGCCGTTGGCGCCGGCATGATTGATGATGACAACTTGACGGCCCCAGGCATTGGTCAGGCCATCGGCGACGAAGCGCGCGTCCACGTCCGGCGTCGAACCGGGCGGAGCGTCCGAGATTATCGAAACGGGCTTGGTTGGGTAATCGTCAGCTTGCGCATGCGCAGCGACGGCGCCCGCAATAAGCACGCAAAACGTGGCGACGCCGAATCCATACCGACCAACACTCATTCCGTCCTCCCGAAGCACGGCGCCAATGATATGGCGCGCGCCCGGTCGTTTCCACTGTCATGGTGCGCCTGCGCCAAACCGACACGGGTTGGCGCGGCCTGTGATTTTTGAAGTTGAAGTTCCTATACGAGTGTGCCGCCAAATCATAGAAGCTTCAAATCCACCACACTAGTTTTCAATCCGGTCGAGGTTCGCCGTCATACGCGCGATGACGCGGCGGAAACAAGCGAGATCGCCGGCGGCGATGCCGCCTTCCGCCTCCTCGGTAATGCCGCGCGCGAGCGCGAGCAACTCGTCACGAAGCCGCTTGGCTTTGACGGTGAGGAACACCTGAACCTTGCGGCGATCATCGTCGCCGCGCAGCCGGCGAATGAGCCGCGATCTTTCCATGCTGCGCAACGCGATGGCCGTGGTCGGTTCCATCATGCCGACGCGCGCCGACAATTCCCGCTGCGAAAGCCCGTCGGCGTTCCACAGCACGCGCAGAAAATACCACTGACCGCGGGTGACGCCGTAAGCCGCAATCCGCCGCTCCAAGAGCCGCTGAAAAGCGCGATGCGCATCGCGCACGAGATAGCCGGACGAGAGTCGCGGCGGAAACTCGTTGGCGCGTCGCGGCGATGATTTTGTTTTAGATGAAGAGTGCGGCAGCATCGGCGTTGACACCTAGAAGAGCATGCCGATAATGCTTAGCATTCTATGCAATGGGAAAGCGAGCCATGCAACAGCCACTGCGCAGCAAAGAACAGAGCGAGGACCACGCGGCGGCGATGCCAAACCATGCCTTCGACCTGCGCAGCACGCTGGAATGGCTGCGCGCGTCCGGCGAGCTGATCGAGACCGACAAGGAGGTCGATCCCGATCTGCAGGTCACCGGGTTGCAAAAGCACATGGACGGCGGCTGCCCGGTTCTGTTCAACAACGTCAAAGGCAAGCCGAACCACCGCGTCATCACCAATTTGTTCGGCGACATGGCGATCATCAATCGCATGTTCGGCTGGAAGGACGATGCCGATCGGGTGCGCAAGCTCGCGTATGCGCTATCGCATCCGATTAAGCCCGTCGAAATTTCACAGCGCGATGCGCCGTGTCAGGAGCATGTGATCGAAAAACCGCGCGACGTGAATGAGTGGCTGGTGCCGATCCGTCACACCACTTACGAGCCCGAACTCACGGTTGGCTCGGGAATCCGCTGCGTCACCGGTCCGCAATTCGATGGCGGATCCGACCTCGGTTACAACCGCATGAATTTCCGCTGGGGCAATATCGGTACGTTCCAGATTTCGCCCGGCTCGCATATGTGGCAGGTGGTCAACAAGTATTACCAGGAAAACCAGCCGGTCCCGATCACGGTGTGTTTCGGCGTGCCGCCGGCCTGCACGCTGTTGGCCGGCGCTGGCTTCGACTACGCGGTGCTGCCGATGGGCTGCGACGAGATCGGCATCGCATCCGCAGTGCAGGGGGCGCCGGTTCGCCTCGTCAAGGCGCGCACCGTCGACGCCATGGCGCTCGCCGATTGCGAGCTCGTGCTCGAAGGTTATGTCAATCCGCGCGACCGCCGCTTCGAGACCAAGGAAGCCGAAGATGCCGGCGTGCAGGGCCGCTATCATTTCCACCCGGAATGGGCCGGCTATATGGGCAAGTCCTACAAAGCGCCGACCTTCCACGTCACCGCCGTCACGATGCGCAAGCCGCAGTCGAAGCCGATCATCTTCGCGCTCGGCGTCCACATGCTCGACGATCACAATATCGATACCACGGTACGCGAGGCGGCGATCTACGAGCTGTGCAATCGTTTGCAGCCTGGCATCGTGCAGAACGTCGTCATTCCGTACTGCATGACCGACTGGGGCGGCTGCATCATCCAAGTGAAAAAGCGCCATCAGATCGACGAAGGTTGGCAACGCAATTTTTTGGCCGCGGCTTTGTCGTGCTCGCAAGGCATGCGGCTTGCGATCGCGGTGAGCGAGGATGCCGATCCTTATTCGATGGACGACGTCATGTGGTGCCTCACCACCCGGGTCAATCCGCGCACCGACATTCTCAATCCGATTCCGGGCGGCCGCGGCCAGACCTTCATGCCGGCCGAACGTATGACGGCCGGCGAGCGGCAATGGACCGCCTCGAATACGCAATTCGAGGGCGGCATGGGCATCGATGCTACCGTGCCGTTCGGCTACGAGAGTGACTTTCTCCGGCCAGTTTATCCGGTCGACAAGGTGCGCCCGGAGGATTTCTTTTCCAAGGAAGACATCGCCAACGCCAAGAAACGCATGCAAGGCTGGGTGCATTTATTGGCGAGAACGGGGCGGTAGACTTCCTGCCGCGGCAACTCACTCCTCCGCGTTGCGCGAATGGTCGGCGACTTGTTTCCACCCCTCCACCAGCGCGCGACGGTCGAGCTTGCCGCGTTCGGTCTTCGGCAGTGAAGCGCTGAGCACGATCTGCTTCGGCGCCTTGAACGCCGGTAGCCGCGCGGCGCAGTGCCTAAGGAGCGCTCCGGCATCGAGGCGCGCACCGGGCCGGGTCACCACATAGCTGACGACTTCCTCGCCATAGACCGCGTCGGGAATGCCAATCGTGGCGGCTTCGATAACGTCGGCGCATTGCATCAGGCAGGAGTCGATTTCCATCGGTGAAATCTTGGCGCCGCCGCGGATGATCAATTCTTTCTCCCGGCCGCTCAGGATCAAAAAGCCCTCGGCGTCGAGGCTGCCGATATCGCCGGTGCGGAAACGGCCGCGGCTGTGGGTCCTGATCGCGCCGTCTTCGGCGAGGTAGCGGAATGGATGCTCCGGCCAACCGCCGAGCTCGATGTGCCCGATCTCGCCAGCGGGCAGGCGGCGGCCTTCGCCGTCGACGATGGCGAGGTCATGATAGGTGAATGGCCGGCCCACCGTGCCGAGCCGGCGCCGCTCGCCAGGAATGGCGGCGATCCAGCTCGCTTCGCTGGCGCCGTAGCCCTGCGCGACGGGAATGCCGAAACTCCCCTCGAACCGCTTCCATTCATCGAGCAAGAGCGGTGCCGAGCTCGACGTGATAAAACGTAGCGCCGGCAGATCGTCGCGGGGCGCTTGGGCCGCGGTGTTGAGGAGGATATTGAGCGTGGTCGGATTGCCGGCCGCGATTGTGACGCCGCGATCGCGCAAATGTGCGAAAAACCGGCTTGCCGAGAATTTTTCGCCGAGCACCAAAGTGGCGCCGCGATTGACCGGCGCAAGCGCGCCCAAAAGCTGCGCCGATGCCCAGCTGAAGGGACGGAAATCGTAGAGCCGGTCGCCGGCGGCAATGCCGAAGCCCTCGGCCAGCGGGTCGATATTGGAAAGATATTCGCGAAAATTCAAAACCACGCCTTTCGGCTTGGTGCTCGTTCCCGAGGTGAAGAGAATGACGGCATCGTCATCGCCACGCGCGGGCTTTGAGGGCTCGCTTGGCGCCGCGCGCATTAGTTCGCCGAACAAAGTGTCGGCGCTCGACGCCTCGTAATGGCCGATGCGCAGCCGTGGCGCATCAGTGCCGGCCAACAGGTCGTCGAGTCGCAGTTCTTCCTGATAGAGGACGAGCTTCGGCTTCAATCGCGTGAAAATGTCGTCGAGCTGGTTGCGATTCATCTCGACATGAATCGTGCAGACGGTCGGGCCTGCCGCCATGATCCCGAGATAACAAAAGAGCTGCTCGATCGAATTGTCGGCGAGGAGCGCGACACGGTCGTTAGGTCCAAGTCCGCGGCCGCGCAGGAAGGCCGCGATCTTGGCGGTTACCTCGCGAAGCCGACCGTAGTCGACGGTTCGCCCATCCTCGGCGCGGATCAGCCACGGCTTGTCCGCCGCCCGATCCGCCGCTCGCGCGATCCAGCCTTGCAAAAGATCGGAGCCGGAATCTTGGTGCATGCTTTGGTGCGTGTTAGGCTAGCTCGTAATTCCTTAGCATCATAAGCATTTCCCAGAGAGGGAGAAGGCCGCCATGAGCAACGATGCTTCTGCGCAATGGCCGGACCTGCCGTTCGCGGCCTGGAGCGGTACGTGCAATACACTGATTCTGTGGCTGCAGATCGTCGGCAAAGTGCGCATCGCCTGCACTCCGC
>JBAPZR010000242.1:0-12463 GCA_049285335.1 Xanthobacteraceae bacterium | reverse complement strand
GCCTCGACCGATAGCGGTTACGGCACATACACCCGCCGCGAATGGGTCATCGAACCGGTGGTGTGGCTCAAGCTCAAATCGATCCGCGCCGGCGCCGATATTGCTTCCGCGCGCCTTTGGGGTAAGAGAAGTGCCGCGTAAGGCAAGATCCGGAAGATCACGCCTCGTCAAAAATGTGATCCGACATCAAGTATGACATTCGGATCGTGACCCCTCCTTGGTCCTCCCCCCTCCGGGGGGAGGAGGGGTAAGGGCCACTCGTGCTTCTTTCTCCCCGGAAAAGGGGAGAGACAGAGTGGGGTCGCGGCGGCGAGGCGGAAGAAAACCGCTAAAATATTTTTAGACAAGGACAACGAACAGTGATTGACCTTTATACCTGGACGACGCCCAACGGCCGCAAGGCTTCCATCGCGCTCGAAGAGCTCGGCCTGCCGTACACTGCGCATGCCGTCGATATCGGCAAGGACGAGCAATTCAAGCCGGAATTTCTCAAGATCAGTCCGAACAACCGCATTCCCGCGATCGTCGACCGCGACAATGGCATGAGCCTGATGGAGTCCGGGGCGATCCTCATTTATCTCGCCGACAAGACCGGCAAGCTTTTGCCCAAGAGCGGCGAGGCGCGCTACCACACCATCGAATGGCTGATGTGGCAGATGGGCGGGCCGGGGCCGATGTTCGGCCAGGTCCACCACTTCGTGAAATACAACAAGGGCAAGGCACCCTATGCCGAGGAGCGCTATCTGAAAGAGGCGCACCGGTTGTACGGCGTGCTCGACAAGCGGCTCGCCGAACGCGAATACGTCGTCGACGATTATTCGATTGCCGACATCGCGATCTGGCCCTGGGTGTCGCGCTTCGAATGGCAGACGGTCGATCTTGCCCGCTATCCGAACGTCAGGCGCTGGTACGTCGCCATCGCCGAGCGTCCGGCGGTGCAGAAGGGCTATAAGGTCCCGAAGGACGTCGGCGAAGTGCCGATGCCGGCGTAACAGCGTCGGGTTCGTGCTGGTTTTGCTCTGAGCCACATGCTCACGCGCTGCGCCACGTGCCGAAATGGCGGTATAGTAACGACAACAGACAGGTTAGAAGGCTCAAGGAGTTTAAGGAGTTTCCAATGGACGAGATCACCAAGCGCGAACCCACCAAGATCACCGCCGAGGACATCAATCCGCGGTACAATTGGGGGCGCCATCTGCCCGTGCTCGGCACCATGGGCGTCGATTTTGAGGAGCGTGTCGACTACCGGCGCATGCACCGTTTTCGGCTCGGCCGCGCGCAGGCTGCGCTCGAGGCGTCCGATCTGGGCGCGCTGCTTTTGTTTGATGACAACAATATCCGTTACGTCACCTCGACCAAGATCGGCGAATGGGCGCGCGACAAGCTTTCGCGCTGGGTGCTGCTGCCGCGCGGCGGCGATCCGATCCTTTGGGACTTCGGCTCAGCGGCGGTCCATCACAAGCTCTATTCGCCCTGGCTCAAGTCGGAGAACTGCAAAGCGGGCCTCGTCGGGTTGCGCGGCACGGTCGATCCCGCTTTCGGCCTGATGAAGCATCATGCCGAGGAAATGGCGTCGATCCTCAAAGCTACCGGCGTCGCTAAAATGCCGATCGGCGTCGACATTATCGAACCGCCGATGATGTTCGAATTGGAAAAAGCCGGCCTGAAGGTCAAGGACGGCCAGCAGGTAATGCTCGAAGCGCGCGAGGTCAAATCGGCCGATGAGATCGCGCTCTTAAACCGCGCGGCGGCGATGGTCGACGGCGCCTATCAGCTGATCGACGAGAAGCTCAAGCCCGGCGTGCGCGAGAACGATATCGTCGCGCTGGTCAACGAATTCCTCTATCGCCACGGCTCCGACGACGTCGAAGCGATCAACGCCATTTCCGGCGAGCGCTGCAATCCGCACCCGCATAACTTCACCGACCGCATGGTGCGTCCCGGCGACCAGGTGTTCTTCGACATCCTCCAGAGCTTCATGGGCTATCGCACGTGCTACTACCGCACCTTCAATGTCGGCCGCGCCACGCCGGCGCAGCGCGACGCTTACAAGAAATGCCGCGAATGGCTCGACAAGGCGATCGAGCTGATCAAGCCCGGCGTCACGACCGACAAGGTCTGCTCGGTCTGGCCTAAGGCGCAGGAGTTCGGTTTCCCCGACGAGCTCTCGGCGTTCGGTTTGCAGTTTGGCCACGGCCTCGGGCTGAATTTGCACGAACGCCCGATTATCAGCCGCGTGGTCTCGCTCGACCATCCGACCGTGATCAAGGAAGGCATGGTGTTCGCGCTCGAGACCTATTGCCCGGCCAGCGACGGCTATTCCGCCGCGCGCATCGAGGAGGAGGTCGTGGTCACCAACAAGGGCCACACCATCATCTCGCTGTTCCCGGCCGAGGAATTGCCGATCGCGGCGAAGTATTGAAGAGCGACGAATCGACAGCCGCTCGTCCCCGCGAAAGCGGGGACTCAGCGGAGCGCCGTTATGAGCTGTCCTCAACCTAGCGCGCTGCACCGCGTCCGGGAAATGTTTGGTGCCGATAGGAAAAGGAATTCGCGGCGATCAATTAAACGCGTAGTTCAGTCCGAAGCGCACGATCACGAAGCGCTCTTTGAAGTCCACCGGGAAGGTGGCGACTGGCGCGAAAGTGCCGTGAATGCTGCTGCCGCTATCGACATAAAGCGATTCCAGCTTCGCCGACCAATGCGCGTCGAGCGCCACTTCGGTGCCGCCGCCCCAGGTCCATCCTGTCCCGGTTTTGCTGCTCAAACCGCCTGGCACCGCCGCAGATGGTATGACACCGTCCTGCAATCGCACCCAAGCGGCGCCGCCGGTCAGATAAAGCAACGCCGGTCCGGTCGTGGTACCGATGCGTCCGCGAAGAGTGCCATACCAACTTGTTTTTTCACTGAAGGCAACCTGGTCAAGCGGCGGCGTCGAATCATCCCAGTCGCTCACGGCATGATTGATGGTTAGCGCGCCGAAGTCGCCTTCAACGCCGACGAGGTATTTCTGCCAGAGCAGATAATTGTAGCCGGCTTGGCCGCCGCCGGCGAAACCGTTGCCGTTGACGTTTTCGGCGCCAGGCGCCTGCAATGGGCCCCTATTTGCCAAACTGTCGCCGACATAGAAGCCGTTCCAGTTATGGTTCGACGCGAGCATTTGTCCGTTGAAGAACGGCAAGCCGTCGGCGTTGCCGTCGAAGCGGTAATTCAGGCCGGTTTTGATGACCTGGAAGCTGTGCGAGACAGTCGTCGGCACGTCCGTCGGCGGTCCGAACGGATTCGACAGGAAGGCGTGATCGCTGCCGCCGTCGATATAGAGATATTCGGTCTTCGCCGACCAATTGCGCGACAGCTTGGTTTCGATGCCCGCGCCGACAACACCGCCGCTGGTCGTGGTCGAACTGGAGACTGCCGAAACAGAAGGACCGGGCGGGTTAAAGAAGCCGCCGAAAGTATCGGTGACATGGACAAAGCCGACGCCGCCGGTGATGTAGATCAGCGATGGGCCGGTGACATAGCCAGCGCGTCCGCGCAGCGTCGCGTACCAGCTGTTCTTCTCACCGGCGTCGATGCGGTCGTCCCAGTCCGCAAAGAGCTGCCCGCCACCCAAATAACCGAAATCCCCCTCGACGCCGACCAGCCATTGCGGCGAGAGCTGCAAATTGTATCCGGCGGTGATGCCGGCCGTGGAGCTCGAGCTGTTGAGGTCGACCGAACCTGGTGCCGACTGGCTCATCACCGGGACAGGCGTGCTGGCATTGGATTGGCTCAACGAAGCCCCGTAATAGGCGCCGAGATAGAAGCCGCCCCAATCGTAGACTGGCGCGGGCACGGGCGGCGCCTTGACCGGCATTTTCGTCGCGATGCTTGTCGCCAAGTCTGCGGCATGCGCGCCGCCAATGAATGCGAGCAACGCCGCACCGCTCAACAAAACGCGCCCCATGGCCCGCATTTTCATCGGCTCTCTGTTCAACTCTTTGTTCCCAGCGCGCGTTAACAATACCACCAGGGTTGTATGATTCTGAACAATGGTCGGCGCGACAAGCTCGGAAATTTTCTCACTGTGGATTTTGCGGTACAGATTATTTCCTCGATGATGTCATTAGATGAATTATTCTCATCTCATAGATGAGCTTACTGCAACTCACCTCGTGCTGGACTCTTACGCTTGCTCCGCAAGCCTCGGAAAGTATGAGTCGACCGTAGTGCGGAGCGCGTAGGGGGACGCTGCGTTCGGGAAACAAAATATGAGCATGCCCTCCTCCGAACTTCCCAAAATAGCAATTGCCGAAGAGCTGGCGCGAAAGATTTCCACGCTCGATGCGGCGCGCCTGCCGCAAGCGGTGCGCCGCAAATGTGAAGAGCTCTTGATCGACGTCGTCGGGCTTGCGGTGACCGCCCGCAACGAGGACTACGTCAAAGCCGCGCTTGCCGCCTGCGACGATGACGGCCCATGCACCGCGATCGGCCACGCGCGCACGCTCTCGGCGGCCGCGGCGGCGCTCGTCAACGGCACGGCGATTCACGGTGAGGATTTCGACGACACGTTCGAGGGCGGCCCGATCCATGCCGGCGCCGTCATCGTGCCGGCGGTGCTCGCGGCTTGCGAGCGGCATCGCCGCGACGGCGCTGCGGCGCTTCTCGGCATCGCGGTTGGCGTCGAGTGCATGTGCCGGCTCAGCCTCGTGGCGCCGACCCTCACGCACAAAGCTGGATTTCATCCGACCGCGGTGTTCGGCGCGGTGGGGGCGTCGGCGGGCGTCGCCGTCGCGCTTGATCTTTCGCCGCGGCAATTGGTCGATGCGCTCGGCAATGCCGGCTCGATGGCCTCGGGCATCATCGAATATCTCGCCGAAGGCGCCTGGACCAAGCGGCTGCATGCCGGCTGGGCGGCGCAAGCGGGCATCCGCGCCGCGCTCCTTGGCCGCGCCGGATTTTCCGGTCCGCGCACCGTGTTCGAAGGCGTGCATGGTTTCTTCCACGCCTTCGCGCACACGACCGCCGGCGATTTCGCCGCGATCGCCGGCGATTTCGGCACGCGCTGGGTCATGGAAACTTTGGCGTTCAAGCCCTATCCGTGCGGGACCATGACGCATCCCTATATCGACTGCGCACGGCGGCTCGCCAAACGCGTGCGCGCCGAGGATGTCATCGAAATGGTTTGCGACGTCGGCGAGGGCACGGTGCATCGGCTGTGGGAGCCGCTCGCGGCGAAGCAGCGCCCGAAGAACGGCTATGCCGGAAAATTCTCCACGCCCTATTGCATCGCCACGGGCTTCGTGCGCGGCAATGTCGCTTTAAGCGATTTTTCGGAGGACGCGGTGCGCGATGCCGCCGTGCTGGCGCTCGCGGCCAAGGTGCGTTACCGGATCGATCCGCAAAATCCCTATCCAAAAAACTTCACCGGCCATATCCGCGCCACGCTGCGCGACGGCACGGTCGTCGAAGAACACCAGCCTTTTATGCGTGGCGGCGCGCAAGAGCCGCTGACGCGCGCCGATCTTGAGGAAAAATTTCTGCTCAATGTCCGGCACGGCGGCTGGAGCGATGCGCGCGCCGCTACGGCCTTGGGCCTGATCGCCGGTCTGTTCGACGGGCCGGTCGAGCTAGAGGCGCTGCGGGGGTAAGGAAAACGAGTCCCTTTTACAGTGATTACGCATTGATTTGCGACAAGAGTGATCGGGAGAACCGGATTCTTCTCCTCTCTCCGCGTGCGGTGAGAGGTCGCGCGCGCTAGCGAGCGGGTGAGGGGCTTGGCTATGAGTACGAGCCAAGCGGCAACGTCCCCTCATCCCCACCTTACTCCCCGCAAGCGGCGAGCAGGAGAGAGCCAAGCCGCGCCGCGAGAACGGGTCGTCATTGCGAGCGCCAGCGATTCAATCCAGTCTGAGATTCCGTCCCGGATTGCTTCGTCGCGTTCGCTCTCGCAATCACAACGACCTTTCTCAGTCTTTAACCTTTGCTTAACCGAACCCAAATCCCCATTGGTTAAGGGTCTTAACTGTTGTGATCATCATAAGCAATTTATAACATTAGATAATTATCGGAAACTCAATTGCACCAGCTAACGGTCAGCTAAGATAGCAAGGCGCCTTCCCGAGCCAGTTCCACAGGACCTTGACCGCTTCTGATTACAACATTATTGTTGTAACATGATTCCGGCTCTCGTGCCCGTTCCGGGCGCCCCTTGGGATGTTCTGCCACCCGGCGCACATCCCGCCACGCTCGCCGAGGTCGCGGCGACGTTCGCGATCAACGCAAAGCGTCGGCTGCTATACAAAGGACTCCTGCTGGCTGCGAAGGCGCTGCGCACGGCGGGCTGCGGCAAGCTTTATCTCGACGGTAGCTACGTCACCGCCAAGACGGCGCCGGGCGACTACGACGGGTGCTGGGACCCGACCGGGATGGACCGCGCGAAACTCAACCCCGTGGTTCTCGATTTCAGCAACAAGCGCCAAGCGATGAAGAACAAGTTCGGCGGCGAGTTTTTCCCGTCGAATGCGCCGAACACGCCGACACAGACTTTCCTCGATTTTTTTCAGGTCGAAAAATTCACCGGACAATCGAAAGGCATTCTTTTGATCGTTCTGACTGCCGATCCAGCGCTGCTTGGGAGGGCACGATGATCTATAGCGACCGCCAATATCAGATTACCCGCGCCGAGCTTGCCAAGCTCGAAGGAGCGCTCGCGGCCGTGCCGGCCGCGAAGGGCGCGGAAGATTGGGTGCTAAAGGCGCAGGCCGACGCGCTACAAAGCCAGATAGCCGATCTTCAGGCCGAGATGGCCGAGTACGACATGCTCAAGCTTGGCAAGGTTGCCTTTGCCGAGACCTGCTCGCTTGCCGAACTTCCGCGCGTCCTTGTGCAGGCGCGCATCGCGCGCGGCCTGTCGCAAACCGACCTTGCGGAGCGTCTGAACATGAAGCCGCAGCAGGTGCAACGTTATGAGGCGACCAATTATATGAGCGCGAGCCTCGCCCGCCTGATCGAGGTCGCGGGCGTGCTGGACGTGAAGATTTCGGAATCCTTCGAGGCGGCACACGACGAGACCTCGGGCGCGATCTTCGCATGGAACGATCCGCATGACGTTTCGTGGAGCCGTTTGCCCATCAAGGAGATGGTGAAACGCGGATGGTTGGACCTGAACCCTCGGGAGTCGCCTGTCACCGCGGTGCGGAACTTCTTTGTGCATGCGGCGGGGCCGCAATTCGCCACGGCGCTGCACCGGAAGAAGGTCCGCGCGGGGAACGTGCCAAACGAGTTCGCGCTTCTGGCGTGGCAAGCGCGTGTCTTGCATGTCGCGCGTCGACTGTACGAGCAGGATGCCATTAAGCCGTTCGAACTAAACGACACGTGGCTTACGGATTTGACGCGTCTGACACGACGCAAGGACGGGCCACGGCAGGCTCGTGACTTGCTGGCCGCGCGCGGCGTCACTTTGGTGATCGAGCGCCATCTACCGGGCACCTATCTAGACGGCGCGGCGATGCTGTCGGCATTCAGCCAGCCGGTGGTGGCGCTCACCCTCCGCCATGATCGGCTCGATAATTTTTGGTTCGTGCTGTTTCACGAGTTGGCACACGTATTCCTGCACCTGATGCAGGGGCTCCGCTTCGACTTCTTCGATGAAGAGGAAGGCGACAAGACCGACCGGATCGAGCAGGAAGCAGATGACTTCGCGTTGAACACGCTCATCCCGGCATCGGCATGGGAGCAATGCTTGTCGCGCTTTGTCCTGACCGAGGAAGCAGTGCTAACCGACGCTGAGAATCTCGAAATCGATGCTAGCATCATCGCTGGACGAATTCGTAAGGAACGGAACGACTACACCTTGCTGATCCGTTTGGTTGGCCAAGACGCCGTGCGCAAACAATTGGAGTCGAGCGATGGTACCTAAGAACTCGTTTTATGTACCGTGCCTGCGGTGGCGGCTGGCCGAGCGCCAAGCCCTGGCGGCGCTGTCCGACAAGGCCAAAGATTCGATCGTGCCGCTCATCACGATCCCCGACCTTGAGTTCGACTTCGAGGACGGCACACCGAAGAAGGCCGTCGGCGAACACGTCGGCACGTTCCCGAAGCGTTACAAAGAGAAGTGGAAGGCGCGCAAGGCGTGGATCGACGTTGATCCGAAGATTCAGACCGAAGGGATGCCGGACGGACGCCCGGTCTTCACCTTCGTCTTCGACGAAATTCGCAAGTTCAAGGCTGACGCCATGCCGGTCGCGTCGCTGGATTGCACGCCAAAAGTCGTGGCGCAGATCGCCGCTATCGTCGCAACCGACAAAAAGGGCGCCGGCGTTCGGGCGCGCATCGAACACGTGATGAAAGCGAGCTTTGGCGCAGGCCTCGATACCTTGTTGAAAACCCTCAAGCTGATGCCCGAAAAGACGGACCTGATCGTTGACCTTGGCACACCGAATTATGAGCCTTACGCGGCGTTCACGACGGCGCTAGCCGTGGCACTCGGCAAGATACCCAACCTCGCGGCGTATCGGAATTTCATCCTTGTCGGATGCGCCTTCCCCGACACGCTAAAGGAAGTGTCGGCGCCGGGTGGCTATATCGAGCGTCACGACTGGAAATTTTACGTCGAGCTTCTTGCCAACCTTCCTAAGGGCCTGCGTCCGCCGATGTTCGGGGACTACGCGACGGTGAACCCGGGGTTCGTCGCGAAGATGGATATGCGGATGATCAATCCGGCCAGCAAGATCGTCTACGCGACGAAGGAAAAGTGGCTTGTGCGGAAGGGTGGGGCCTTTCGTGGCAACGAAACGCAGATGCACAAGCTCAGCGCCGAGGTCGTCAAATCCGGTCTTTTTCGTGGACCGGCCTTCTCGGCCGGCGACGACTACATCGATAAATGCGCTAAGAAGACGGTCGGGCCGAGCAATCAGACGCGGTGGAAGAGCGTCGCCATCAATCATCACATTATGCAGGTGATTGGTGAGGTCGCCAGTCTTGGCGCGAAGCCATAGACTGCTTTATGAATGCGGTGATCTCCGCGACCGAGAACTTGGCCGCGAGTGACTTATAAAGCGTCTTGCGCGGCGCGCGCAGCATCTTCGGCGACGCGTTGGCTTGGGTGAGGATGGCGATGGCCTCGGATCGCCAGAGAAGATGCGCAAGGCAATACGGCTGGATGTTGGGATTGTGCTTTGGCTCACGTACCGTGATGAACACAATACCGCCACGCGGTCCTTTCGTCACCTTGGTGATACCGCACCAGCGTGGGGCCATGTCGCGCACGCCCGGGATATGTTTCTCGGCGCACACAATAGTCAGACTTTCGAGGCATTGCTTGTATAGTTCCAACTGCTGCGGCAGGCGCGTCAGCGTGTCGGCTGCGCTTTTGATCTCGAAACCGTGCACGCTGCCGTTAATGACCGCGACATCGACGCGGGCTTTGGCATGCGCGAGGCCAAGCTCGTCGATGACGAGCGTTTCATTGCAGCGGTGGAAGGCGCGTAGCGCCTTGCGATGCAAAGCGGCGCGGATTTCGGCGTCAGTAGAATGAGACATGGGACCCCGGCAGGGTGCGGCGAAGGTCACCCCGGAATTCACTAAGCCCGATTTGCCTTCGCGTGCCAAGGAAATTGTCCGCCTGCCGCCGCGATTCCCGACAATTTGTGGGAATGGCGACATCACAGCTTAAGCGGTCTGGCTTGCGAAAGTGTGAATTTGGACCGCACCCTGAAAATCCGCCATCTCGTTAATAGCGCTGTTTGCCACGAATTACGTGTGCCAGCGCGGATTTGTATGGAAACCGCCACAGACTATCTCGCAGAATCCTTTTGGCTTGATTATCCACGTTCTGGACTCAAAGAGACTTGCTATGAAATCGTACTTTCATAGCAAGTTGATTTTCGTTTGGTTCAAATCAGTTCTGTTGTAAGATTCATTTGTTCAGTTCACAGGTTATCGCGATGCGCGGAAAGCAAGCGAAGATTCTATCGGAGGACAATCTCGAAGACCTCCTGCTCGTGGCCGAAACCAGCCGCCACCCATTGCGGAACAAGGTCATCGTCTTGCTATCCGCCAAAGCGGGGTTACGGGCGGGCGAGATTGCCCGTCTCACGTGGGCCATGATGACTGAGCCGGCAGGCGGGATTGGCACGGTTCTGGAATTGCCCGACCGCGCCACAAAGAACCGGAGTGGCCGGATCATTCCGCTACATGAAGATTTACGTATAGCTTTGGCCGCGTGGCGGGTAGCGGCCCAATCGGCTGGCTTCGTGATCGTGTCGGAACGGGGCGGGCCAATGACGCCCCAGAGTATCGTGGTCTGGTTTGCAAACGCGTATCGGCTCATTGGTCTCGAGGGGTGCTCGTCCCATTCGGGGCGACGAACATTCATTACCCGTGCTGCCCGCCTCGCCCCTCACGCGGGTGGGTCGCTGCGGGATGTGCAGCTCTTGGCTGGCCATCGGTCAATCCAAACGACGCAGCGGTACATTGACGGCGACACTGACGCGCAGCGCAAGCTCGTCTCGATGATCTGAGGCGATGTCGCAGCTCGAAATGTCCTAAGCAGAGACAACAAGGTTTGGGCAAAGCTGGACGAATTCCGGTGACGGAGACGGATTCGATGGTCACGAACGACATGGAAGACAAAACCACCTATACCAAAGCCAACCTGTACTACGCGGTCCAGCTGGTTCGCGCGACCTGTTGCCTCGCAGGGTCAGCGTCGTACCTCGACGATGTTCGCGCCGACCTCCGCGACCGCGGGGTTGTTCGCGCCGTCAGAGACCACGACACGCCTGCCATCTTCGACTGGCTGGTCGACTTGTTGAGTTTTCAGGGGATTTCAGATTCAGTTGCTGCAGGATATATGGCGCAGCACGGCAACGTCCGCTGGGCGGATATCGCCGACGGCTTGGCACGAACCCCATCGTGCCCGAAGCTCGCCGGGTATTGGCGGTTCTGCGACTGCCGGTACCACAAAGGGTCCGGCACGTGTGCTGAGCCTGGTTACATCAACAGTTGCCCATTGCCGCGCCACCCGCTCCGGAACGGCCGCCTCAACCAGATGACGTACAGCCTGTTCCTGTTCATGCGGGATGTCGCCGAAAGTGATTTCGTCGGCTGGATTGACTCTCAATTGGGTACTGTGAATTCCCAAAACCCTGACCGGCTCGCTACCCTTCGCGAGGCCCTCATTGGCCCGCTCCGGAACGTCTACGGCGTTTCCGACAAGGTGTTGGCGATGGCATAGTCGACGTTGCTGTTGGCAGCCGGTCGACGGCCGCTGTGGCTCGAAGTCGGCGCGACCTTCGTGGCTATCGCCACCCTGGTCCACAATTTTCTGCACCGAACCGGGATCCTCCGACGGCTGTCTGCCGACCACCCGTACGGAGATCGATGCTACCGGCCGGGAGGGTGCGCCGGGGTTCTCCATCTTCTCGCGGCTCGCATCGACGCGCGCCAGTTCAATCCTACGTTTCCGGCGACGTTTCCGCGGTTGGTGCAGAGTGCGATCTGGAGGTATTGCGCCGCGGACGGCCTCGATGTCTGCAATGGCAATCGGATCGATGACGACGTCCGCTGCGACAACGGCCATTGCCAGCTGTTTGGGCGTTGTGAACGCATCGCTTTACGCGCTGAACCTAAGAAAATCGCTGTTTTTCAATGATTTAGCGCTCTTGACTGCTACTATAGGTTGCAGTATGATGACAGTGCAGCTCAATCTCTGACAAGCTGCGCCCGACCGACCAAGCTCAGACGAGCCGTAACCGATGAAACCCAGGGACCCCTGACCGGGTCCTTTTTTGATTCCAGGAGACGCCATCATGACTGCAAAAGCGAACCAACCCATACCCACAAGGTGTCCACCGTCGCCGCTGGTTTTGTTCGGCATCGATAGCCGCGGCAAACCGAAGGCAGCACGGTTCGGCAGGGAGCACGCAAGCCTCGCCATCAAAGCCGCAACCCAGTTGCAGCTCAACGTTCTGGCGAGCAATGACCCAAAAGTCGCCGAGATTGCCGCTCGGCTGCCGGTCGGCCGAGTACATGCAACGGGCCGAACGTTCGTTCCGTTCATTCGTCGCGACCTTTACGACAGGCTTATCGCGGCTGCCCCGAACGGTAATTTGCATCAGCCGCAAACTCCTCCGGCAAGCGGGGTAAGCGGTGGTGCTGCCGGGTCGAGGCCACCTGGGTCGTCGCCTAACCTGCCACGCAATTGGCACGAGATTGGCGTCGGCGATCTGGTCCTCGCCCAAGAAGATCCGGTGGACGGCTGGTACGAGGTCATCGTCGTCGAAGTTGCCAACGACATGTTCACGTTGCGCTGGCGCGACTACCCGCGGCAACGGAAGCTCGTGCGCCACCGGCTGCGGGTCGGCTTGCTCTATCCGGGGCCCAGATCGAGCACGGAGACCGGGAAAGTGGGGAAAGCTTCGGGCCACGGAAAGCACGACAAAACAGTCGAGGCAAATTCCGTCACCGGCAACCGCAGGCT
>JBAPZR010000241.1:0-4004 GCA_049285335.1 Xanthobacteraceae bacterium | reverse complement strand
AGCCCGGCGCGGGCAAGCTTGATCGAAGCGGCCAGCGCCTCGATCGCCTTGTCCTGACCATAGACCACGCGCTTGAGCGTCTCTTCGAGGTTGCGGAGAACCTCGGCGTCGTCCTTCGACACCGCCTTCGGCGGAATGCGCGCCATCGTGGCGATCGTCGTTTCGATCTCCTTGAGCCCGATGGTGCGCTTACGCCGGCTTTCCGGCAGCAGCATCTGCGCCGCGCCTGACTCGTCGATCACGTCGATGGCCTTGTCGGGTAGCTTGCGGTCGTGGATGTAGCGTGAGGAAAGCTCGACCGCCGCCTTAATGGCGTCGCTCGTGTATTTGAGCTTGTGGTAGTCCTCGAAATAGGGCTTGAGGCCTTTGAGGATTTCGATGGCGTCCGGGATGGTCGGCTCGTTGACGTCGATTTTTTGGAACCGGCGGACCAGCGCCCGATCCTTTTCGAAATACTGACGATATTCTTTATAGGTCGTCGAGCCGATGCAGCGCACCGTGCCGGAGGCCAGCGCCGGCTTGAGCAGATTCGACGCATCCATGGCGCCGCCGGATGTCGCGCCGGCGCCGATCACGGTGTGGATCTCATCGATGAACAGGATCGCGCCCGGATAGGCTTCGAGCTCCTTGATCACCTGCTTGAGCCGCTCTTCGAAGTCGCCGCGGTAGCGCGTGCCGGCGAGCAATGTGCCCATGTCGAGCGCGAACACGGTGGCGTTGCGCAACACGTCCGGCACCTCGCTATGCACGATGCGGCGCGCCAGTCCTTCGGCGATGGCGGTCTTGCCCACGCCGGCCTCGCCGACAAACAGCGGATTGTTCTTTTGTCGCCGGCACAGCACCTGGATGGTGCGGTTGATCTCCGACTCGCGCCCGATCAGCGGATCGATCTTGCCTTCGCGCGCCTTCTTGTTGAGGTTGACGCAATAGGCGTCGAGCGCGTCGCCCTTCTTTTTCGGTTCGTCGCCGGATTTGGCGTCGGCATCCTCGTCGGCACCCCGCACCGGGCGCGACTCCGACAGGCCGGGCCGCTTGGCGATGCCGTGGCTGATATAGTTGACCGCGTCGTAACGCGTCATGTCCTGCTCTTGTAGGAAATAGGCGGCGTGGCTTTCGCGCTCGGCGAAGATCGCAACCAACACATTGGCGCCGGTCACTTCCTCGCGGCCCGACGATTGAACGTGAATGACCGCGCGCTGGATGACCCGCTGGAAACCGGCGGTGGGCTTGGAGTCCTCCGCCCCGTCGGTCACCAGATTGTCGAGCTCGGATTCGAGATAAGCGATGAGAGACCGGCGCAGCTTTTCCAGATCGACGTTGCACGCCCGCATGACGGCGGCGGCGTCCTGATCCTCAATCAGCGCAAGAAGCAGATGCTCAAGCGTCGCATATTCGTGGTGGCGTTCGTTGGCGAGCGCCAGTGCGCGATGAAGCGATTGTTCAAGGCTGCGCGAAAACGTAGGCATTTCCATTTCTCATCGTTTGAGTTGGACTAGTCTCTCCCCAGACTCACTTCTTCTCCATAATGCACTGCAAAGGATGCTGGTGTTTGCGGGCAAAGTCCATAACCTGCGTCACTTTGGTTTCCGCCACTTCGTAAGTAAAAACTCCGCATTCGCCGATACCGTGTTGATGCACATGCATCATAATCCGATGCGCCGTGTCGTGATCTTTGTTGAAGAACCGCTCCAGGACATGGACCACGAATTCCATCGGCGTGTAGTCGTCGTTGAGCAGCAGAACACGATACAGGTTCGGCCGCTTGGTCTGCGGCCGCGTCTTGGTGATGACCGCAGTCCCAGGCGTGCCATCGCCTCTGCGCTTGCGATCGTCGTCCGCGAGGCGATGCGGCGGTCCATAATTGGTAACGTCAACCGGCGGCATTGGTTCGTTCAGCTTCCCAAACTTGCAACTCCCACACGCGCAACTTCCAGAACTCGGCGTTCAGCACTTGTGGCCTTTTCGAGGCTGGCCATTTCGAGATTGGCCCTGCCAGAGTTGGCCATTTCGAATCTTGGCCTTCGTCCGCTTTCATCGGCTTTCATGCCTTCGGGCATCCCAAGTCGCCGTACAAAACTAGCGCGGATCAAACCCCGAATCGATAGAAACGATTGATAGACCCGCACGCAAAACCGGACAGCGCCCTATCCGCCACACTGCGCTTATGACAATGCTTGGAAAGCACCGATGAGAAGGTGAGATAAGCCACCCGCCGCGAAGAACAAGATGAACCATTTGTGGAGCCGCTTCCGCCATTTGGCATAGATTTCACATCGGACGCCGCGAATTGGGACACTTACGAATTGCGGGCTAAAATCCACGCCGTCGCAGACCGGGTTTACCCTGTTTTGGCGGCGTCTCCTCGCGCCCTGGCGCGCCCTCAGGAGCGCCGGCGGCCCAATGGCGGCGCCGATGTCCTTCCCCACCAGGCCCGGAATGCACAAAGGCGCTCAGCGGGCGGCGCTTTGCCATGAAAAGGCCGCTTGCGCCGTCAATGATTACCACAGTTGCGCTGCACAAAACGGCAACAGGGGATGGGTGCCGCGGCGTTGACTTAACCCTTTCGCAACCGCGTTTCCCTAACCTGCTTGACCGACTTGTAGGAGTAACAACCGAGTCTGGGGCGGTGTCTGTCTCCTGCGAATCTGGCCGAGCGATCGGCGCCTATACGACGGAGCTCAGGTCCCAGAACGGGCACATAAGAGGGGTCGCCTCGCGGGGGTTAGCGCGGCTTAGGGACGGGGTTACGTCATGACATGGATGGATTTCGGAGCCCGGGACGGGCTTCGTTATTGCTTCTTGGCGATCGTCGCGCTCGCTGCGATTTTCACAATTTCCAGCGATGTGGCCGACGCCCGGCGTCACCATCGGCTTCACGCGCACTATTCGCACTACGCGCACGCAACGCGCGCCGGGCACAGCCACCGCCATGCCCGCGTAGAAGATTATTCGCCCCCCTATGCGTCGATCGTTGTCGACGGCAATGGCGGATCGGTGCTGCAGGCCACCAATCCCGACGCCTTGCGTCATCCAGCCTCGCTGACGAAGGTCATGACGCTCTATTTGCTGTTTGAGCGTCTCGACTCGGGCCGGCTCAAGCTCGATAGCCCGCTTCGCGTGTCCGAGCACGCAGCCGAGCAGTCGCCGACCAAACTCGACCTCAAGCCCGGTCAAACCATCATGGTCGAGGATGCCATCAAAGGCATCGTGACCAAGTCGGCCAATGATGCAGCTGTTGCGGTAGCCGAAAATCTCGGCGGGGACGAGGAGAGCTTCGCCAAGTTGATGACACAGAAAGCCCGCGCCCTTGGCATGACGCGTACCACTTATGTGAATGCGTCAGGATTGCCGGATGACGATCAGATCACCACAGCGCGCGACCAAGCACTGCTCGGCCGCGCGATCCAAGAGCGATTTCCCAACTACTACAAATATTTCTCCACCGAATCCTTCGTCTATCGCGGCGAAGCCATGCGCAATCACAACCACCTGCTCGGCGCGGTCGAAGGAGTGGACGGCATCAAGACCGGATTTACGCACGCTTCCGGCTTCAATCTGCTCACGTCGGTCCATCGCGACGGCCGCTTTATCGTTGGCGTCGTCCTGGGCGGTCCTACGTCATCTGAACGCGACGAACGGATGCGCGAGCTGATCGGCGCGCATCTCAAGGAGGCGTCGCTGCGGCACACCGCGCCGACGATCGCCGAAGGCGCCGTGCATCGCGACGAAGCATTTGCCAAGGCGCCGATGACATCGCGGCCCGAGCATACTGCGGCAGCCGACCCCCATATCGCTGTCGTCGGATCGAACGATCCGATTCGACCGGTCTTGGTGAAGACCATTTCGTTCCGAACTGCCCCGGTGCAGACGGCTTCGCTGGCGCCGATGCCGGCGCTGGTGTCCATCGCGCCGCCGGCGCCGCAACCGGCGCTTCCGCAACCTTCCGCAGCGCCACTTTCCGCCCGGCAATCCGCTGCCGCGGTGCCAGCCGCGCTGAGCCAGAC
>JBAPZR010000240.1:0-1762 GCA_049285335.1 Xanthobacteraceae bacterium | reverse complement strand
GTTAAGGGCCGCATTCGTAGTGCGTTGCCCCTGTTTTGTAAGATCGTAGAATCGCGAGCATGACAAATGACTCGCGTCTCGAAGTTCGCGTACCCGCACAGCAGCGTCAGGAGCTCGTACAGCTTGCTCGTGACACTGGGCTGTCTGTATACCGGGCCTCGTTCGATTGGCCACCCAGCGACTCTTGGAAGACCGGCAATCGCTGCTTGGCCCAGCATCTGGCCAGCATCCGGCAGAGGCCGCGTAGGAGATTGGAATGTCTGGAATCGAAGACCTTACGAACCTGTTAGCCACTCTGGCGAAGCCGGCAAAGTTCAAGGCGCAGCTTACGGAGCTCAAGCAGCATATCGAGGGCGGCAAGCTGGCAGAGAAAGCCAAGCAAGACCTCGAGGTCGCCAAGCATCAGGCCAAGGCCGAGATTGACGCCGCGCAAGCTGCCCATGACAAAGCCAGTGCCGAGACCGATAAGCGATTGGCATCCCGCCTGGTCGAGATCGAAGCCCGTGAAAAACGCGCAGCAGACTTGGAAGCCAAGGCAGTCGAGCACGAGGCCACGGCCAAGGAAATCAGGCTAGCGGCGGAACAGAAATGGCGGGCGTTTAGCGCATAGCCAGGTCAATGACTGCCGAATCCAAGACCGGCACTGTTCAGTGGCTCGAGCCCGCGCATGGCTGGGGCTTTATCAGTCTCGGCAATCCTGATGGTGGTGCCGTCTACTTCACTCAAGCCGATGTGGTTGGGTGCAATTGCCTTGTGGGCGACAAGGCCAGGTTTCTGCATCACGAGCACGGCCGGTCGCGTGCCACAAGTGTCATGGTAATTCCGAAATGAAAAAGCATCTTCTCGCTACTGCATCAATCGCAGTTACGTTATCTGCGCTCGGGGTCGATCGACTCCCGGCGCAAATTCCAAATCGGCTTTCGAGCGTTGTCTCGGGTAGCGGCAGCACTACGACTAGCACGGCATTCAACATCATTTCATTCGGGGCCGGGTGGAATACGTCATATCGCTTGTACATCACCGGGGTGCAGTGCGGGCGAACTGATACCGGTACTGGGAGCCTGAAGATCACCTTCAACGATGCGGCCACTACCGTCATTGTGCTGCCTGGCACTTCCGGTGGCGCACAGCAGAACGTCCACTTCGGTACGCCGTTGCAGGTGGCGGCCGATACCAACTTTACCGGCACTACTTCGGCAAACACGACCACCGTGTACTGCAGTGCTCAGGGCTTGGTGAACAACTAGCATGGGTACGGTCCTCCGCCGTGAAACTGAAAGGGCACGGAAGGGGAAGGCGCCTGCGGCTTGCGTATGGCGGCCCAGGCGCATTTCTTTCTGGTGGCGATGATGCGCAGATACCTTTCTGCCGTCATCATCGCTATCGGATTTGCTCTCATTATTATCGGGCTGGCCGGATTGGGCCAGGTGTTGGCGGCATGGTGGTGATGTAGATGGCTCTCTTCGGTACCAATTACCTTGGCCAATCCAGCCCGGTCTCGCCTGGCAACGTCTCTGCGGTTGGCGGTGCGGTCGGCGACATCTTCGGTGGCTTTGCCGACCTGTCGAAGATGTCTGGCCTTGAGGCGGAGGCGTCGGAATACAATCTCGCCGCTGCATATGCGGGACAGGAAGCGCAATATTCCAAGATGTCGACCGCCATCAATACCGCGCAGGCCAATCGGGAGATGTACTTGAGCCTTGGTCGAACATCCGGTGAAGTAGCCGGTGCCGGCATTGCCGCAAGCGGATCTGCTCTGGAT
>JBAPZR010000239.1:0-2437 GCA_049285335.1 Xanthobacteraceae bacterium | reverse complement strand
ATCTCCTCGTCAATTACGAGTTTGAGCGTGCCGAAAGCTCTCGGGCCGGATATGTCATGCTGGCCATGAGCGAGGGAGGCACGATCGCGGTCGCGATCGCGTTCATTATCATCGCGGGTGTGAAGGGCGAATTGGCTTTTTCGGCGATGCGGATCTCCGGACCCGCCGCTAGCGACGCCTTACGCATGAGCATTTTCCTGCTTTCATTTTTTGGATTCGCAGTGAAAGCCGGTATGGTACCTCTCAATAGCTGGTTGCCTCTCGCTCATCCGGTTGCGCCCACCAATGTCTCCGCGTTGTTGTCGGCGGTTATTGTCAACCTTGGAATTTACGGCATCGTGCGAACCAATCTCGACCTCGCTCCGTCGGTCGGAGCGACTCCGGGCTTGATCGTTCTCGTGATTGGCAGCCTGTCGGCGTTAATTGGTATCCTTTACGCGACAATCCAAGCCGAGATGAAACGACTGCTCGCGCACAGTACGATTGAGAACATGGGAATTGTCGCAGCCGGCGTCGGCGCCGCTATGATCTTTGCCGCAACCGATCACCAAGTTGTCGCCGCCGTTGCACTTGTGGCAGCGCTTTATCATCTCGCCAACCATTCCGTTTACAAAGCGCTGCTCTTTATCGGCACCGGCGCCGTCGAATCAGGGGCAGGGACGCGAGATCTTGATCGCCTGGGGGGCATCATTCGTGGCATGCCGTGGACCAGTGCTTTCTTTTTGATCGGCGTGCTGTCAATTGCGACACTCCCGCCATTCAATGGCTTTGTCAGCGAATGGCTCACGCTTCAGACAATGTTGCGTTCGGCAGTCCTGTCGTCGACAGTGATTAAGGTCATCTTCGCGATCTGCGCAGCTTTGCTGGCGCTGACCGCCGGCCTTGCCGTCACTTGCTTTGTCAAGGTCTTTGCCAGTGGCTTTCTTGGAATGTCGCGTTCTCCGGCTGCAGCTGCGGCGCACGAAGCGCCCGCTGTGGTTCGAACATCGTTGGCGCTACTGGCGGCCCTATGCGTCATCTTAGGGGTCTTACCGACATATGTAATTCCGCAAATCGACCGCGCAGTCGCGCCGCTTGCGCACGCAAGCGCTATCGATGCGCTGGTGCCGCCATTTTTTCTCGTCAACGCCCAGCAGCCGCAGAATCTTCCGCCAGCATTCGTCTCCGAATTTCACGACTTAGGAGCGCAGGTGGGGCGCGGATTTCTTCCCGGACGCGGTCTTATCGTCTTGCACAGGGGCGAAGAACGCAATCCCGTGGTATTTGCGATGTCGACGAGCTACATGCTGGTCGCCCTCGCAGTGATCTTGGTGTTGACCTTCTTCGCATTTCGTTTGCTGACGCGCTATCGAAGAGTTACCCGCGGCGTTGCTTGGGACGGCGGGCTACGTCACCTATCGCCTGCGTTGACTTATACAGCCACCGGGTTCTCCAATCCGGTGCGAGTGATATTCGCTGCCTTGCTGACTCCATCTGCCAGCGAAGACAGCACGGAAGCCGTTGCGACCCATTTCCGCACTGCGATTAGGCGCGAATACACTGAAGTCCACATCATCGATCGTTTCGTACTTCATCCCCCCATCCATGCGCTAAGCGTTATCGCATCATTCGCAAGGCGCATGCATGTTGGACACGTGAATGCCTACGCTGCTTACGTCCTGCTCGCGATTCTGTTGGTCCTAATTGTCGGAGTTGCGATGATTTAAGCCTTGTATCAACGCTCGAGTTCGTCCAAACCCGTTTTTTTGCAGTAAACTCACGCTAAAATTTCCTAATAATGACATTGATTTTTCGGCTTGAATCGCTTAAGTCCCGGGGCGGGGAAGGAGTCCCCCCAAAACCGCCTGTAAGGCTGATGACTCCTGCCTGGCGCTTGGCGTCGGTAGGAGTTTTTCTTTTGCTCCCACTGCCTCCAAGTCTGTTTCGTGCATACCGATCGAGCACGTGCTCGAGCGGACCTGACAAATTGTGTCGGAGGTAGCGGATGACCGCTGTCTGGGAACTTTTTACCCTTTGGGTAGCTCTCGCATTAATCGCGAGCTTATTGTCGGTTTGGCTGCGCGTTTCCACCGCGCTCACCGAGATCTGCGTTGGTACGGCGGCACAGCTCATACTCGGCACCATTTTTGGAGCGAGCGTATTGGGATCCGACGAGGGGTGGATCAAATTCCTCGCCGGGATCGGCGCCATCATGCTGACATTTCTGGCCGGCGCCGAATTGGATCCGATCGTATTCAAGAAAAAGTGGAAAGAGGCAACCGCTCTCGGCCTGGTCGGGTTTTTCTTTCCGTTTTTAGGCTGCGCGGCGGCCGCTTATTTCGTGCTCGGTTGGAATAATAGCGCGAGCTGGCTCGCTGGAGTTGCGCTTTCCACGACGTCGGTCGCCGTCGTCTATGCGGTAATGATCGAATATGGGCTCAATAAAACCGAATATGGA
>JBAPZR010000238.1:0-4066 GCA_049285335.1 Xanthobacteraceae bacterium | reverse complement strand
ATACAAAAGCGGGTACGCGATTTCCATTTACATTGCGATCTGCGCGATTATTAGCTTCGTAGCGGCGGCAATGATGCCGGACTTCACCGGCAAATCCATCGCCGACGATGCTTACGGCGAGGAATAGCGACCGACGGATATCTTGAGGTCGCGTGAAGGAAAGCCCGGCTCCGCTAGCTTCGGAGCCGGTTTTTTTTAAAGCACCAGGCCGCTTTGCGGATCGATCAGGTGCATGTGCTCCATATTGGCGTGAAGCCGCATGGTTTCGCCGGGGCCGGCGGCACTGCCAGGGTCGACACGACCGCAGATCTCCTGGCCATCGACCGTGAAATAGACCATCGTCTCCATGCCCATCGGCTCGACGACGTCGAGCGTGGTGCTGAACTCGCTTTGCTGGTCGCGGTCGCTGCGCCGCGGCTCGGTGATGTGCTCGGGCCGAAGCCCCAGCGTCAGCTCTTTTCCGGTTAGCGACCCAAACCGCGTCGTACGTGAGGCCGGTACCGGAAGGGCGATTTGGTCGGAAATGCGCACGCGCTGCCCGGTGCCGTTCTGCTCGACCCGGCAGCGGATGAAGTTCATCGCCGGCGAGCCGATAAAACCGGCGACGAAACGCGTCTTGGGGCGGTGATAGAGGTCCTGCGGGCTTGCCATCTGTTCGATCGAGCCGCCGTTCATGACCACGACGCGGTCGGCGAGCGTCATCGCCTCGACCTGGTCGTGGGTGACATAGACCGTCGTGGTCTTCACCATTTGATGCACGCGCTTGATCTCGGTGCGCATCTGCACGCGCAGCTTGGCGTCGAGATTCGACAGCGGCTCATCGAACAGGAACACTTTCGGATTGCGCACGATGGCGCGCCCCATGGCCACGCGCTGGCGTTGCCCGCCCGACAAGGCTTTGGGCTTGCGATCCAACAATTCGGTGATGTCGAGGATGCGGGCGGCGGTGTCGACGCGTTTGCGAATCTCATCCTTAGGAAATTTGCGCAGCTTGAGCCCAAACGACATGTTTTCGTAGGCCGTCATATGCGGATAGAGCGCGTAGTTCTGGAACACCATCGCGATATCGCGGTCCTTGGGCGGCCGGTCGTTGACGATCTCGCCGCCGATAAAAATCTCGCCCGACGTAACCTCTTCGAGGCCCGCAATCATGCGCAGCGTTGTGCTTTTGCCGCAGCCGGAGGGGCCGACCAACACGACGAATTCGTTGTCGGGGATGTCAAGATTGATGCTGCGCACCGCATCGACATTGTCGAAGCGCTTGACGACGTTGCGCAACGAGACCTCGGCCATGTGACGAACCTTATCCTTTCGTGGCGCCCGCGGTTAGGCCCGCGATGTAATAATCCATGAGGAAGGCGTAGATCAGCAGCGGAGGCGCCCCCGCCATGAGCGCGCCGGCCATCAGCATTCCCCATTTATAGACATCGCCGCGGATCAGGCTGGTCACGGTACCGACGGTGAGGACCTGCTGGTCCGCCGAGTAAAGAAACGCCATCGGATAGACGAAAGCCGCCCACGACACCGTAAAGGCAAAGATCATGGCGGCAATGATTCCAGGTAACGCCACTGGGATAAAGATTTTCGTCAGCATCTGCATATGACCCGCGCCGTCGATCAGCGCCGCCTCGTCAAGTTCCTTGGGGATGGACTGGAAGTAGCCGATCATGATCCAGGTGCAAAACGGCACCGTCAGTGTCGGATAAACGAGCACCATGCCCCAATAAGAGTTCAGCAGACCCATCGCCTTCACAATCTGGAACAGTGGAATGAACAACAGCGTGTCGGGGACGAGGTAGGTCAGGAAAATTCCCGTGGCGAGGATGCTCGAGCCCCAGAACCTCATCCGACCGAGCGAAAAGGCGGCCAGTACGCTGACCACCATCGTGATGGTTACGACGCAGACCGTGACGATGATCGTGTTTTTGAAGAACGTCAGAAAATCGGTTTGCATTAGCAGAATTCTAAACTGATCGAGCGTAATGCCGTCCGAAATGATCCAAGGATTGGTGGCCATCCTCGCGACTTCGGAATCGCTCTTGAAAGCGGTAACGATCATGTAATAGGGCGGGATCAGAAAGAAAATCGCAAATAGCACCAGGAAAAAGTAAGACGCGATCAACGCCCAGCGGCGATTGCGGCTCAGGCTGGTGCGCAGCCTCAGACCGTGACCGGCGTCGCGCGTAACGACTGCGGCGGTGCTCATCCGATTTCTCTGCCGCGCTTGCGTACTCCGCGCAGAATGAAGATCGCGGCAATGCCGAGGATCGGGAACATGAACAAGGACGTCGCGGCCCCGAGCGGCAAGTCGCCGGAGCGGATGCCCAGCATGAACGCGTAGGTGGCGAAAACGTGCGTCATGTTGCGCGGGCCGCCCGCCGTCATGATCTGCACGATGTCGAAGTTGGCAAACGTGACAATCAACGAGAACAGCACGGTGATGGCGATGATATTGCGCATCATCGGCAGCGTAATATGCCGAAACTTCTGCCAGGCATTGGCGCCGTCGATGGCGGCGGCCTCATATAGCTGTTCGGGCACCGATTTAAGCGCCGCCAGATACATAATGAGGAAGAACGGCGCGCCAAACCAGACGTTGACGAGAATGACGGAAAATCGCGCCCAATACGGATTGCTTAGCCAGGGCACATCGTTATAGCCGAGCGACGAAAGAACGTAGTTGAAAGCGGAATGCGTGGGGTCGAACAGCCACCACCAGCCCAGCGATGACAAAGCTAGCGGAATCACCCATGGCACCAGCAGCATGCCGCGCCATTTGCGCTGCCCCTTTGCCGGCAGGTTGTTGATGAGGTGCGCCGTGATCAGCCCGATCAGCGCTTTGAAGAACACCGCCGTGAGCGCGAAGATGGCGGTTTGCTCCACCACCATCCAGAACACGTCGCGCGAGAGGAGGAAGCTGAAATTGCCGAGTCCGATAAAGCGCGTCTGCGCCTTGTTCAGCATCGACAAATAGATCGAATAAAACGCCGGATACATCACGAGACCGGCGATAATCACGATCAAGGGAAGACACATCAGGAAGGCGATGGTCGAACGGCGGCGCATAAATAGCTGCAGGCTGCGCGCCGTGGAAGCGTTCAAGCCCGGGCGCTGGAACCTGCTGCCCTGCAGCGGTGATGACCATGTATCGATGGTATCGGCCATCGCCTGCCTCATCGCTCCCTTGAGTGGCACGCCGGCCGAGGCCGGCATGCCGTTTATTCGGTGCTTAAGCCCTTAAGGTTCCTTCAAGCTCGTTTTCGGCCCACTTGATCACCTCGTCGGCTTTCTCGTCGCCCTGGCTGACCTTGGCAACCATGACCGTATTGATCGCTTGATTGTAGATTTGAGCGCCGACCTCGGAACGTGCTGGTGCTCCTGCAATCGAAGTCTGTTCGTCGGCGCGCGGCGGGTAGCCATAGACGGTCCCGACGGGTGGTTCGACTTTCTTCCAAGTATCGAGGTCGTACATCGTTTTGAACGACGGCAGATCGTAGCCATAAGAGGCCTCGACCAGCTGGGCGACCGATTCCTTTTGCGAGATGTAGAGCAAAAGATCCTTCGCCGCCTGTTTGTTTTTCGAGAAGCTCCATAGGCCGTAGAACTGCGGCAGTTGGCCAACGAAGCGGCCCTTCGGCCCGCGCGGCATCGGATGCGTCCAGCATTGCGCGGCGACTTGCGGATTGTCGCGCTTGGCGACCGCCCAGGCGCTCGGAGGATTCATGATTCCTGCGCCCTTGCCGGAAATCAGCCAGCGGTTATTGCCGGCGTCGTCCCAGGCATATACTTCCGGCGGATTCACCGCCATCAACTTCTTCAAATATTCCAGCGCCGCGCGCGTTTCGTCGGAGTTGACCTTGATGTTGTCCTTGGCGTCGACCATCACCACGCCGAACGAATTAAAGAGCGCGCCAACCCAGTCGACGGCGTCGCTGCTCTGTCCCATCGGTAAACCGACGGGGTAACCGGCCTGGAAGAGCTTTTGCGCAGACGTCAGATAGGCGTCCCAAGTCCAGGTATCGGTCTTTGCCTTGTCCCATTTCGATTCGTCTGCGGGGTACAGATC
>JBAPZR010000237.1:0-2205 GCA_049285335.1 Xanthobacteraceae bacterium | reverse complement strand
TTTCTCTACGTCCTCGGCTGCCGCCGAGCCGCTGCCCGGACTGCATGAGCGTTATGTCGTTTCCGAAAGAAAGATCGGCAGCTGATGATATCGGAACCGATCAAGCGCTGTAATTGAGTGGCCTTCGAGTCCCCTACGATGGAATCACCTAACCCGGGCAAAGCATTCCCTGTTCAACGAAAGATCAATTCCCTGCTCCATCTGATAAATTCCCTGTTTTCATCGAACAGGGAATTTAGCCGCAAGGCATTGAACAGGAGGCGATTTAATATGCTCATTTCGAAGCAAGGGAAAGAAATTGAGACATTTCCTGTAAAATTCCCTGATATGCAGAACGAAGGCTGCGATATCCACGGAAAGGCTTCTCCGCGGCCGCCCGTGCCAGTTATCACGGCGCTGTCGTTCCTCGCGCTTGCCGCTGGTGTTGCGATTGCATTTCTGCCGCGGCCATTGTGAGTAATCAGGAGATGATCATCCGACGCAGCCGTCCGCGCCGCGGCGCAGCACGGCGCCCGGCGTCGCCCCGGTATGCCTGGCGTTTTCGACAACCAAAGTGCCATTGACCAAGACTGTCGTTCGCGCGCCGCTCGGATATCGATGCGGCATTGCGTAAGTCGCCTCGTCGCGAAAATCTTTGCGATCAAAGACGGTGACATCGGCGCGACAGCCCTCCTGCAATAATCCACGGTCACGCAGCCTGAGCGCCTTCGCCGGGCCGCCGGTCATTTTGTGAATTGCGAGTTCGAGCGGGATCAGCTGTTCGTCATAGACGTAACGCCCAATCACTCTGGGAAACGTGCCGTAGAAGCGCGGATGCGGCATCCCCTGACTGACGATGCCATAGGTCGCGACGCAATTGCCGTCGGAACCGACGAAAGCGGTCGGCGAGCGCAAGACCGTGCGAACGTCATCTTCAGCGATTGACGTAATCAGCACGCGGGTGGCGCCTTTATCTGCGATTAGATGTTCGCAGATTTGATCCACGGCACTGGCGTCCGTGCGCTTTCGCCAGCGCCGCGACCGTCTGGCCGGCGGTCCGCGGTAGGTGCGGCGAGACTGAGACCTGCACGGCCTCCCATGAAGGCAGGCGGCCCCAATTGTTGAGTCCCTGTGTGGCGAACTCGGCGTCGATGCGCGCCCGCGTTTCCGGCAACCCGAGGCGCGCCAGCATCGCCTCGTTGCCGCCGATCTGGACCCAGGGCGGCAACAGGTTCTTCAGCGGGTTGGCGCCGGCGGTGTAAGGGTAGGCGTCGCAGTCAATGTCGCATCCTTCGCCGCGGGCCGCGGTGATCGTATCGAGGACTTGTTGCGCCTTGCCCCAATTATCGATCCCGGAACATTTCAAATGCACGATCTCGACATGGACGCCGCAACTGCGCGCAATATCGATGGCCTCGCCAATCGCCTCCATCACTTCGTTTGCTTCATCGCGGATATGGGTGAAATAGGCGGCGTTGTGACGTTTGAGCACCGTACACAATGCCTTCATCTCATCGGGCCGGGCAAAGCTGCCGGGTGGAGTGAACAGGCCCGAGGACATGCCGAGCGCGCCGGCATGCAGGCCATCCTCCAAGAGAGCCACCATCTCTTCGAGCTCGGCTTCACGCGGCGCGCGGTCTTCAAGTCCCATCACCATCAGCCGCAGTGTGTTGTGCCCGACCAACATCCCTGTATTGACTGCGACCGCGGGGAACGTGTCGAGATATTCAGGGAAATTCATTTCCTTGAAGGGAAGCCACGGCGCCCCGCCGCTCAGATAATCAGCGAGAAGCTGTGTCTTCCCCGGCAGCACCGGCGCGACCGAGAACCCGCAATGACCGATGATCTCGGTCGTCACGCCCTGCCGCACTTTGCTTTCGGCCATTGGATTGATCGGCAGGACGAAGTCGGAATGGGTTTTGATGTCGATAAAGCCCGGCGTCACGGTGAGACCATCGGCATCGATGACCTTCTCCGCATCGAGGCCGAGAGTTGGACCGAGCGCTACGATGCGGCCTCCATCGATGGCAACATCGCCCACGATGCCCGGGCGACCGCTCCCATCGATGATGGTCCCGTTGCGGATCAGGATGGTTGCGCTCATGATGAATGGTTGCGGCTTCCGCCGACACGGTGGTCGGCTTTCGCGCCGCACGTAGTCAGGCGCTGTTTTTCAGCGACCATTGTTGCCGTCAATCAACCTCCGCGCCCGAGGCTTTGATGATC
>JBAPZR010000236.1:0-4260 GCA_049285335.1 Xanthobacteraceae bacterium | reverse complement strand
ATCTTGGACAGGTCGAGCACATCATTGATCGGCCCCAAGAGATGCCGGCCATTGGCTTCAAGTCGTTTGAGCACGGCCAGCATCTTTTCGGACGGCTCGCCAGGCGCCGTCCGTCATCAATTCGGTGTAACCCAAGATGGCGTTGAGCGGCGTGCGCAGTTCGTGGCTCATATTGGCGAGAAATTGCGATTTATGCTGGCTCGCGATTTCGAGCTGGCGGCTTTTTTCCTGAATTTCGTCGAACAAGCGAACGTTCTCGATCGCGATCACCGCCTGATCGGCGAATGTGGCGACCAGCGCGATCTGATTGTCGGTGAACGGCCGCACCGTTGCTCGACATGCCGCGATAACGCCGATAGGCGCGCCCTCGCGGATCAATGGCACTCCCAGCATCGTGCGATAGCCGCCGCGCCGGGCCGCCTCGGCCCATCCGAATTCCGGATCGTTAAGCACATCGGGGATGTGGACCGTTTGTTCTTCGAACGCCGTGCGCCCGACAAGAGTCTCGCGCCCCATCGCGATCGACAGTCGTTCCATCCATTCTCGATAGTCGGCGGCGAAGCCATAGCTCGCCGCCAAATGATACTTCCCGCTCTCGCGACGGAATATGAACGCGTAATTTGCGGCGCAGAGTTTGGCTGCGGACTCAACCAAGGTATCGAGCACCGTTTGCAGGTCGAAAGTCGAGCGGCTGATTACTTTGAGAACATCGGCAGTCGCCGTCTGCTGTTGCAGCGATTCGGCAAGTTCGCGGCTGCGCTGCTGTTCGGCTTCAAACAAACGCGCGTTCTCGATGGCTATTGCCGCTTGATCGGCGAAGGTCTCGATGAGAGCGATTTGCTTATCCGTGAAGGGCCTTACCACGGTGTGGTAGACGAGTATAACGCCCAGCAATTCATCGCCTTTGAGAATCGGGACTGCGAGAACCGTGCGGAACGGCTCAACATCTTTCGCTCCGTAAGTGTGTTCCGGATCGGCCAACACATCGACGACTTGAACCGTTCGGCGCTCGAGTGCAGCGCGGGCGGCCACACTGTGCCGGCCTGGACGAATTGGATTGCGCTCGAGCCAGTCCATCAACTTCGGGGGAGAGTTATACGCCGCCGCTACGCGCAACACTTCGCCGTCAAAACGGAAAACGTTCGCTCTCTCGGATCCACACAACCTAACCGAATTTTCAGCGACCGATTCGAATACCGCACCGAGATCAAACGCCGAGCGGCTGATAACGTCTAGCACCTTTGAGGTCGCGGTCTGTTGCTGCAATGATTCGGTAAGGTCGGCCGTCCGCTCACGCAATTCGTCGAGAAGCCGCGCATTTTCAATCGCAATCGCCGCTTGGTCGGCGAACGTTGCGACCAGTTCGATCTGCTTGTCGGCAAATGGCCTCGCTTCGAGTCGCGTTAGTGACATGACACCGATTGGGACGCCCTCGCGCAGCATCGGAACGCCGAGCGCCGTGCGATAATTGCGAAGCTTCTGAGCTTCGAGGAAAGTATATTCCGGATCGGCGTTGACGTCGGGAATGTGGACCACCTTGCCTTCCAGCAAGGCGCGCCCGCTGACCGAGCCGCGGTCCGCCGTGATGGGAATATCTCTGACGTAATCCACGAATTCGCGGGAGAAGCCGAAAACCTCGGCGCGGTAGAACACCCCGTTGATCTGCCGCGTGATCGTCGCCATGTCGGCGTCGCAAAGTTTCGCAGCCGATTCAGCGAGCGTCTGAAGCACGGATTTGAGGTCGAAGGTCGAACGGCTGAGCACCTTGAGCACTTCGGCCGTGGCGGCTTGCAGCTCAAGCGCTTCGTCGCGTTCGCGCGTGCGTTGAGCGCACAGTCTTTTCAAATCGGCCGCGCCGCCAGGCGTAGCCCGCGCTCTTGTGCGCTTGGGCGTTCTTGTGTGTTTGGGCAGGCGCGCTCTGTTTTTGCGTTTGCGCCTCGCCGCGCCCTCGCGCTCGTTCGCAGATGCCCGCCTTTTGGCTGGTCGACCACCGCTGTTGCGCCGCCGCATGTGCCGCCCCCGATCTCAGGCGCGCGCCTCGAAAATCATGTTGAACGGTGTCTCGGCGGCGCGGCGGAAATGGGTGAAGCCTGCCTCGGTGGCGACCTGATGCAACCGGCGTTCGCCGGCTTGTGCGCCAAGGCCGAGCGCAACCTCTTGCGAGAGCGAGGCCGGCGTGCAGATAAAAGTGGATGCGCCGTAGAACACGCGGCCAACTGGATTGAGATTGTCCTTAAGATTGTCGTGCGCAAACGGCTCGACGATCATCCACGCACCATCCTGTCCCAGAGTTTGTTTCACATGCTTTCCAGCGCCGACCGGATCGCCCATGTCGTGAAGGCAATCGAAAAACGCCACGAGATCATACCCCTTGGCGGGAAAATCCTTGGCCGAAGCCTGCTCGAAGGTAATGCGGTCGCCGACGCCGGCTTCCTTTGCCAGGGATGCGGCTCGATCGAGGGACGGCTGGTGGTAGTCGAAGCCGAAGAACTCCGATTTCGGATAGGCCTGCGCCATGACGATTGTCGAAGCGCCGTGACCGCATCCGATATCGGCCACCTTGGCGCCGGCCTTTAGCTTCGCTTCAACGCCATCGAGGGAGGGAATCCAGTTCTGAACCAAATTGGCGTTGTAGCCCGGCCTGAAGAAACGCTCGGTACCGGAAAAGAGACACTTCGAATGTTCGTGCCAACCTACGCCCTTGCCGGTGCGGAAAGCCTCGGCGACCTTGGGCTCATCGAGATAAGTGGACTGAACGACGTCGAAGGCGCCGGCGAAGAATGCCGGCGAGCCTTCTTCGGCAAAGGCCATGGCTTGCTCCGGCGAGAGCGAGAAAGCGTTCTTGTCGGGGTGATAGTCGATATAGCCGGACGCCGCCTGGCCGGACAGCCATTCACGCAGATAGCGTTCGTGCAAGCCGGTCTTTTTCGCAAGCTCCCTAGAGGTCACCGGCGTTCCATCGGCCATCGCTTTGTAGATGCCGAGGCGGTCGCCGAGCAGAATGCTGGCACCAGCGATCGAAGCGCCGAGATCGCCGACAAGTTTGCCGACAAGCTCGTTCAACTTATCCGGATTCGGCTCACGCATTGTCGCCTCCGTTTGCAAAGAGCTAGCTTACGTCTCCAATCGATGCACCGCTGCGCCAACGCTTATGAAACCGTCGCCGCCGTGCGCGGCGCGTGCGAGCGCGCAATCACGGTCTCAGGCGAGCTGGTTTTCAAGGATGCGCCGGCCAGCACGGCGAAGCCGAGGCGCCAAGCGCTGGTTGCACTGCGGATAAGCGCAACAAACTCAAGCTTACGCATGTGCCGCCCCCGGCAAAAAACGTCGCGCTAAAGCAGGCTCGAAACTAGCACATTTCATCAAACCTCGACTGTGACATAAGCTACATGCACATCATCGTGTCTTCGCTATGCTTTTGACGCGGTTTAAGGAGGGCGGTTTCCGAACATTAAGCTCCTTGCAAGTTACGCGTCCTGCATTTCGCGCCCCGCGCGCCGCGCCCAGTTTTCCCAGGCGCGATTGAGTGAGTAGTCGTTGAGCCGCTCGACGATCTTGTCGATCTCGCCGGGGCTAAGGAATTTGATCTCACCGAGCGCCATTGCTTGCATCTGCAACTTGGCGGCGACTTCGAGATAGACCGAGACGAACACGGCATGGCGCACGGTGCGGCCGACCACCGTGGCGCCGTGGCCGCGCATCAGCGTCGTCGGCCGGGCGCCGAGGAGCTTCGCCATGTCGCGGCCCATGGCCATGTCGCCGACCAACAACGTGGTGTCGCCAAAATTATCGCCGGAATCCCAGGTCGGCACTTCTTGGCCGATATGGGCGCACAGATGCAGGAACGGCTTGAGCTTTCTGCCCGTCACCCCGAACGGAATGACGCTCGGCGAATGATTGTGCACGACCGCATGCACGTCGGGCCGCGCTTCGTAGATCGCACCGTGGATGAAGCGCTCCATGTAGGGCGCCGGCGCGTTCTTGTCGATCGCGGCGCCGTCGAGCGTATACTCGACGATGTCGCCGCGTTCGATGCGCTCGGGCGCCCGCGCCCGCGATAGTAAATAGTGCTGCGGATTGTCAGGATGCCGCGCGCTGACATGGCCGAAGGAATCGACGATCCCTTCGTTCGCCAGAATACGGTTGGCCGTCACTAATTCTTCGAGAACAAAATCAAGCTTAATCATTGCGCGCCTCCTCGCCTCCCGCATGTTGTAGCGGCAGCAGGTCGCGAGACTCAACCGTCAATCTGCGCTATGC
>JBAPZR010000235.1:0-3705 GCA_049285335.1 Xanthobacteraceae bacterium | reverse complement strand
CGCTTGTACTGAGCTTCGTATTTCTTAAGCACGAGCACATCGGCCCACAGCTAGTGGCCGCGGTTGCACGCCATGCTGGGCGGCAGCTCCCAAATGACGACCTCCGTACCCGGACTTGCCGACGCAGCGGCGACGCTATTGTCCTTTGTGCCGGAAAATCCCGGTCAGCAGCTCGTGCAGCAACGTACCCTGATTGCAATCGAGCAAGCCCTCGACGCGAGACGGAACCGCATTTTGATCAGCGGGGCTTCTGTCCTGCCCATGCAGTGGATTGTCATTCTCGTTCTCGGGACGCTCATGCTTGTGACCGTCGCCATCGTGCACATCGATCGGCCGCCCGCGTTAGCCGTGAACTTGTTCATCCTGTCGACAGCTCTCGCCGTTTGCCTTGCGCTGTTGCTGGTCAACGACCGGCCGTTTTCCCACGGCGGGTTTAATATCGGGCCGGATTCGCTGCTTGGGCGAATTGTGATCGATTGAGAACTGATCGCGCGAAGCGTATCGAAATGTGTGCGGCAGCCGCGATGAGGAAGACGTCTTGTCCCTGGTGACGCCTTATCCTGAAGGGATGATACTATGCTTGAGAATGACGTAAATGTTCTAGCCGAACTCGATGAGGATATTCTCACATTCGATGTTCCAGATGACGCGCTGGAGCGTGCTGCGCCAGTGACAGATCGCCGAGTCATAACCTTGTATTGCACCAGGGACGCGCTTAGCTGCGGCTGGCCCCTGTAATCACGGTCGATTGTGGCAACTCGACAATCTGATTGTTCTATTTGCTCCTGGCATGAGACAACGACGACAGCAGCGCCGAAGCCTTTCAATCCCCCGCCAACTGCTCCCGAAATCGGGCAATACCTGTTCTAGACTTGGCCTTGATTGCTGCACTGCAGTTTGTCTGCTTATCGCACATAGTGGTGATCGCACACAGCGACGTCCGCTTTTGGGGTAAAGTGGACAGGATGTGGACGTGCACTGATGTCTGCTACTGACCCAAAGCGGACTTGGCGACCGTCGAGCGTCCAGAGCGATAGGGTGAGCCAAGTCGCTTCGACACGTTGCCCTCGCAGTCAAGTTTGCAGGCGTGGGCAAACAGGATGTCGCCGTCGAGTTCAAAAACCTCGTTCACGACAATCCCCACAAGCGGGCGCGCCTATGGCGGATCAGGTCGAACTTAGCGAGGCGTCGCCATTTTAGGCAGGCGAGAGAGCTGTGACCTATGGCACAGACACCACTCGGCAAATGAACAATCCTCACGTCCAATCGCGATCCAGGATTTTCACTGAGCAACGTTCAGGAGGAACTCCTATGGCCAATTCGCACATCCTTGTCGGCGCGAGCACAAATCCCCTGCAACCGGTCGTTCGCCGCATCTCGACATCCGATCTCTATTACGCGCTTGCCCGTGGCTACGACGATTTAGCCGCGTTCCCCAGCTACGCCGTATTCCTATGCGTGATCTATCCGCTGCTTGGAATTTTGTTGATCGGCTTGGCCTCGGGCACGCTATCGCTGTTGCCATTGGCAGTCCCGATTGCCGCCGGATTTGCTTTGGTCGGGCCTATTGCCGCGATCGGTCTCTATGAGTTGAGCCGGCGTCGCGAGGCCGGACTCGATAGTTCTCCGAGCCATGTCTTCGATGTGCTGCATTCGCCATCGCTGGGCGGCATCATCGCACTGAGCTTTCTGTTGATGGCGATCTATCTGATCTGGCTCGTTGTCGCCTACGCGCTTTATATCGTGATCTTCGGCTATTCGACGCCGGCCTCGATTGAGCAATTCATCACCGACTTACTGACCACACCGCGCGGATGGACTCTCATCATTGCCCGCTGGGGGATCGGGTTTTTGTTCGCCGCGCTTGTGCTGTCCATCAGCGCGATCTCATTCCCGCTGCTGCTCGACCGCGATGTCGGCGCGGGGGTCGCGATGCACACCTCGCTTCGCGTGATGGCGACGAATCCGCTGCCGATGGCGCTGTGGGGATTGATTGTCGCCGCGCTCTTGGTGATCGGCTCGATCCCGTTCTTCGTCGGGCTCGCGGTGGTGATGCCGCTGCTCGGACATGCGACCTGGCATCTGTATCGGCGTACGGTCGAACCGGATCGCAATCCGCACCCGGATTACCAGCCGCGTGAGCGTCCGCTCCGTTCGGCCGCCGATTTCCCTGCTGCGCTGTTGCCGACCCATTGGTGGGGTAAATCGGACATTGGAGAAAACGGATAATCGGCGACCGGAATGACGCCGTGGATACTAAGGTCACATAAAGTTTCTGACCAAAACATAGCAAGGTCACGTAAGGGCGCGGCCCCCTTTGGCTGGAAGTTCTAGTCGGAAGAATATCACTGCGGCAAGCACGGCACCCGCTCGAGCTGCGGGAAGAGCCGCAAGGCAACCACGGCGCCGTTGCCGGATCAATGCAAAAGGTACCTGCTCACGAACACAGCTCCAAAGAGCCACCCTGCGACAACAACTGCTAAGACGATGAAGATCACCAACACGGTGCGCAAGTTCGGCACAGGCGTTCCCTCCCAGCGCGTCACGATATCCGGCACCACAGAGAAGGCGTCCAATACCTCGATCGACAGGGCGGCGGGAAGCGGCGTCCTGTTATTGCTGAGTACTTTTTCGTGCTAATAGAGATCGCATAGCCTCCATAGGTGAGCTCATATGACTTGGAAAATCAAAGCTAAGGGCGCTAAACAGACCACCGAAGTAATTTCCGACGATGCCAAGTACGCCATTTTCAAAGCGGATCAATGGCGGAGCCACGGGTTGGAGGTTTGGATCGAGGACATAAACGGAAACAAGGTAGACGAAGCTGCGCTGAGGAAGGCGGCTGACCAACCATATCCACGCGCACCCCCACTGAATCCCTTCCACTGATCTGGTTACGGCTTCCGCAAAAGCTCCGGCAGACCCAACGAGAAGCAGCCAATGGCGAGAAAGAAGAACGCGGCCGAGATAAAGGAGCCGGACGAATACCGTGGCTTGGTGAGGCTTGCGATGCTTGACTTTCGCGGGCGGCATCACCGCAAGCCTCGCGACTTTGAGGAGTTCTGGGAATGGTGCCATCGGTACGGCTCCGACGAATTGTTCCGTGAGGTTAATTCACAAGTTAGGCCACCTGGATATTTACTCTTGGCCAAGTAGGCCAGTGGTTAGGGGTGACCAACCTATCGGCCCCAATCCTCCTCGGCCTCGCGCATCACTGCGGCAGGCACGGCACCCGATCAAGCTGCAGAAGCGATCAAGTGATAGGCGTGCACAAGTCGCGAAGGCCGCTTGAGCGCGAAAGTCGGTTAGCTAATCTTCCGTGGTCGGACTGGGCCGTTCCCTTGGGAATCCGCGGGGGAGTAGCTGCTCGCGTTGGGACGAATGTGAAGCTTGCCGCACACTTCACTACCGGTTTCGGCACCCGAGTCCACGACCGCGCACCGCCACACGGTGAGCAACAAGAGAGGTCCTGTTAGGGCTTGTTTCGCAGGTCGTCCTTCGGGTCGATGAATTCGAGGCCGAGTGGTCCGATGGCCGTCACTTGGCTAACGTACTCACCGGATTTCGCCCAATGAAAGTGGTGCGTGTTGCCCGGCAGAACGACGACGCTACCGGGCGGATAGGCTTGAAGCTTCTCGGCATCGAACTGATCACCGCGGCCAATGTAGAAAACACCGGAGATAACCGTGTAGACGCGGTCCTCGG
>JBAPZR010000234.1:0-2545 GCA_049285335.1 Xanthobacteraceae bacterium | reverse complement strand
ACATTCGACAAACCCAGCTCACCAGCGGCAGTAAAGAGAAAGTGTTGATGCTGTTACACGTCCTGCATCATTTCTTGAAGACTCATCCCGAAGCCAGACCATCTAACCATCCTTGGAGCAGTCGATTCTGAATTTATCATCGGACGGCCATCCTAGCTCCCTCTGGTTGATGCTCACTCGCATTGTCATCGACCTTGTTGGTGGCCTGATGCACCGTCTCACTGGACTCATGAGTTATGCCGATAAGCTGGCCTGCCGGTTGTCTTAGGGACGCGATCCACCAGCGCGGGCTCCGAACAGGTGTTGCAGCTGCGCGATTCGGTTCGCCAGGCGATCAATTCGGCGGTGGCGCGGTGGCAGACCAGGGTGGCTCACTGTGGGGACCAGACCTGCGGGAATTGGTGAAGCCGGGCGTCGATCAACCGATGAGGGTGGCCGATTTGTAATTTCGCTGTCTTAATGTGAGAGCAACACCGGCACAGTCATCGACCGAAATATTGAACGGGTGACGCCGCCGAGTACGAATTCGCGCAGCCGCGAATGCCCGTAGCCGCCCATGACCAATATGTCGGCGGCGCTGTCAGCGGCGTATGACAACAAAGCGTTGGCGACATCGATATCACCGCCGGGGAGCCGATGAACGTTTACCTTAAGTCCATGGCGGGCGAGATGCTGACCGATATCAGTACTCTCGATGCCGTATTGCTTGCCGGGTTCGTTTGTGACGATGACGATTTCGACACGACCGCTTTTGCTAAGAATAGGAATCGCATCCGCAACAGCGCGTGCCACTGCGCGGCTGCCGTCCCAGCAAATCATCACATTGTCGATTTTAAACGGTTCCTTCTGGATATAGGGTACCGTAATGATCGGGCGGCCGGATTCGAACAGCGTGGTTTCGCCGATAATCCAGTCCATCCTGCTCATTTGCGGCTGACCAACGATGGCGAGATCGAAGCGGCGCGCCATACGGGCAAACTGGTCGGCTGCCCCGGCGAGACTCGCGCTCAAGGTCAACCGCTCGGCCGAAATTCCGGCGCGGTCGCTCGCTGCGGTAAAGCTCTTGATCGCGGATTCGGCGGCCATTTCGTTGTCGATGCGCTGCGTTTCGATTACCTCGGCGGGATTGTAACGGCCGACAGAAGTGGGCACGACGGGATCGTAGATAAAGGCGACGCCAGTCAGGTGCGCTTGCAAGGCGGCGGCGGCCGAAACGGCGTAATTTCCAACCAAGTTGCCGTTCTCGGTGACGCTCAGATTGGAAATTATGTCTCGGATCATGTGGCGCATCCTTCCGACAACACCCTCTAGCGGCGTGACGGGTGACGAGGTTTGACCGTCAAGACGGTTTAACCTGTGTAGCCGTACCCGCGTCCGAGTCCAGCGAAGCGCCAATGCCATATCGAATGAAAGCTAGCTGCCATTTTCGCGCATGAAATATCTATCCCGAGCCGTTCAATCATGCCCACGCGGCTTGCGCTAGCGGAGAAACCTCGTTCAAGGCAGCGAAGAAACGAGTCGCGATCTCTCCCGGGCGAGTGTCGGACAATGCGATCGAGTCGATTTCCGGCAGGACATTTCCGTGACTATCTCGGTTTGACAATCGAAGCCGTGCCACGCATGCTGATTTTGATCCATAGCGTATCGTGTCCCGCATAAATGGCTGCAAGTCTCGTGGGAGAGTATTATGCAAATTAGGGACGTGATGACGCTCAAGGTCATTTCCATCGGCGCCGACGAGTTGATCATCAAGGCCGCGCGCCTGATGCTGAAGAACCGAATCAGCGGCTTGCCAGTCGTCGACAAGGAAGGCGCGCTGGTCGGCATGGTCACCGAAGGCGATTTTCTCCGGCGCGGCGAGCTCGGCACGCAGCGGCGCCGGCCGAAATGGCTCGAATTCATCGTCGGACCTGGCAAGCTCGCTCAGGAATATGTGCACACGTCGGGCAGAAAAGTCAAAGACATCATGACCCGCAATCCGTGGACCATTCGTGATGACGATTCGCTTGAAGCGGTGGTCGAAATGATGGAGCGTCATCACATCAAGCGTCTCCCCGTGACCCACGGCGGCCGCATGGTCGGCATCGTCAGCGTCGGCTAGTCGCCTCTCGATGAATTGACGTTCAGTTTCGGTTAGATAAGTTTTGAGGATCTTGCGGTTTCGCTCAATATTCGCCTGATGAGCCTACCGCGCGTTTCTCGTCACTTCAGACATGATCGCCCCTCGCTACCTAAGCATCTCAAAGTCAGCGCGCACCGGCTACGACTATCCGTTATTCTGGACGGGGTGCGTTCGCGAAAAACCTGACTACGGCGGGGCCTCTGGGCGCGAGTAGGCTGCCTTGGGATCACGGGCATCAACTTCGCTGACACCGCCACAAACGTCACAACGCTGTTGACCGGTCCCGGCACATGCCTTGCACTTCCCGATTTCAACTCCGGCGATCGACCGTTTGCCCCTGCCACTGCAGAGTTTACACGTGATCGTTCTTTGACCTCGGCACCTAGGACACAAAAATCTATATGGCATTACCTCCCTCTCAGG
>JBAPZR010000233.1:0-2003 GCA_049285335.1 Xanthobacteraceae bacterium | reverse complement strand
AGACAATTTGCAGGGCAACGACACAGAACCATCGACGCGGTGCGACGTTGCTCAAATTTACCGTCGTTGATGCTTGGTTATGCAAAAAGACCCGACAATACCGTCCTTCCGGCAGGTGATAGTTCATACGGCAATGGGTGCGGTTCTCGGCGCCTTGCTGGCTTTGGCATTGATCGTTACCAACCACCACCTTTTTGAATTAATCGCCCATTCTCCGTCACCGAGATTCTTCGTAGCACTGCTCATGGGCGTTTCTTCGTCGCTGATAGCGGCGGGCGCAACTTTCTCAGGATTAATCTTCAAGACCGTCGAAATGAACTCGCCGCCTGCAAAACGACGCGCCATTAACCCGTCCAACAAGCGCAGGGATTCGGGAAAGTAGCCCTCAAAGAAAAATTCCACTAACAACCGCAGGCAAGTTTAACTGTGGCTGTAAAGTCTCGTGGAAATTTCGACACCGGTGTTTGAGCGAGTTAACAAGACTGACACATTATCCGCGCGTGCTGCACGCACGCGGTGGCTTGTGCGCCGGCAAGCCGGCGCTCAAACGGATCCAATATTGATGCAGCACTTTTCGGCCCTTGGAACGGAGTAACGCCCGAAGGCGTTGCGAGAGGCAAAGATAAACAGCCGAAAACCAGTCCGCTCAGTAAGCGCCATTGACGCGGCGCCGATGGGAATAGGAGACCAAGCAGATGTTCATCGCCATGAACCGATTTCGGGTGAAAAAAGGTTCCGAGGACGCATTTGAAAAACTGTGGCTGGGACGGGATTCGTATCTCGATTCTGTTCCGGGCTTCTTGGAGTTTCATCTGCTCAAAGGGCCGGAGGCGGAAGACCATACGCTCTATTCATCGCATACCGTGTGGCAGAGCAAGCAGGCTTTCGACGCGTGGACCAGATCGGAAGCGTTCCGAGCCTCGCACGCGCGAGCCGGTAACGAGACGACAGGGCCGCTCTATCTTGAGCATCCGAAATTTGAGGGCTTCGAAGTGCGTCAGACCATCGCTCCAAAGGCGGCGACCGCGTGAACCGCGGTTATACGGTCGTTTTGGTAGATCTTTGTAAGACCTCATGACGCGCGCGCGCACGCGTTCACTTTGGCTTAACGGCCACATGAGCTCCTGGCAATGCGAGGCGCGAAGTGGCATAAAACGACGCTCGCTCAGGCGTTGGTGCAGAAATGTTAGCGTCGTTTCTCATAATCGCCGGCTTGTTCGGCGCAGCCGGTATCGCTCTCGCAGCGGCTGGTGCACACGCGGCTCCCGGGGCTGGGCTCGACAGCGCCGCCAACATTCTGTTGTTTCACGCGCTGGCAATCCTTGGAGGAACAGCTCTTTTGCTGCAAGGCATGCTATCTCGGCCGCTTGCCTTGATAGCCCTTGCGGCGTGGGCGTTGGGCACGGTCCTATTTTCAGCCGATGTCGCACTGCGGGCTTTTGTGGGGCAACGACTTTTTCCCATGGCCGCGCCGACGGGAGGAATTATCCTGATCCTGGCTTGGCTCGTTTTGGCGGCTGCCGCCCTTGCTAAAGCGTTTGATCACTCCGCGTAAAATGCCCGGTCACTCCCGCGGTCGATCTCATTGGATGTCAGCAAGCGGCGCCACTAGCTGAGAGGCCCACGACCTTAGCCATGAAAATCGGCACGATGTTCCAACAGCTACGAAGTTCGTTCAACAACTCAGCCGGCACGATTGTCTTTGGAATGGAAGACGGAACCGTGTCCATCTTCGGCTTGATCTTTGGCGTAGCCGCTACGACGACCAACGCCAAGACCGTGCTGATCGCCGGCGCCTCCGGTGCAGTCGCAGCCGCCGTCTCTATGATGGCCGGCGCCTATCTCGACGTCGAGACTACACAAGACCAGAGCAACGTAGCTCGTTCGTCATTGTATGGCGCGCCGCGATCGGTCCCGTCTCTTTTCGACCGACTTGCGAAGGCTGGCCTAACAGCGGAACAATCCGACGCCATCGCAGCTGCCGTGCAGAATGATCCCAACGC
>JBAPZR010000232.1:0-3025 GCA_049285335.1 Xanthobacteraceae bacterium | reverse complement strand
CGGACCATTGCATGCCGGCGCGGCCGACGCCCACCGGATAACGGATCGCTTCGCCGGTACCGACATAGTAATACAGGCGGCGTTCGTTGGTGCGGATGACGATCGTACCCGGCATATAACTGTCCTTCACCGATACGATGTCGCCGTTGGCCTGCGCTGGCCCCGACGCAAAAGCGAATGCTGCGATGGCGGCTGCGAAGGTTGCCGAAAGCCCAACTTTTCCCCGCATTGTCATTCCTTGTTGCTACTAACTGTCGCTAACCGCCCAATCGGCTCAAAACAGTTCAAGACCTACGCAACATCTTGCATCACCACTGCCGTCAAAAGAGCAACTTTCTTCTTGAGAGTATCCCCCTTGTTCCATGATGCTGTTGAGCATTGAAGGATTGGCCGAGCAAATTTGAAATTCCGTAAATCTCCTTAAGTGTTTTCTAAGGCGCGATTTCTCTCTTCCTCGCCAGGGCGGTGGGAATCGACGTTCGGGCATTCACCAGCGTATTCGCTGCTCGGCTCGGTGGCGCGCAATCTCCTCCGGCTTCCAGGGAGTGTTCTTCGGTGCGATTAGCCCATTCCACACGCTTGCCTCGTATCCCGGTATAAACTCACCGATCGTTGGAACGTCTGGCAGTACTTGCGAGGGTGTCTCACTGGTCACTGCGAGCGCGCGCAACTTGCCCCCCTTAGGTATCGGACTGAACACCAATTGAACTTGTCCGGCGGGCATATCGGGCACGTAGCTTGTGCGATAGTGCGCTGGTACCAACTGCACTCCGGTCATCATCATGAACAATTCACCGGCGAGGTGGACCGAACTCCCAATATGGGTTGACTATCATGACAAGCGGCGTGCGAGCGATGCTCGCAACCGGCGCAGTGTCGGCGTTCAGTTCTAATCGGCCGGTCTGAACACCTACGATACTATACTGCAAGCGTTGGCGCGCCTAATTAGAGGCTGCTATCGTCAAATCCGTTGTATGCAAATATGTTCTTTTTGCATAATTTGCCATATCTTCAATCGTTAGGCGTCGCTCGACAGACAAGTTTCCCGAATTCACAGAACTTGAAAGTGCGTCAAGAAAAGCTGTCGACTCCGGTAGGCGATGTTCTGGCCGCTCCTCTTTGACCACTTCAAGCTTAGGCGATTCAGGGGTCTCGGCTGGCTTGATTGGGCGAGATGGCTTCGGGCTTTCCGCTCGCGCTATCTGCAGATCGTCCTCGGAGGAAAGCCTGGCGACCTCACTTTTCACCAAGTTGTGGAAATCTGAATTGAATTGCGCTCCCGGATGTGTGTCGTTATTCGCAATGTATTCGACATTTGGTCCCACGATCTTTTGCGATCCCATCCCACCAAAAGTCATCCACGGATTGGGATTATAAATCTCAATGATTCGTCCCACCTTTCCAGTCACGCTCGGATTCGAGGTGAACATAGATGGTTGTAGCGCAATGATTGTATCAATGTGGTCAACACTATTTGCCACTAAAACCGAATTATTCGCGCCCAAGCTATAGCCGACAACGACTATGTGCGTTCCCTTGGGTTGACGATTGATATCGTCAACCAAGGACGGCCATGACTGATGCAGATACGTTGCCACTTCAACATTCGGCATTGATCTGAGTTCAGCGGCCAGTTCAACGAGTCCGACCGCTGCAACCGGGCCAAACAATGGGTATAACATGCCGACAAACGTCTTTGCCCATACTGGCGAGCAGACAAAGGAGAAGCATAAGGCAAGCGCGATAGGTAGTTTCTTCACTTGCTACTTCTCCCCTGCATCCCACCTTCGGAATTGGCGATATCGACCCGATGCTGAACTGGAGTCGCGCTCGAACAAATTGTTGGCTTAGCGCCCCCGGTTAAATCCCCAACGCTTTCCAAAGCGTCCATGGAAATGTGACGCCCTCGCGGCGTAGTTGAGAGGACTGCACAGAAAACTTGAACGCCGTGTATAAGACTGCCGCAAAAGCGGACCTACCTCGGTACGGCAACCGACCGAAGTCGATGGGGCCTACGGCACGGATTGTGACCCAACATCTCTTCATCCATTTATCGGGCCAATAACACGACCCTAGAGCTGTCTGCGGCTGGTGGCTCTGCCGGCGGAAGGACAGGGTTTGCTCGATTGCGTGCCAGCAGAAGGCCGAGGCTCGCGAGGCGGATGCCCCGTAATGAATCACAAATGGCTATGGATTCGTTTGATGGCTGGCCGCTGTCTAGGTGCCCCAGCAAATGCGAATGTACAGGCTTCCCGGGAGTTCAACGAATTGGCTTCCAATGGGTTGGAGTGGATCCCCAGGCGAGCAAAAGGGCGCGCTCGTGCTCCTTCGGCGAACGACGACCAATTACCCAATCGCTATGCCAGTGAGACCAAACAACTGTTTCCTGCAGGCCGTCAGCGGTTTTTATACGGATCGGAGTGCCATCTTTGGGCGCGCTGTGTATTGGCTTCCAGTTTTCCATGCCCATTCAAAGAAAATTGCCGGGAAGCTCAGGGACTTCCCGGCAAGACATTTCCGAGGACGCTGCACGCCGGTAGGCTCCCACCAACGCAGCCCGAGCATCGTCCGCTTGAAACCGCAAACCGTCAATCATCGCTCGGTGAACAAGTAGACGATCTCTCATGAGCGTTGCCGCAAAGCCACAAAATGCGTGCGGCAATTCAAAAAGAAACAGCCCCAACCAGATGCAGCCGGAAGGGACCAGGTGAGGGTTGTTAGATGATGCGTAGTTTCGAAACAGGTAAAGCGTATTCGACACCCGCGACGGCATTTCGGCGGTCATTTGTAGGACATTGTGAGGCGTTGAGTCGGGAGTCTCACGCAGGATAGTCCGTGCCGAGCTTAAAGAACGCAGCGGTCAATTCTGAGTCATCGTGCGCGTTCCTAACAAACATGGAGAGTGAAATGGCAAACTGGAAAGCATTGACAGGCGTTCGTGGCGAGCCGGTCGTCGTGAATCTTGATGCCGTGGCCGAAATGATGCGATTCCCGGAGCAGAATCGCACCCAGCTCTGGATTGGCG
>JBAPZR010000231.1:0-1825 GCA_049285335.1 Xanthobacteraceae bacterium | reverse complement strand
CGGACCATTGCATGCCGGCGCGGCCGACGCCCACCGGATAACGGATCGCTTCGCCGGTACCGACATAGTAATACAGGCGGCGTTCGTTGGTGCGGATGACGATCGTACCCGGCATATAACTGTCCTTTACCGATACGATGTCGCCGTGGGCCTGCGCCGGCCCCGACGCAAAAGCGAATGCTGCGATGGCGGCTGCGAAGGCCGCCGAAAGCCCGATCTTTCTCCGCATTGTCACATTCCCTTGTTGCTACTAACGCTTGTTGCTCAAAGTCCAATCGCCCCGCCGTGACGGCGGATACGACTCCATTTGATCTTAGCTGAAAGAAGCGCTTTCTCAGCAACGCGACAATAACAGGGTTAAAGTTTTTGCGACTTTTCCGGAAAGTGTGCCCTGCGGGCACCACCCCGCAAATCCGCATGATCTTCGACGAATCTGCGTCGCGCCGTCCGCCGAACGGCGGCCGGCCTAAAGCCCAGCGCCGGTAGCTATGCGTCAGGCGCTTTTCTTGTTCTGCCGGTTGCTGACGAGATCGTCGACAACGGCTGGATCCGCCAGCGTCGACGTGTCGCCGAGATTGCCGAATTCGTCCTCGGCGATCTTGCGCAGGATGCGGCGCATGATCTTGCCGGAGCGCGTCTTCGGCAGGTTCGGCGCGAACTGGATCAAGTCCGGAGAGGCAATCGGGCTGATTTCCTGACGCACCCAAACGACCAGCTCTTTGCGCAAATCCTCGGTCGGCTGTTCGCCGGTCATCAACGTGACATAGGCGTAAATGCCCTGCCCCTTGATATTGTGCGGATAGCCGACGACGGCGGCTTCCGAAACTTTGGGATGCGCCACCAGCGCCGACTCCACTTCCGCGGTGCCCAAGCGATGACCGGCGACGTTGATGACATCGTCAACGCGGCCGGTGATCCAGTAATAACCGTCTTCGTCGCGGCGGCAGCCGTCGCCAGTGAAATATTTGCCGGGGTAGGTGCTGAAATAGGTGTCGATGAAGCGCTGGTGATCGCCGTAGACGGTGCGCATCTGGCCCGGCCAGGAATCGGCGATGCAAAGATTGCCACTCGCTGCGCCCTCTTGCACCTTGCCCTCGGCATCGACGATTTCCGGCGCGATGCCGAAGAACGGCAATGTTGCCGAGCCGGGTTTCAGCCGCGTCGCGCCCGGCAGCGGCGTGATCAAGATGCCGCCGGTTTCAGTCTGCCACCAGGTATCGACGATCGGGCAGCGGTTGTCGCCGACCACGCGGTAGTACCACTCCCAGGCTTCGGGGTTGATCGGCTCGCCGACGGTGCCAAGAAGCCGCAGCGACGCACGCGACGTCCTCTTCACCGGCGCATCGCCGGCCTGCATCAGCGCGCGGATCGCGGTGGGTGCCGTATAGAAGATATTGACCTTGTGCTTGTCGATCACCTCCCAGAAGCGCGACGTCGTCGGATAGTTGGGAACGCCTTCGAACATCAGCGTGGTGGCGCCGTTCGCGAGCGGTCCATAGACGATGTAACTGTGGCCGGTGACCCAGCCGACGTCGGCGGTGCACCAATAGATGTCGCCGTCATGGTAGTCGAAGACATATTGGTGGGTCATCGCCGTGTAGATGAGATAGCCGGCGGTGGTGTGCAGCACGCCTTTGGGCCGCCCGGTCGAGCCCGATGTATAGAGGATGAAAAGCGGGTCCTCCGCATTCATCTCCTCGCACGGACATTCGGCGGTAACAACCTCCTTGGCCTCGTGGTACCAGACGTCGCGCACCGGATCCATGTCGACGGTGCCGCCGCCGTGCTTGACGACGATGACGTAATCGACGCCGCCGACTTTGGC
>JBAPZR010000230.1:0-2360 GCA_049285335.1 Xanthobacteraceae bacterium | reverse complement strand
CAGATGGATGTCCGCTTTCGGGGGTAAAGCGGACATCAGTCGGACTTTGCCGAATGTCTGCATATGTCCCAAAGCGGAAGTGGAGCGACCGCTCCCGTTCCCTGCGGATAGGGTGTCTTCATGTGCTGTAGAAAGGCTCAGGAGGCGACGGGACTTCATCACGCTGATGAAAGTGCTGGCTCAGAATTCAGTGAGCCTGCTCCTCGCAAGGAAACGCTTTCACAAGTGCCATTGTGACTTCGCTCGACACATAGTGCCGAGAGCGGGTCGTTGCGTCGCGTCTCCGACATAAGCGGTCGTTGAACGTGCACAACCATTGCGCCGTTGAGCGCGATTGCTGGGCCGCTAATGTTCCTTCGCTGGAACTAGGGAAGCTCCGTGGGGGCACGGGAAGGACCGCCGCGAAGGGACATATGGTGAGGGTAGCCGCTCCACTTTCACCGCCAGTTTCCTGGCGGCTTGCTGTTTTGAGTAACACAACACATTGCAGGCACGATTATTCCACGCGCCGAACTCATTGATTACAAAGTTACAGAATCGGCAATTCCGTATAGAGGCGCACAACACACTAACCAGAAAAGAAGAGAGCTTCGCGGCCTCCACTGCTAGCATTCGCGATCTGACATGATCTTCAGCTTGAACTTCCGCCCCGCTGCACACCCCCGTGTGGCGGGGTTATTTTTTGATGCTAGACGGCGCGATCTCTCGCTTATTGTCGGCACATACCGTTAGGCCCAACACATCCGCGAGCGGTCGTGCTTAAGCCGAGAACGTCTGTTGATAACTCATAGAGTAGGTTGCCGGGACTCAGAACGGGTTGTCTTTTGTGATTCGTTCGCACAGCGCGAACCGAGGGGGGCCGACAATGGCTACGCAAGAAACGCTCATCAAAAGTCCAAGAGAAAAAAGGGCGGACAGCACGCCCCAAGGCCAAGAAGGCCGCCAGAAAAACAGCAAAGCGAATGGTCGCTAAGGCTATGCCCAAACGCGCTGCGGCAAAGAAAGCCCGGCCGCCAGTCGTCGCCGTCGAAACCGTCGCTGTTGAGGTGATTGAGCAACCCGCTTCGGCTGAATGACTGTCACGCAGATCGGAGGCGCGAGGCAGTTGGAAAAGAACGCTTGCTTGCTACCCGTTTGCTAGGCCCCTTCATCCGGGGCCTTTTCTTTTTCAAATCGATTAGTTGGCTCCCCGTCGAGACTATCATGAGGTCTGGATGCCGCCGGACCGAAAGCCGTCTCAATATTCTTCGGCTAACATGATCGTGATTACGCGATGGGTGACGTTCGGATCAGCTGGATCAGCGGAGTGACAGGTTAGGTTAGGGTCGTAGTAGATCCTATGAAGCGGGAAGGCACCGAATCGTGCCCTCCTATGACGATCACTTTGGTGATCAACACGGGAGCTCCGCCAATGACTACGACCATTGATACATCTGATGTATGCTGTGCCGCGCTCGAGTTGAGCAAGACCAGTTGGGTCTGCGCGCTTGCGGTTCCGGGCAACAGCCAGGCGACCATCCACAAGATCAGGGCAAGGGATGTCGATCGGTTGATTGGCATTCTCAACGGCAGCAAGGCAAGGGCAGAGCATCAACTCGGGCGCCGGTTGCAGATCGTTCTCTGTTATGAGGTCGGCTACGATGGCTTCTGGTTGGCCCGGCTTCTGATAGCTCGCGGGATCCGTACAGTTGTGTTTGATCCAGCAAGCTTCCTGATGCCGCGTCGCGGGCGCCGTGCCAAGACCGATCGGCTTGATGCAGAAGGCATGACTCGAACGCTGCGCGCCTGGCTGTCCGGGAATCGCGATGTGGCGCGCGATGTACTCATTCCAAACGTCGAACAAGAAGACGCAAAGCGCATCGAACGCGAGCGGAAGTATCTCGTCGAAGAGCGTATCGGCATCGTCGGGCGCATCAAAGGGCTTTTGGCGCTGCACGGGATTTGGATCACGGGCAAGCGTATCGGCAAGGGCCTGCGGCAGCGGCTTGACACGTTGAGGACCGGTGATGGTCGGCCGCTGGCGCCGTACCTTCGACGCGATATTGAACGTATGCTGTGTCACTATGATTTTGTCTCGCAGCAGATTGAAGAGGTCATCGCCGATCGAAAGGAAGCACTTGCTAACAACAACGGATCCTTTCCGCATGCAGATAAGGTTCGGCGTCTCGCGACAGTGGGCGCCGTGGGCGAGACGACCGCAACGGTACTCGTCGCCGAGGTCTATCATCGATCTTTCGAAACACGACGACACGTGGCATCGTTCGTCGGGCTCGCGCCCAGCCCTTACAACAGTGGTGAAACCAATCGCAATCGCGGTATCAACAAGGCGGGCACAAAGCTCGCTCGGCACACATTGGTCG
>JBAPZR010000229.1:0-3472 GCA_049285335.1 Xanthobacteraceae bacterium | reverse complement strand
AAGAACCAGCGCTTGCGCTGCGCCGAAGTGCCGTGGGTGAAGGCATCCGGCACTACATAGCCTTGCGTTTCCCTTTGCAGCCGATCATCGCCGATGGCCGAGGCGGTTTGCAGCGCCTGATCGACGTCGCCCGGGTCAAGGAAGTTGTGCGCCTGCTGGGCGTGATTCGCCCATATGCCGGCAAAGCAATCGGCTTGTAACTCGACACGGACTTGAAGCGCGTTCGCATCCGTCTGGCTCGATGCAGCCTGTTGAGCTTGCGTCACCCGCGGCAAGATGCCGAGTTCGTCCTGCACGTGATGGCCGACTTCGTGGGCGATGACATAGGCTTCGGAGAATTGACACGCCTTACTGTTCGCGCAGCCACCAAACTTATTCTGCAGATCGTTGAAGAACGAGGTGTCGAGATAAACGCGCTGATCCCGCGGGCAATAAAATGGACCCATCGCCGACCTCGCAAAGGCACAGGGGGTCGGCTCGGAGCCGGAGAAGAGCCGCAGCTTCGGTGGCTGATAGGTATGCCCATTGGCAGTGAAGATCTGGGTCCAAACATCCTCCGTGCTGCCCAACACCGCGGCTACGAATTGACCGGTCTGGTCGTTTGGCGTGCCGGCGTCGACCTCAGGCGCTGGGCCACTCTGCTGCGTGGCTTGTCCACCGCCGGTGAGGATCTGTGCGCCGCCGATGAGAACGCTTGGATCGATCCCAAGCGCCCAGCCGATCAAGCCGAGAATGATGATCATGCCGATGCCGAGACCGCCACCGCCGCCTGGTATGCCGCGCGACGCGCTCGCCTCGCGGTCATCCTCGATGTTGGTACTGCGGCGCAAATCATCCCAGCGCATATTGCTCTCCCTTCAGAATTTCAGACGTCCCCGCAGGTAACGACCGCGTGGCTATTCCATCAGTCCAATCGCGGCGGCGTGCCGGCGCGTTCTCTGAGTTCACGCATCTTGGCATCGTACCAAAGACGAAGAAGGTACGTGAACCTCGAATTTCCGGTGACGATCGGACCACAGAAAAGAAGAAAAATGATATTTAAGATCAGCCCTAGCCCAAACACCCAAGCTATCGATCGTTCCGTGCCTGGGACACTTCCAATATGAAGAGCGTAGAAAATATAGATCGCCCCAACGACGGATGCGATAAGCAAGAAAAAACGCAAAACACGCATGTGACGCTCATCCTGCTTGAGAGGCTCGCGGAGCGCGGCTCAACATTGGTGGTCCATATCGCATTACATGTCGTCACCGGGTCAGGGTTTATCGCGTTCCAAATGGGCAGCAAGCTCAAGCCCGCAAGCCATAAATGATCAACGTCGGTAGCCGCCACGCCGCAATGAAAAATAACGCCCACGATACAATCAGCAAAAGATACGTTGTCCAAGATTCAAGTAGCCTAACTTTGACATTGGACCGGTCAAATTCAGCTGCAGCGATTTCCCAGGCGGCTAAAGGAAGTCCAACTCCGACAATAAACATTCGAATTGAGGATTGAATCGCACGGGTAAAGTGTATCGCAACATCGGGCGTCTGGTTGCCATTCGCCGCAATCAGGATGACGCATGCGAGTAGGCCCAACGCATTGAGGAAGATTAGTGCAGTGGTCAATCTGTGTCCCACGCGTTTGCTCCTTTGCTTAATCGAGCAGCGATTAGACGTGGTAATACTTCTATCGCATAAGGGCTGTGCTAACCGCGCGGGGTGACCAAGGTGTTGGAATATTGTCGCAAACCATCAGAACTTCACCACAGGCGGCTTTTCCGCACCCTCGCTCGCCCCGAACTCCGCCATTGGTTGGTTTCCGGAAAAAACCGTCTTTGCCCAGAGCACAGTGGGGAACGTGCGCAGTGACAGATTGTAATCCCGTACCGCGGCGATGTAGTTGAGCCGCGCCATTGAGATCCGGTTCTCGGTGCTTTCGAGCTGCGACTGCAATGCTAGGAAGTTGGAGTTGGATTTGAGGTCCGGGTAGTTCTCCTTTACCGCCAACAACCGGCCGAGCGCACCGGTCAACTGGTTCTGCGCGTCCTGAAAGGCCTTTACCTTGTTCGGATCGGTGAGATCAGAGGCATCTAGCTTGATCTGTGTCGCCTTTGCTCGCGCCTCTACGACAGCAGTGAGAACGTTCTTTTCCTGCGCGGCATAACCTTGAACAGTAGAAACTAGATTAGGGATGAGATCAGCGCGGCGCTGATATTGGTTTTGAACGTCTGACCAGCGCGCCTTGGCCTGCTCCTCGAGTGTCGGGATCGTGTTGTAACCGCACGCTGACAGTGCCAGGCTGAGACCAATCACCATCAGTGCAAGGTAACTTCGATAAATACTTGGCATTTCGTTGCTCCGACGGATGCTCTGCACTAGCCGACAGCGGCATCAATTGCAACGATACCTCGGATATGAAGTCAGCCTACCTGTTGCGTGCTACCTTTTCGATGTTCATGTGGAGCAAAAAATTCCCGTCATCACAATCGAGCGCGCCAATCATTCGGCTTACCGGTTTTGGCCCAAAGGATCATCGCATCCGTCCATGACTTTTGCCATTGTTCTGGCAATGAGACCTGGAATGATCCAGTCGCGATCCGGGCGGCCGCTCCGCCAAGAACTTCACGCCGCCAATTTCAGCGCGCTGGAAATCTCCTGGAGCGTGGCTTTTTCTTTGTCGCTTACTGGCGAACCGCTGGAACTAAACAAACCCCCTTCGCTTGCGGCTTCGGCAACGTGCTGGCTGATCTGATGAAGCCAGGCCTTGAAGGCCGCGGCGTCGTCCGGCGCCTTTTCATCGACCGCCGCTCCAGCTTGTCCCAAGGTATAATCTTCGTCGTTGTGGTGCTTGCTCTCGCTCTCATCGGTTGGCTCGCTGACCGACGTGCTGCCGCCAGTAGACCTGACGTCACGCCCGGACTCTCGCTTCTTCCGGGTGACATCAAATGCGAGAGTCCCTATCGTGACATCGATCGTCCTCTCAGTTTTGCTGACCCTGATCCTTCGCTTCCTCAGCTAACGTGCGGTCACGTTTCTAGCAAATTGAAAGCCAATCAGGCTTGTGGTGTGTCAACATCGTGCAAATCGGATCATAGAAGCGATGCACAAGAAGGCTCGGTTCAGTTCACTTCCAAACGCGAGCGGTGGGATAGCTAGAGCAGCTTATGCCCGGGCGTTGGAGGCGCGGCTGGAGGTCGGACTTCTACTGAAATACTCCAGCCTGACTCCTGATCAAATCGAAGATTCGCACTTTCGGATGCCTGTAGAAAATCAGATCAAATTTCTCAATGTAATAGCCAATGAATTGCCAGACCCATTCCTTGGAATTCACGTCGCCAAGGACATTGATCTTCGGCAGATAGGATTAGTGTATTACGTCATTGCGTCGTCTCGGACGCTAGGCGAAGCCTTGGCGAGATTGGCGAGATACAGCGGCATCACTAATGAGGGACTTCGCATCACATGCCACGAGTTGAAGGACATAACAC
>JBAPZR010000228.1:0-5283 GCA_049285335.1 Xanthobacteraceae bacterium | reverse complement strand
GATCGAAGCCCGCACGTCTTCAATCCCCGCAAATGGGTCTCGCTAATATCGCGTCCGCCACGCGCTCTGCCAAGCGCTGTCGTGCGATTTATCAGTCCTATTTGTATGGGGATGAACAGATATTTAGCAAATAGGCATCTTAAAAATATCGTGGGTTTAGATTTAGATAGCGCTCAATCAATCCTTGGCCCGTTCGACATAACTCCCATCGGCGGTCATAACGACGATCTTGGTTCCGACTGTGACAAATGGCGGCACCATCGTGCGCACCCCGTTCGACAGCAGCGCCGGCTTATAGGATGAAGCGGCGGTTTGACCCTTCACCGTCGGTTCCGTTTCGAGCACTTCGAGTACCGCCTTTGGTGGCAATTCGATCGCAACCGGTACCCCCTCATGCAGGCTGATGGTCACTTCCATTTCGGATTGCAAATAGGCTGACTGATCGCCCATGATGTCGGCGGGCACCGCGACTTGGTCGTAGCTTTCCATGTTCATGAAATGGAAGCCGTCGCCGTCCTGATACATATATTGGTGCTTACGGTCTTCGACGAAGGCGCGCTCGACTTGGTCGGTGGTCTTGTAGCGCAGCGACACTTTCACGCCGTCGGCGATCCGGCGGACGTCAAGCTGGGTCACCGGGGTGCCCTTGCCGGGGTGGATGTTCTCGGCGGCCATGACGACCCCGAGTTTGCCGTCGATTTCGACGATATTGCCTTTCCGCAACGAGCTGGCGATGACTTTCACGGCATCCTCAACATGAATGGCTTTAGGATTCGGGGGGCACCATACTGATCCTGAGCCTTATCGCCAGCTATTTCTCCACTCGCCCAGATCAGAATATGCCGCGCAACCCGCCTCCCTCCTCGCCGTCATGGACGGCCCATATTCATGCCGATCGCCGCCCGTTCCTGCTTGGGCGGGGCCGCATTGTCACGTCGCTGCGGACCTGGTTCGCGAGCGAGGAATTTGTCGAGGTGGAGACCGGGGCTTTACGGATTTCGCCCGGCAACGAAGCCCATCTGCACGCTTTCGCGACGACGCTTACGACGACGGACGGCGTGCCATCGCCGCTTTATCTGCGGACCTCGCCGGAATTTGCCTGCAAGACGCTCCTGGCCGCCGGCGAACGGCGCATCGTCGAGTTCGCGAAAGTGTTTCGCAATCGCGAGCGCGGCGCGCTTCACCATCCCGAATTCACACTCGTCGAATGGTACCGCGCCGGCGAGCGCTATGACGCGCTAATGGCCGACTGCGTCGCGATCCTGCACGAGGCGGCGCATGCCGCTGGCGCAGCGCAACTGACTTTCCGCGGTCGCAGCGCCGATCCCTTTGCCGCGCCGGAGCGGCTTACCGTGGCGCAGGCTTTCGCGCGTTTTGCCGGCATCGATCTGTTGGCGACGCTGCCGGACGGCGTCGCGGATCGCGAGCGCCTGGCGCGCGCTGCGCAGGCTGCCGGCATTCGCATCGCCGGCAACGATCGCTGGGCGGATATATTCAGCCGCGTCCTTGTCGAGCGGATCGAACCCAATCTCGGCGTCGGCCGGGCGACGATCCTCGACGAATATCCGGCTGTGCTGTCAGCCCTGGCGCGTCCGGCCCGCGATGCGCGCCTCGCCGAACGCTTCGAGCTTTATGTCTGCGGCGTGGAACTCGCCAACGGCTTTGGGGAAATGACCGATGCGGCGGAACAACGCAGCCGGCTGGAAGCTGAAATGGCCGAGAAGGAGCGCATTTACGGCGAGCGCTATCCGATCGACGAGGATTTCATAGCCGCGCTCGCGCACATGCCGCAGGCAAGCGGCGTCGCGCTCGGCCTCGATCGGCTGGTGATGCTGGCAACCGGCGCTTCGCGCATCGAGCAGGTGCTCTGGACTCCGCTTGGTGATCCGACGCAATAAGGTCCCGCCGTTTCCGCTGCGCCGGCGGCAGTGGCGAAGAATTGACGGAAAGAGGCGCGATAACCAACGAGGTCGGCTATGCCGGCGACAATGAAATCCTTGCGTGATCCGTCGGAACTTGTCGAAGCGCGCCTGGTCGGCCGTGATCGCCTCGCCGGCTTGCAGAACGTGGCGGCGCGCTATGCGGTGGCGATCACGCCGATCCTTGCCGATTTGATCGATCCTTCGGATGTGCATGATCCTATCGCGCGCCAGTTCGTTCCCGACGAGCGGGAGCTTGCGCTTGAGCCCGAAGAAAGACCCGATCCGATCGGCGACGAGGCCCATAGTCCGCTCGAGGGTATTGTTCATCGCTATCCGGATCGCGTGCTCCTCAAGCTGGCCAATGCCTGCGCGGTCTACTGTCGTTTCTGCTTTCGCCGCGAAATGGTCGGGCCGGGCCGGGGCGCGTTGTCGCGCACCAAACTCGCGGCGGCCCTCGATTACATTTCGCGGACGCCGCAAATCTGGGAAGTGATCTTGACGGGCGGCGATCCGCTTTTGCTGCCGGCGCGCCGTCTCAAAGACGTGATGGAGCGGCTTGCCGCGATCGACCACGTTAAGGTGATCCGCATTCACACTCGCATGCCGATCGCGGATCCTGAACGCATCTCACAGCCTCTGGTCGGTGCGCTGCGCCCCGGTAAGGCGACATTCGTGGTCTTGCACGCCAATCACGCTCGGGAATTGACCGAACAAGCGCGCCGCGCTTGCGCGCGCATCGTCGATGCCGGCGTTCCGATGCTCTCGCAGTCGGTGCTGCTCCGCGGTGTCAACGATGATGTGGAGACGCTGGGCACTCTGATGCGTGCGCTCGTCGAGTGCCGGATCAAACCCTATTACCTGCACCATCCCGATCTCGCACCCGGCACCGCGCATTTCCGCACGTCAATTGGTGAAGGGCAGGCGGTGTTGCGCGCGCTCCATGGCCGCTATTCGGGGCTGTGTCAGCCGCGCTACGTGCTCGACATCCCCGGTGGCCACGGCAAGGTCCCGGTAGGGCCGACCTATTTGAGCTCGGACGCTGCGTATGTCACGGACTTCCAAGGCGCGTGGCACGCCTATCCGCCGCGCGCGCGACGCTGATCGCTCCTAGGGAGCGGCGAAGAATACCGTCGTCTCGAATTGATAGCCGCAGGTCTCGCACGACCAAGTGTGTCGCACGCGGCGATCGTTGTGATATTCGGACCAGTCGGGAGCCAGCAACCACTCGCCGCATTGAGGGCAATTGTTTTTGCTGTAGGTTGCCAAGCGCGTCCGTACCGCCGTCTCGGCATGGAGAGCCATGATTCCTCCTCCGTGAACCACACCCTCTCCCCGTCGTTAAGGCTAGTTGCATTCCGTGGCGTCGGCAAGACGGATTTGCCACCGCACCGCGAGAGTTCCACGGAAATTTTTTGCGCGTCAGCCAACGGTTTGCGCGGGGTTTTGTGTCAGGTGGCGCACAGAACCCCGACCTGGTCCGGCCCAGGCGGCTGTTGATCGAGATCAACGCCCGCTGGAGTAGTTCCGCGCTTATGATCTCTACGGATGCAAATCCAAGTCGATGAGGAGCGATGACAATGAAACCATTGTTTTGCGCAGCAGCAATTGCGGCCGCGATGTCAGTGCTCGGCACGCCGGCACAAGCGCAGAACTATCCCTGGTGCGCGCAGTATAGCAGCGGCCCGCTCGGCGGCGCGATGAATTGCGGCTTTGTCAGCTTCCCGCAGTGCATGGCCACCGTGAGCGGAATAGGCGGGTTTTGCGTGCGCAACACGTTGTACCAGCCGCCAGCGGGGCCGCGTCGAAGGCGCAGGTCGTAACGTTTTCTAACGCCGCAGGAAATCTCGCACGCACGGTTCTCGCGGCAAGCGCATGATGTCCGTGGCAGCGCGAGACAGCAAAGTCGGTGCCGGGAGCAAGGCGAGCCAAGCTCATTTCCTCGTTTGAAGAGAAGAAAAAGGGTCGCTTCCGCGCGGGAATTTCAGTTTGCGAATTTGTCCGCGGCAGAAATTTTACGAGCGGAACAAATCCCGATCTGCGTTGTTTGTTGGTAGAAGCCCCGGTCAGCGGGGCTTTTGTCGCGGGGATCGCAATGCTCGAAACAGCCGATTTTTTTCAGGACCAAGTCCAGCAATGCAGAAAGCTCGCCGCGGCCGCGCATGACAAGAACGATCGAGAGTTTTGGCTGCGCTTGGCCCATCGTTGGGAAGGGTTGTTGCTAGCCCGGCGGCCCGACGGCGCCAGCCTCGAAAAGGTTCAGAAAATTCGCTTCGACCGTCCGATATTTACAAAGCGGCGCAGCGCGGCGTAGCGTTTTCTACAAGCGGCTCACAACTTACGCTTGATCGCGACGAACTTGTGAAGCGCTACGTTCGCCGCCGCGTTCTGCGCCCGTTGGTTCATTCGTTGCTGACGAATGACCCCGAAACTACTTTTGTTTTGCATTCATATAAATCTGACCATTTCCGCGCCGCGCCTCACGGCGCAAACGGCGACTCGTTTGCCGCGCCTCACGCCGCATCTGGCGAGCATTTTGCCGCGCTTCACGACGCATGTGGCGACCTGTACGCCGCGCCTCACGGCGCATCTCGCGAGCATTTTGCCGCGCGGCGCGCCGTTGTTGACGCCGTTCCATACCGGACGTTGCCGGAGCGGTGGGTGTCGGAGCAGTTGGCTGTGCCGGCGGTGTCGGGGCGGTAGGCTGTGCCTGAGCGTCGGCGTCTGACGTCGTCAGCACGGTTGTCGGCACTGCAAAGCCCAACGCGGCGGCTAATCCGAGAAGGGAAAGGGCGCCTCGACGCGAGATCATTTTTTGACTCATGTCACAATCTCCTTGGCCCTCTCCCTCAGAGTACGCAGTGCATTATATGCTGCGCGCGAGATGGATCGCTTTGATTAAGATCAAGGTTCCGAGACTACTGCACGGCGGGGAACCCCGTCGCCATTTTGAAAAATGCGGCGCCACATTCCGCTAGCTTGCGTGCGCCCAATCTCGCCGCGCTTGGACCTCCGTTATCTTTCGGCGCACTTCTTCGACTTCAGAGAAGCCTGCCGTCAGCTTGGAAGCGACCTCTTCCAGCGTGGCAAAGAGCGGCTGGGCCGTCTCCAGCGAGCCGGACGACGCGACGATCGCAGCAGCTGTCGTGGCGGCTCGAATCAATCTTTTGATAGCCAAACGCATCGATGATCCCGTCCCATGGGATCAATTTGTCACAAATTATTTTCAACATCGCTGAGTCTGGATGCGTGACTTGAATCAATGTTTCAGGAAGCCGGTAACGATGTTTATACCATCGTGGCTGGGGCTGCATTGAGCAGGATGCCCACGCCGCGCGACTCGCCAGACAATCACCGGGTTTGT
>JBAPZR010000227.1:0-16853 GCA_049285335.1 Xanthobacteraceae bacterium | reverse complement strand
GGAGAACAAAAGCTCCCGACTGACCGCCCGACTAGTTCATGATGTTCTAATGGAAAGGAGAGAAAAGCCGAACTAAATCAATGGTGGGCGCACAAGGACTCGAACCTTGGACCCGCTGATTAAGAGTCAGCTGCTCTACCAACTGAGCTATGCGCCCTAACCGAGGAATTGCGGGTTAGGCACTTCCACCACTCTCTGCACCATTCGCCTGCGCGATTGGCGTCGCAAAACCGGCCAAAAATATGCCGCCGGTCGGCGACAGGTCCCCCGATATAGCGGTCCGAAGCCGCATGGGCAAGGCATCGATCGCGGAGCCACATCGTTGTTGGGCCGTAAATGATCGATGCTCGCTTGCTGCGCCATATGCAAGCCATCCGCTCGCGAAAATTAAAGCCGCCTTGCGCGAAAACTAAGGCGGCTTTTTCGCTTTAACCGACGTCTTGCGAGTGGATGCGGCGTTCGCCAACCGCGAGCGGCTCGAGCTTGCCGCGCTGACGCCGGATCATCAGCTTGTTGAGCGCCGCCAGGTAGGCCTTGGCCGAGGCGACGAGCGTATCGGGATCGGCGCCCTTGGCCGTCACCGAGCGGCCGTTCTCGGACAGGCGGACAGACACTTCGGCCTGCGCGTCGGTGCCTTCGGTTACGGCATGCACCTGATAGAGCTCAAGCACGGCTTCATGCGGCACCATCGCCTTGATGCAATTGAACGTGGCGTCCACCGGTCCGTTGCCCTCGCGTTCCTCGATCAACGCATTGCCGTCGATGTCGAGCTTCATGGTGGCGCGTTGCGGGCCGTGCGTTCCGGCAATCACGGTCAACGACACGAGCTTGATGTGATCTTGCGCGGTCGCGATCTCTTCGTCGACGAGCGCCTCGATGTCTTCGTCGTAGACGTGCTTCTTGCGATCGGCGAGCGCCTTGAAGCGCACAAAGGCGTCTTCGAGCTGGTTGCTGGCCAGCCGATAGCCGAGCTCTTCGAGCTTGTGCACGAAAGCATGCCGGCCGGAATGCTTGCCCATGACCAGCGAGGTCTGCTTCACGCCGACATCCTCGGGCATCATGATCTCGTAGGTCTGCGTGTGCTTGAGCATGCCGTCCTGATGGATGCCGCTCTCATGCGCGAACGCATTCCTGCCGACAATCGCCTTGTTGAACTGCACCGGGAACGAGGTGACCGCCGAGACGAGTTTCGATGCGCGCGTGAGCATGGTGGAGTCGATGCCGGTCCAGTAGGGCAGCACGTCGTTGCGCACCCGCATCGCCATGACGACTTCCTCGAGCGAGGCATTGCCGGCGCGTTCGCCGATGCCGTTGACGGTGCACTCGATCTGGCGTGCGCCGGCGTGGATGCCGGCAAGCGAATTCGCCGCCGCCATGCCGAGATCGTTGTGGCAATGCACCGAAAAGCGCGCCAAGTCCGAATTCGGCACCGCTTCGCGCAGCCGCTTCATCAGGGCGAAATATTCCTCCGGCACGGTGTAGCCCACCGTGTCCGGGATATTGATCGTGGTGGCGCCGGCTTTGATCGCGGCTTCGACGCACCGGCACAGGAAATCGAATTCGGTGCGGGTGCCGTCTTCGCTCGACCATTCGACGTCATTGGTGTGATTGCGCGCGCGCGTCACCTGCGCGATCACCATCTCGTAGACTTGGTGCGGCTCCTTCTGGAGCTTGTATTTCATGTGCACCGGCGACGTCGACAGAAAGGTGTGAATGCGCCGGCGCTCGGCCGGCTTGATCGCTTCGGCGCAACAATCGATGTCCTTAAAACTGGCGCGCGACAGGCCGCAGATGACGGCTTTCTTGGTGCGCTTGGCAATCTCGTTGACGGCGGCGAAATCGCCTTCGGAGGCAATCGGAAATCCTGCCTCGATGATGTCGACGCCCATCGTGTCGAGGAGTTCGGCGACCTCGAGCTTCTCCTCGTGCGTCATGGTGGCGCCGGGGCATTGCTCGCCGTCGCGCAAGGTGGTGTCGAAAATAAAGACCTGGTCGGCGGCGGATTTGTGCGCGGTCTTGGCGCCGTCCTTGGTCGCGTCTTTCTTGGTCGCTTCTTTGGTCGCTTCTTTGGTCGCGTCTTTGGCCGGGTGCTTGGCCTTATCCTTGGCTGGGCTTGTCATGGCTTGTCCTTGGCTCGTCCTTGTCATTCGCGCCGGACCGGGTCTCTATCGTTACGTCGGTCTTGTCGTCGGTCATGTGGCGGTCTTGGGCGCTCTCGGGTTCCGTGGTGGCGGTCGACCCCTGAGTGCCCGGGCGCAAATGCCCAGCCGGCCCTCAGGGGGCGCTAAGGAGCAGGAGCGTGCCCAGAATGAGGGCGGCGCCGGGAAACGCCAAAGCGTCCCGGGTCATCGCGCGAGAATCGCTGCGATCAAACATTGCCATTGCCCTCGTCACGCTTAAAACGTCATGGCGTCCCAAAATCGCGGATCAGCGTGAATTCCACGTTTAACTAAACTTCGGGATCGGCATCTTGTAGCGGAAGAGGGGGCGGCGGCGCAAGGCTAGCCCCGGACAAGAATCGGCCTCCCGTCCGTCACCGGACGAGAGGCCGAAATTTTCTGCCGAGCCGTTTACTGCGCGTCGCTCGCGCGCGACAAACTTGCGCGTGCCAAGCGTATTCGTGTCAATTTGACTCGCGCCACGGGTTTACAAATAACCCGATCATGCCGGTCACACTCTTCACGTGCGCCGGCGGCGCTCCGAACTTGGCGGTCAGCTCGTCGCGCGTCAGACCGGGCGGCAATTCCTTCGGATCGAAGTCGGTGGCAATGAGAACGAATGTGTAATGGTGCGCAGTTTGGTTCGGCGGCGTGCACGGACCGGAATAGTAGGGAACGCCCTGCGTACTCTTGCCGCCGACATATTTGTCACTTTCCTTGCTCACCTCGCCTTCGGCGAAGCCGGTGACCGAGGCCGGGATGCCGTAGGCAACCCAATGATTGACGCCGCCCGGCGCGCGTCCCTCCGGGTCAATCATTAAAAGCGCAAAGCTCTTGGTGCCCTCCGGCACGTTGCTCCAGGAAAATTGCGGCGACACGTTATCGCCGACGCAATTCGGATTGTTTGGTGCATTGGCTTTGCTGTTGGCGACCTTCTTCGGCATGATTTTGCCGTCAGAAAAGGTGGTCGAACTCAGCGTGAACAGTCCCGCGGCGTCGGCTGTCGTGGCAGCGAAACCCACTGCCATCGTTGCGGCGGCCACCGCAAACAGATGATGTCCCTTGGCAAACATGAGCATTTTCTCCAAAGTTTGTCGCTCCCGCAGCGGCAGTCTAGGGCTTGATCCGGAAAAAGCACGCCCGGACTTGATCCAGAGTGGAAACCGGTTTTCCGAATAGATCATGCCCTCGCAGACATCCGCTGCAATCTTGGGAACAACCCCAGCAGTTCCGGAAAAGTCCTAAAACGCTCACAACGGCGATCCGGCGACCGCCCGGTGCGGTGTCGTCAATTCCGCGAACGATCCACCAATGCGCTCTTTTTGATCCACGGCATCATTTCACGCAGCTTGGCGCCGACCTGCTCGATCGGATGAGCGGCGCATTTGGCGCGCATGGCCTTGAATGAGGTTTGATTGACCTTGTTCTCGAGCATCCAGTCCTTAACGAATTTTCCCGATTGAATGTCGTCGAGAATGCGTTTCATTTCGGCGCGCGTTTTGTCGTCGACGACGCGCGGGCCGGAAACATATTCGCCGTATTCGGCGGTGTTGGACACCGAATAGTTCATGGTGGCGATGCCGCCCTCATAGATGAGGTCGACGATCAATTTCACTTCGTGCACGCATTCGAAATAGGCCATTTCCGGCGCGTAGCCGGCTTCGACCAGGGTCTCGTAGCCGGCCTTCATTAATTCGACGAGGCCGCCGCACAGCACTGATTGTTCGCCGAACAGGTCGGTTTCGCACTCTTCGCGGAAGCTCGTCTCGATGATGCCGGCGCGTCCACCGCCGATGGCCGCGCCATAAGAGAGGCCGAGATCGTGCGCATTGCCGGACACGTCGCGATGGATGGCGAGCAGGCAAGGCACACCGGCGCCGCGCTGATATTCCGAACGCACGGTGTGGCCGGGTCCCTTGGGCGCGATCATCATCACGTCGAGGTCGGCGCGCGGCTCGATCAAATTGAAATGAATGTTGAGGCCGTGCGCGAACATCAGCGCCGAGCCTTGCTTCATGTTGGCGTGCAGATGGTTGTTGTAGATGTCGGCCTGCAATTCGTCCGGCGTGAGCATCATCATCACGTCGGCCCATTTCGCGGCGTCGGCGACCTCCATAACGTTGAGCTTTTCGCCTTGCGCTTTCTTCACGCCTTGCGAGGTCTTGCGCAGCGCCACCGCGACCTCCTTGACGCCGGAGTCGCGCAGGTTGAGCGCATGCGCATGGCCCTGGCTGCCGTAGCCGATAATGGCGACCTTCTTGCCCTTGATCAGGTTCAGGTCGGCGTCGCGATCGTAGTAAACACGCATGTTTTCACACCCCTTTTTCTTAACCGCTCAAAAGCGAAATGCGCCCTGGCCGCCGTTTGCCCGCTGCTGCTTGTCGTGTGGTGGTTGAAGTTCCTATGATGCAGCCGCACACTTGTATAGGAACTTCAAATCCCAAAACCACACTAGAATTATAATCTTGCCAGTGCCCTTTCGATTCCGAAGTTCGCTAAAAGTTTGCCGCAACGTGTGGGCGAACTTCGGAATCGGGACACTAGTTTCTGCGGATGGCTGCGACAAGCCTAAAGACAAGCCCCCAAAGACGGCCTCGCTGCAAATGCTTACAAGCCCTCCGGTCCGCGGCCGATGGCGACCACGCCGGTGCGCGAGACTTCGACCAGGCCCACCGGCAGCATCAAATTGATGAAGCTCTCGATCTTGTCTGATGCGCCGGTGATCTCGAAGACGAAGCTTTCGGTGGTGGCGTCAATGACGCGGGCGCGGAAAGCGTCAGCCAGCCGCAACGCCTCCATGCGCTGGTCGCCGGTGCCGCGCACCTTGACCATCGCCAATTCGCGCGAGATCGCCGGTCCTCCGGTGCTCAGATCGATCACGCGATGTACCGGCACCAAGCGGTCGAGCTGGTTCTTGATCTGCTCGAGCACCATGGCGGTGCCGCGCGTCACGATGGTGATGCGCGACAGATGCTTCTCGTGCTCGGTCTCCGAGACCGTCAGCGAGTCGATGTTGTAGCCGCGCCCGGCGAAGAGCCCGATAACGCGCGCCAGCACGCCGGGCTCGTTGTCGACCAAAACGCACAAGGTGCGCGTCTCGACCGGCTCGGCGGTGGTCATTGCGGGATAATGTGTCGTGGTCGTCGTCGTCACCGCGGTTCTCCGTCGATTTCAACCGGCGCGTGATTTTGGCGCGGCCTCACACCAGCATCTTGCCCTTTTCGGTCACGGCATCCTCGGGGCGCGTCGCGGCGTCGCCGAGCAGCATTTCGTTGTGGGCGCGGCCCGACGGGATCATCGGGAAGCAGTTTTCCGCCGGATCGACCACGCAGTCGAAGATCACCGGTTTCTGGACCTCGATCATTTCGCGGATTTTCTCATCGAGCTCGTCGGGATGCTCGCAGCGAATGCCGTGCGCATGATAGGCCTCGGCGAGCTTGACGAAGTCGGGCAGCGCTTCGGTGTAGGAATGCGAATAGCGGCCGCCGTGCAGCAATTCCTGCCATTGCCGCACCATGCCCATATATTGATTGTTGAGGATGAAGATCTTGATCGGCAGGTCGTATTGCACGGCCGTCGACATTTCTTGCATCGTCATCAACACCGAGGCTTCGCCGGCGATATCGATGACGAGCGAATTCGGATGGGCGAGCTGCACGCCGACCGAAGCCGGCAGGCCGTAGCCCATCGTGCCCAGTCCGCCCGAAGTCATCCACCGCGCCGGCTCCTGGAATTGATAGAACTGGGCCGCCCACATCTGATGCTGACCGACTTCGGTGGTGATGTAGGTGTCGCGGTCCTTGGTCAACTCGTAGAGCCGCTGGATCGCGTATTGCGGTTTGATGATCTCGTTCGAGTTGCGATAGGACAGGGACTTCTTGGCGCGCCATTTGCCGATCTGCGCCCACCAGGCCTCGAGCGCCGTCTTGTCGGGCTTCGCCCCACGCTCGCGCCAAAGCCGCAGCATATCCTCGAGTACGTGGGCGCAATCGCCGACGATCGGCAGATCGACCTTGACGTTCTTGTTGATCGAGGACGGATCGATGTCGATGTGGATTTTCTTCGAGCCCGGCGAGAAAGCATCGAGCCGACCGGTAATGCGGTCGTCAAAACGCGAGCCGACCGCGATCATCAGATCGCAATCGTGCATCGACCAATTCGCCTCCCAGGTGCCGTGCATGCCGAGCATGCCAAGCCATTGCGGATCGGCGGCCGGGAAGGCGCCAAGTCCCATCAACGTTGAGGTGATGGGAAAACCGGTCAGCTTGACGAGCTCGCGCAACAGCTCGGAAGCCGTGCGGCCGGAATTGATCACGCCACCGCCGGTGTAGAATAGCGGGCGCTTGGCGGCCGCCATCATCTCCACGGCCTGCCTGATCCTGTCGGGATCGCCCTTGAGCTTCGGCCGATAGCCGCGATGCTGGAATTCCGCGGGCTTGAAGTAGGAGCCTTTGGCGAACTGGATGTCCTTAGGAATATCGACGACGACCGGCCCCGGACGGCCGCTCGCGGCGATGTGGAACGCTTCGTGCAGCACGCGCGGCAGATCGGCAATGGATTTGACGAGGTAATTGTATTTGGTGCAGGGCCGCGTGATGCCAACGGTGTCGCATTCCTGAAACGCGTCGTTGCCGATCAGATGCGTCGGCACCTGTCCGGTAATGACGACGAGCGGAACGGAATCGCATAGCGCATCGGTCAGGCCGGTGACGGCATTGGTTGCGCCCGGTCCCGAGGTGACCAGCACGGTGCCGACCTTGCCGGTCGAACGCGCATAGCCTTCGGCGGCGTGCACGGCGCCCTGTTCGTGGCGCACCAGAACATGCTGCACGCGCTGCTGCTGAAACAGCGCATCGTAGATCGGCAGCACCGCCCCGCCGGGATAACCGAAAATGTGCTCGACGCCTTGGTCCGCAAGCGCCGCGATCACCATTTCCGCACCAGTCATCTCAGTGCTGCCGGTCGTCTCAGTCATGGTACTCGTGGTACTCATGCCACTTTCTCCATTCTCCACCCGCCGGAACCCTCCGCCGTAGCGAAACGAATACGCGGAAGGAGTTTGTTTCAGGTAACAAAAAAGGGCCCCGAAGGCCCTGGATCGCGCACCGCCACGTCTCGCGGGTGGGTTACCCACCCCCGGCGGTGCGCTTGGATACGAGGATCAGCGAAATGAAACGACGCACGTTGGTGCCTTCCGTGTTTTTCGGTAGCTCGAACGCGTTTACTTATAAGGCAATGTGTCAGCGTGGGTCAAGCCAAATGCGGCAACAATCGGGCTTTGCGCCACTTGGCGCAGTTCAAACCATCGTTTGAAATCGGATTCTCGCGCAATTTTGCAATTGTTAACCAAAGCTTTGCGTCACAAGGCGGCCGCGATTCCGCACGGGCGCGGCCATGAATTTTCCCTGCGCTGTTGCTGTATTGTCGCAGCTGGGGGCGCGGGCGTTCAACAATCACCAATCACGCGCTGCTTGGAATGTGTACTGGAGGGGTCATGGTTGCGGCACATCGGGTTAGCTCCTGTTCGCGCTTTGCAGCCGCTATCGTCGTTGCATTGGGTTGCTTCGTCATGCCGACCGCGCCGGCGAGCGCCGTGCAGCCGCCCGCGGCGGAACTTAATTCGACGACCGCGATCCTTGGTTGGATCAACGCGTATCGGCATCGTCCCGATCCCGACAAGCTGCCGGAAGTGGTGCGCACGCTCAGCACCATGCAGGCCTTCAAGGATGCGGAAAGCTCAGGGCCTTATATCGGTTTCATCGCCGGCGTGCTCGGCAACAATCCGGCGCGCGCCGAAGGTCTCGTCGCCAAGATGCTCTCGATCGATCCGGCGGATCATTGGGTGCTGGTGCGCGCCATCGCCTATTCCGGCCTGCCGCACTGGCGCGAGCTCCTGGCGACATTCGTCGATCGCATGGCGACGCGCCGCGCGATGGTCGACAAATATCTCGACGGCAAGCTGCCGACGCTCGAGCAGATCGACTATCACAGCGTGAAGCCGAGCATGCTCGACAAGATCAAGTCGACGCTGCATCTCGAGAAGGACCACAACAAACCGATAGAGATCGAACCGACGCCGGAGCTGATCGACGTTTTGTGGGGCTATTATCTCGCCACCGGCGCCTATGGGCCGATCGAACGGGTGGTCAAGCTGTTGCCGCTCGCCAACGATAAGGACAACGTCGACAATCTGACCGCCGGCAGCGCCGCCAAGTTCACGCTGGCGAGCAATGCGGTGCGCGACCCCGATCTTCTCAAGATGCTCAAATGGGCGGACAAGAACCAGTCCAAGGAGGTCAAGGTCGTGCTCGACGATGTCATCGAGACCGCGGATACCGTCGATACGGTGCGCATGCGCCAGGAATCGCTCGCCGCGATCGAGGAGCTCAAGACCAAGGGTCCGGACTCCAAGCGCTCGCTCTCGGGCTGGGGCCAGGTCGGCGAAGGCGCGTTGTCGATGGGATGCGTCGTTGCCGCCGCAACGGGACAAATCGAACTGGGATTGCCTTGCGTGCTTGGCGGCGCCGCGTACACTGCAGGGTTGCAGTACGCGACGCACTAGCGAGTCAAGGCTCCCAAACCACGGTGATCGCTTCGGGCCGTTGCAATCGATGGCTTTTCCAGAACGCTTTTATGATTTTTGACCTAGCCATTCTCGACGCTCACCTTGCTTGCGAACGCAGCTGTGCTTCGATCGCCGCCATTGCCCGCGCCGGCTCCGCCCATTCGAATTGCGGAAGCTGGTTGCGAAACCAAGTCGCCTGTCGCTTGGTGTAGCGACGCGTGTCGCGCTTGGATTGTGCGACCGCTTCAGTGAGTGCGATCTCGCCGTCGAGATGCCGGATCAACCAAGGCACGCCGTGGGCTTTCATGGCGGGAAGGCTCGGGTCAAGCCCGCGTGCGGCCAGCGTCCGCACTTCCGTAAGCACGCCGGCAGCGATCATGCCGTCGAAGCGCGTCTCGATGCGACGGGCGAGCTCGTCGCGATCAGGCATCAGAAAGACCTTCGCCGCGCGCGCCAGATCGATGCGGGGCGGTGTGTTGGTCTCGTGCCACTCGGTGAGCGAGCGGCCGGTCGCCAGCACCACTTCGAGCGCGCGCGTGACGCGGGCGCGGTCGCCGATCTTTAGGCGCGCCGCGGTTGCGGGATCGCGCGCGGCGAGTTCGGCGTGAAGCGAGGCGACGCCGTCGCTCGCGAGCCGCTCGCGCACGCGCTTGCGAACCTCCGCGGGGATGGCGGGAACCGCCGCGAGCCCGCGCGCGAGCGTGCTGAAATAAAGCCCGGTGCCGCCGACGATGATCGCGGGCTGTTCCTGTCTTGCGAGCGCAGCCAGCGCGTCGGCGGCGTCGCCGCACCAGCGGCCGACCGAATAATTCTCGGCGGCGTCGACATTGCCGTAGAGCCGATGCGGCGCGCGGCGCTCGTCGTCGGCGGTCGGCCGCGCGGTGATGATGCGCAGGTCGCGATAGACCTGCATGGAATCGGCATTGATGATCGCGCCGTTCAGCTTTTCCGCGAGCTCCAGCGCCAATGCCGACTTGCCGCTCGCCGTCGGGCCTGCGATGAGAATGGTCTTCGGCACGCGTTACGCTGCTCCCGCAAACAATTAAGTCCGCATCGCATGACATGTCTTATGTAGCAACGCTTATCTCGCATCCGGACCGCCCGGCGGTGACGGAAGGGTTGGCGGAACGCGTCGCGCGGCATCTGCCGCAAGGCCGCCTCGCCGACCGGCTCGCGCCCGGCGTGGCGACAGACGTTGAGTTCTGCAGCGATGCCGAGAACAGCGCCGGCGCCGACATTTGGCTCGAAAAGCTCGCGGGCGAGGCGCGCGCGCTCATCGGCGATCTGCCGGTCGACATTGTTCTCCAGGGACAAAGCGCTCGGCGTAAGAAGCTCCTCGTCGCCGACATGGATTCCACCATGATCGGCCAGGAATGTATCGACGAACTGGCCGACTATGCCGGCTTCAAGGACCGGGTCGCGGCGATCACCAAGCGGGCGATGGAAGGCGAACTCCCCTTCGCGCCGGCCTTGCGCGAGCGTGTGGCGCTTCTCAAAGGCCTGCCATTTTCAACGATCGACGCTGTTATCGACGAACGCATCCGGCTCACGCCGGGCGCTCCGGCTTTGGTCAAAACCATGCGCGCCAACGGCGCCTATACCTGCGTCGTGTCCGGCGGCTTCACCGCTTTCATGGCGCGCATCGCCGCCGCCATCGGCTTCGACGAATATCACGCGAATACGCTCTTGATGGATGCCGCCGGCCGGCTCACCGGCGAGGTCGCGGAACCGATCGTCGGTCGCGAGGCGAAGCGCGATACATTGATTGCGCTGCGCGAGCGCTTTCGGCTGAAGCGCGACGACACGCTCGCGGTCGGCGACGGCGCCAACGATATTCCGATGATCGAGGCGGCGGGCCTCGGCATCGCCTTCCATGCCAAGGCGGCGTTGCGGGCGGCGGCGCGTGCGCGCATCGATCACGGCGATCTCACGGCGCTCCTTTACGCGCAGGGCTATCGGCGCGAAGAATTCGTCGAGTGAACGATCGATAGGAGAGAACGATGCTCGCTGGATTGCTTGCGCTCATCGCGGCAGCCGTCTTCTTTGGCGCGGCATTTTATGTCAATTTCGCCGAACAGCCCGCGCGCCTGCACCTGGACGACCGATCGTTGCTCGCGGAATGGAAGCCTTCCTACAAGCGCGGCTTCGCCATGCAAGCGCCGCTTGCGATCGTCGGCTTTGTTTTGGGCGTGATCGCGTGGTGGCAGACCGGCAATTGGCTCTGGCTCGCCGGCGCTATCGTTCTCCTGATGAATTGGCCGTACACGCTTCTCGGCATCATGCCGACGAACACCGCGCTGATGGCGCTTGATCCGGCCGCTGCCGGGCCGCAGAGCCGCAGATCGATTGAAAAATGGGCGAAGCTCCATGCGGTTCGTACTGCGCTCGGCGCCGCCGCGACAGCACTGTTCGCCTGCGCGCTGCTGCGCTAGGTGAAATCCCCCGACGCCGCGACATCGAGTTGCAGCGAAGTCGCGGCAAATTGACCGCCGGCAAGCTGGGACATCCGCGCAGCCACCGCGCTAGGCTGGGTGTAATAGATCCGATGGGAGGAGACCAATGACGCTCTCACGCCGCATGTTGCTTGGTGTCTTCGCCGGCGCCTCCGCAAGCCTGGTCATTCCGAGGCGCTCGTTTGCGGCCGGCTATCCAACGCGGCCGATCCAGCTCGTCGTGCCGTTCGCCGCGGGCGGCAATGCCGACATTGTCGGCCGCCTCGTCGGCGACCAGATCGGCAAGGGGCTCAATGGAACCGTGGTGGTCGAGAACCGCAACGGCGCCGGCGGCAGCGTCGGGGCCGAATATGTCGCGCATGCGGCTCCCGACGGCTATACGCTCTTGGTCGGATCGAACGGCCCCCTGACGGTCAATCCGTTCCTGCATGCGCAACTCGGCTACGATCCGTTGAAGGATTTTGCCCCGATCGCGCTGACGAGCTACGTGCCGCACGTGTTGATCTTGAGCAACGACGTTGCGGCAAAGACCGTCGCGGAGTTCGTGGCCGCGAGTAAAACGACGCCGATGACCATCGCGACGAGCGGCGTCGGCAGCGCGACGCACATGACATTGGAGCGCTTCAAGGCGGCGACGGGCGCAAACATCACGCATGTGCCCTATCGCGGCGGCGGCGCGTTGCTTCCCGACCTGATGGGCGACAATGTCAACGGCGCGATGACCGAATTCTCCACCGCGCTGCCGCTGCACAACGACAAGAAGGCGCATATCCTCGCAGTCGCTTCGCTCCACCGTTCGAAGCTTGCGCCCGACATCCCGACCTTCGACGAGAGCGGCGTGAAAGGCTTCATCGCGCAGAGCTATATCGGCATCGTGGCGCCGGCGAAAACGCCGGCGGATATCATCGCTGCGCTGGAAGGCACGGTGCAGAAGGGGCTTGCTCCAGGCTCGCCCGCGGCCGACCGCCTCGCTGCGCTTGGCTCGGAGGTTGCGACGCCCGAACAGATGACGGCCAAAGGCTTCGCCGATTTCATCAACGCCGATTATGAAGCCATGCGCGCCGCCGCCAAGCTCGCCGGCATCCAGCCGACGTGAAAAAGTCCGGGATGTAGCCGTCGATCGCAACGGGTTGCCATCGCGATCGGCGGCGCGAAGCGATCCCCTTAAAATTACACCCTGTGATCGTCTACCTGCGTCGCCCCGATAACCTCGCGCGCCGGGCTATTGCAGGGGCAGCGCGACGAACCGCGTGTCGCCGTCGGCGCTCGAGACCAGCAGCATCGCGATCTTCTTGCCCTGCGATTTGAGCTGATCGATCTTCTTCTGCATGTCCGCCGGATTGGTGACCGCCTGATATTGCACCTCGACGATGACGTCGCCGGGCGAAAGCCTTTTGTCGGGGTCGGCCGACGCCACGCTTGAATCGACGTCGGTCACCACGACGCCGTTGACATTGTCCTTGATCTTGAACTTGCGGCGCAGATCATCGGAGATCGCCGCCAGTTCCAGCCCGAGCGTTTTCTGCACGTCCGGCTTCGGCGGCGTGAGGTCCGCCTTGGCCTCGGCGACCTTGTCGGTGTCCTGCAGCCGGCCGACGGTGACCTTGTGAGTTTCTTCCTTGCCTTTGCGGATCACGACCACGTCGACGGTCCTGCCGACCTGCGTATCGGCGACGATGCGCGGCAGATCGTGCATTTCCTTGATGTCATGGCCGTCGAACGAGACGACGACATCGCCCGGCTCGATGCCGGCCGGCTTGGCCGGTCCCTTGTCGTCGATGCCGGCGACGAGCGCGCCGCGCGGGGGAGCGATGCTCAGGCTCTCGGCGATGTCGTCGGTGACCTGCTGAATCCGCACGCCGAGCCAGCCGCGCCGGGTCTCGCCGAATTGGCGCAATTGATCGATGACGGCGAGGGCGCTGTCGGACGGAACGGCAAAGCCGATTCCGATCGAACCGCCCGACGGCGAGATGATCGCAGTGTTGATGCCGACGACCTCGCCATTGAGGTTGAACAGCGGTCCGCCGGAATTGCCGCGATTGATCGCTGCGTCGGTCTGAATGTAGTTGTCGTAGGGTCCGGAATTGATGTCGCGGTTGCGCGCGGAGACGATGCCGGCGGTCACCGAGCCGCCGAGGCTGAACGGATTGCCGATGGCGATGACCCATTCGCCCAATCGCAGCTTGTCGGAATCGCCGAATTTGACTGACTTGAGCGGCTTTTCGGAATGCACGCGCAGCAGCGCGAGATCGCTCTTGCTGTCTTTGCCGACGAGCGTGGCCTTGAGCTTGGTGCCGTCATTGAGAATGACGTTGATTTCGTCCGCGTCGGCGATGACGTGATTATTGGTGACGACGAGGCCGGACGGATCGATGATGAAGCCGGAACCAAGCGAATTGATCCGGTGTGGCGGCGCCTGATCCGAATTGTCGCCGCCATGGCCATGCCGGTTCTTGAAGAACTGATCGAAAAACTCCTCCATCGGCGAGCCGGGCGGCAGATCCGGCAGCTCGCTCATATGCGGATCGATCTTTTGCGAGGTCGAGATATTGACGACGGCGTCGATCACTTGTTCGGCAACGTCGGCGATGTTCTCGGGTCCACGGGCCGCTGCCGGCTTGCCCGGCAGGATGGCGAGCGCCGCCGCTACGGCGGCAAGCGCGATGCCGCGCCGCAGGCTAGAGCCGAGGCGAACGGAAAAATCGCGGGCGAAAAAGGGGTTTGGCTGGGACGTCATGGACGCCTGGGCTCCTGGCATTCGAGTCGTTGGAGTGACTTGTGATCAAGGTGCCCCTCCGGCCGCCGAGACGCAAGGCCGCACCCGCCGAAAAACAATTAGAGGGTGGATTAGGGCGGAAAAGCGACTGCGCGTCACCGCGCGTTGCGGGCGTCAGCCGCGCACCAGCCAGACGATGAGGACGCCGACCAATGCGGAAACGATGCCGGCGATCCGCAACGGCCCGTCGGGCGTGTCGAGCACGCTCGCCATGGTGCGCTTGGCGCCGGCTGGGAACGCGGCGAGAAACAGGCCTTCGATAGTGAAGAACAGGCCGAGCGCGACGACGAAATCCGACATCGGCAAATCTCGCTGCGCTTTAAGATTCGGCACGCTATTTGGTGGCGCTGGTCGCGTGCGGCGGCGTGGGCGCGGCTGCCGCCGCCGGGCCTAATGACGTCGCCGCGCCGGCCGATGGTGGCTTGCCGCCGGGATCGCCAAAGAAGCGGAAGAAATCCGAATCCGGCCGCAGCACCAGGCGCGTATCGCTATGCTGCATGCTGCGCTCATAGGCCTGCATGGACCGATAGAAGGCGAAGAAATCCGGATCCTTGCCATAGGCGTCGGCGAAGATGCGGTTGCGCTCGGCGTCGCCCTGGCCGCGAACGGTTTCGGACTGGGAATTAGCTTCGGCAAGGAGAACCGTCACATCGCGGTCGGCCTTGGCGCGGATTTCCTGGCTCTTCTGGCTGCCTTCGGCGCGGAACTCGGCCGCCTCGCGCTGGCGCTCGGTCTGCATGCGCTGGTAGACCGCCTGGCTGTTCTGTTCCGGAAGATCGACGCGGCGGATGCGGACGTCGACGATCTCGATGCCGAACGGCCGCGCGTCGCGATCGAGCTGCTCGCGCATCTGGCCCATCAAATCCTCGCGCCGATTGCGCACGGCGTCGGCAAGCGTCGCGGCGCCGAGCACGCGGCGCAAAGCCGAATTGAGCAAGATCGAGAGCTGCGAACTGGCGCCGTCGGGGCCGACCGTCTGATAGAATTTGAGCGGATCGACGATGCGATAACGCGCAAACGCGTCGACGACGAGCCGCTCTCCGGCCTGCGCGACATTCGCATTCGACTGATCCGCGCTCGAGGCAATTACCTCCTGCGCCGCGGACTCGATGTTGAGAATGCGCTTGTCGATATAGATCACGCTGTCGATGAACGGAATTTTCGCGTTCAGGCCGGGTTCGGTGATGACGCGTACCGGCTTGCCAAGCCGAACCACCAGGGCCTGCTTGGTCTGATAGACCGTGAAGAACGTGCTATAGGCGACGATGGCGGCGATCGCCAGGATGACGGCAATCGCACCGCCGATAAGGCCCGGCTTCATTGATTGCCTCCCGATTGCGACGGTTGCGTGGGCCGTTCGCGCGGCAGGCGGTTAAGCGACAGCCAGGGCACGACGCCGGTACTGGACTGCGCTCCGCTGTCGATAATGGTTTTATTGGCGGCACCAAGGACGCCCTCCATGGTCTCGAGATAGATGCGCTGCCGCGTCACGTCCGGCGCCTTTTTGTATTGTTCGTAGACCTGCGAGAAGCGCGAGGCCTGGCCCTTGGCGTCAGCGACCGTCTGTTCGCGGTACGCTTCGGCATCCTGGATGACCTTGGCGGCGCGGCCGCGCGCCTCGGGCACCACGCGATTGGCATAGGTCTGGGCTTCGTTCTGCGCGCGCTCCATGTCGGAACGCGCCGCCTGCACGTCGCGGAAGGAGTCGAGCACCTGCGTGGGCGGATCGACCTTCTGCAACTGGACCTGTTGCACGACGACGCCGGCGCCGTAATCGTCCAGCGTCTTTTGCATCAGTTCCTGCACGGCGGTCTCGATGGACTGCCGCGCGCCGGTGAGGATCGCCTGAATGTTGGAGCGCCCGATCACCTCGCGCATGGTGCTTTCGGCGACCGCCTTGACGGTGCCCTCCGGGCTTTGCACATTGAACAAATAGTCGCCGACGCGGTTCGGCTTGACCTTCCACAACACGGAGAAATTGACATCGACGATGTTCTCGTCGCCGGTGAGCATCAGGCTTTCCTCCGGCACGTCGCGTACGGTCGTGGCGCGACTCGTGGCTTCGAGGACGCGCATGCCGATGTCGACCTTGTTGACGCGCAGCGCCTGCGGCGTCAGCGCGGTCTCGATCGGATACGGCAAATGATAATTGAGGCCGGGCTGCACCTCCCGGACGAATTGGCCGAACCGCAAAACGACGCCGAGCTCATCCGGCTCGACGCGGAAGAAACCGGAAAAGCCCCACAGCGCGATTGCGACCAGTCCGATCAGCGCAATGCCGCGGCCGCCAAGATTGCCCGGCAGCAGGCTGCGCAATTTCTCCTGACCCCGGCGCAGGAATTCCTCGAGATCGGGTGGTTTCGGGCCCTGCGATTGCGGTCCCGAACCCCACGGCCCACGCGATCCGGAGCCCCACGGGCCGCCGGATTGGTTGTTCCACGGCATCAAATCTCTCCCAAGCTGCCGGGGTTATAGGGGAGCGCATCGCCCCTTACAACGCGCTGTTATGCCGTCGTCGGCGAGGCCTGAGTGGCTCCGGCCACGCGTTCATAAGTGACAAAGGCAAAGGGTGCTTCGTCCTCGGCTGCCGGCTCTTGTTCGTTGCGCGCGCTTTCACGCCAGACCTGCCTGTCGAGAGCGGGAAAACGTGCATCGCCTTCGACCTGTTTGTGGACTTCGGTGATGGCAAGCCGCGTGGCGACCGGCAGCGCTTGCGCATAAATTTCGGCGCCGCCGGCGATGACGATGACGCCTGTGTTGCGGCGCAGGGCATCGCCTCGCGCCGCGGCGAGAGCGGCATCGAGATTAGGCGCCACCACGACACTGGACGCCGCGAAGCCGGCGTCACGGCTGACGACGATCGTGGTGCGGCCGGTGAGCGGCTTGCCGATCGACAGATA
>JBAPZR010000226.1:0-5666 GCA_049285335.1 Xanthobacteraceae bacterium | reverse complement strand
AAGCCCGATAACAATAAACCGCCCCACTAACAACGACCGCGCCAATGAGTGCCCAGATAAGTATTTTGAACCATTGGTTTGCATAGTCAGTTGCGTAGCCAGTAGCGATGCCGAGGAAAGCACCGATTGCAGCCGCGACTAATAGTTCTACTCGTTCTTTATCCATCGGTTCATCAGCGGGCTAGGAACGCGACCTCCAATATCCGATCAACGGTGGTAAATACGCAATCAGGGAGACGACAGCCGCCAACACCAGCAGTCCAAATCCCATCTGAAGGGCGACAAAAGCAGGGGTGTCTTTACTAACAAACCAACTTGCGACAATGCCGCCTGCACTCAGCAGCAAATCAGCAGGCCAAGTGAGCCAATCGACCACGACAGCCTCCAGCGACGAGCATCAGCCCACACGATCTGAGAGTGATACGTCGGAGCAAGCTCTAATCACCCTCTCAGATAATCTCTTTGCTAAGGTACCGTTCAACTGAGTTCTGCGCTCCTTGATTGGTACCCGAGCAAGTGCGCAGTTCATTCACGACTAGCCAGCACTGGCACACGGTGCTGGCCAGCCTTACTCAATAGCTCCGGAAGCTTCGCGAAGTTGGCGGCGATCCTTCTTGCCTCGTCTCGGGTGAGAAGTTTCGCCCAGGCGTTGTTTAAACGTGTCTTGCTTAAACGTGTCTTGGGCCCAGCGTTGCTTAAACGTGTCTTGGGCCGTGCCTGGCTTCGCCCAATGCATAGGCTGTGCAGCGCAGCCACATAGAGCGACCGCGGTGGCCATCACTGTCAGAAATGACCGTATGACTTTGCCCTCTCAGTGCACTGATGGTACCGAGGCCAGCAAGTGACCGCCGTAGTGTGGATGCTGGGTGTCGACGGTGAGATGGGAGGTATTCCTGGTCATTTCGTGGCAGCGGGCAATCTTCTCTTCGCAGGTGATGACCCGCAATAATTTTTGATTTGGAACACCCCCACAGCCGTTAGAAAAAAGAACCCAAGCAAGGTGCGCGCTTGGGGTCCGCAGTACACTACTACAGTACACTACTACGCTACGTTAGTCTTCTAAGACTGAGCGGCCAGGGGGGAGTTGGGGGGATCGGGGTGACCGCCCAGCCTGGCCTAATCGACGGTTATTTAAGAATAATTCCCGCAAATTCAATGATGCCGCGCTCAAGCCAGGAAGGCGGTGGTCACCAGTTGGACCATGGACGCTGTGGCCCGTTGCGATATGCGTCGGCGTAACCCGGCGCGTTCCAGTAGCCGGGTCGCTCGTAGTTGTTGCGCTTACGGGCGAATGCTTTGTGCTTGTGAGGCTTGCTTGTCTTGGCTTCCGCTTCGGTGGCAGCAGCAGAGCTGGCTTCTATATTCTTCGCGGGCGATGCGTCCTTTGTGTCAGGTACAGACATGAAGAGACGCGGTTCACTGTTGGTCGCGGTAACATTGTGTTCAATTGCAGGGCGCGGGTGCGGAGTGTGACCTACTCTTTCCGATGTTGAAAAGTTGAATAAGCCAAGCATTACCCCCACGGCGGCGGTCAAAACCATGATCATAGACAGGAAGTAAGCGAGTAAAGAAAACACCACAGCAGTTAACCCCGAGCAGAAGGTACTCGGACAGAACTCTAGACAACCTATCGCGTTCCCATTTGATTGAGATCAATGGCGGACAATAGGATTAGCGTTGGCGATCAGCTGTGCTCAGTCTTGAGTTGATGCCTTAGGGTAGACATCGGAGCGCACCACTCATGCTGGGTGCTTTTGCAGGCGTTATTCATGAGCGCCAGAGCGCCGATAGCCAACAGCACAATCGCGGTGAGAACAATAAATAATGGTCTTTGCATTGCGACCTCGAACGCAACCCCCGAGGCCCTCCCATCGAATTATCTCAGTTCAAATGAACCCACCGTGAACGCGACGCTGCTGTTAAAAGGAACTTTCGTGGCCCACTCGTTGCAGCGCTCAACTGAGGCACCCTGCAAACCGGTGGGACCGGGTCTCTTCGTTCTTAAGAAAACGTGCGGGAGAATAATGCGTTCAGCTTGGCTTTTTCTTCAGTAATCAAGTGCGCGAGGATCTGCCGCTTTGTTTCGTCGGCCTCCTGAGAATACATCTTGCTAAAACGCTCGACATTGAGACGAGCAACGATCGTGTCGAGTGCAATTCTGTCCTCTGGGGCAACGTAAGCGTCAATCATGTCCCGCCTCCCGAGACAGCTTTCCTGATCGAATGTCCTGGTATCCCAACTACCCGATTCGCGATAGACGGATTTGATCTGCGTCAACCCCCTGCATTGGCGCATAAACGCAATCGATTGTCGTCAAACGACAAGTTTTCATTGACAGGACGTAGTAGTAAGCGCGTCCGGGACGGTGTCGGGATAATCGCGGCTCAAGGACCGCTTTGTCCCATGCGCTACGAACGCTCTACGCCGAAGGCCCCGCTTTGCCCAAGCTGCGCTCAAACCATGCGGCTCGCTCGAACAACGCCGCGATTTGGCGATCTGCTTGACGTTTATACTTTTGAATGCCGAGCTTGTGACGTGTGGCACGTCGAGACCTGAATAAGCAATGAAGGGAGAGTGGCGAAAGTCATGACCGACCCGTTATTTGGGGAGAGTACTGCGCAAGATAAAGAAAGGGTCATTCGGCCCTCCGTTTCTCCCGGGGATTTTTGGATCAATCCTTACAAGCCTGGGACTGACTTGTTAGCCGGGCCATCCAAGCATTGGCGGTTACTGAAAACTCGTCACGGAGTTGCTGTCGGGGCAGAGCCTTCATAATCGACCGTGGCGTTGTTAGCCACGTCCACTGAGGTTCCGTCGTGTGACGCGGTCGTTAGGTCGCGATCCGCCTAAGAAAATGGGACGGGAGAACGGCTACGAAATGCGTGAGTTGGCGATTGCCTTCCTTGGCAATGAAGCAAGTGTCCGTTGAAAGTAGTGGCAGAAGACCAAACGCAAAGGACGTTGTCAGCGCCATGCCAGTGGTCAACGGGAAAGCTAGGGCAAGAATTACGACTATCTTTTTCATGGCCATCTTCCGGAAACTGATTCGTGTTATGGCCCTCGCTTTTACGCAATCGGGACTTTCTTCGTTTTGGGTAAAATGGAGAAAGTTGGGAATGAGTCATTTTGACTCGGCCGCCATCAGCCTGTGATTGTATTTGGTCGCTGCTACTGGCACCCCCGGGGGCCAAAATTGCTGACCGCTCCCGCACGAATAGCCCCGCGCAAATTTTGTGAAAAATTCTCAAGGCTTGTATGATGCGGTTCTGAAAAATAGAAGGGGGCAGCGTCTCAGCCATGGTTCAAATAGTTGATACCCGGGCCACAACCAGGCCTCTGGTGGGTCGGCTTCACGTTGTGCATGGAGACGAGACGAAAGACAAAAAAGAGCTTGAGCGAGCGGCGCGAAATGGTCGTCGTATTCCGACGTGGATAGTTCCAAAAACCGCACGTGTGAATGATGAAGTGATCGTCAAAGTCGGCCCCTACGGTTTTTTCGCAACAGCCTCCATCGCCTCGGTTCCTAAACCACGCCCGAATTGGAAACGCCGCTACGGAGCGGCGTTAAAATCAATTAAACTGATTGAGCCACCGATTTCGCTTCATACTGTGTTACAGCAGATGCCCGAATTTGTTTGGGTACAATATCCACGAAGTGTAACAACGCCCCGGCCCGACGTGGCAACAAAGCTCAGAGGTTTGATCAAGAAGGCTTTCAAAAGAGGTAAATCGAAGACCAATACGCAAAATGATCTTATTCCGGACCTTGAGACGATCTACGAGAATGTGGATAGCAAAACTACGAGGCGCGCTTTGATAGAAGCGCGATTAGGCCAAGGTAAATTTCGCACCGGCGTCGAAAGACGATGGAACAGTCAGTGCGCGATGACTGGGGCTGCTATATCGTCAATTCTACGAGCTTCGCACATTAAACCGTGGTCGAAATCGACCAACAAAGAACGGCTCAATCCAGCAAACGGCATCTTGCTGTCCGCACATGTTGATGCGCTTTTCGACTGCGGTCTAATTTCATTTTCTGATAGCGGAAAGCTGCTCATTTCAAGCGCAATCGCGAGACAGATAAAACAACTGAAGTTACCATCGAAGTTGAGAAGAGCCCCTACTAAGTCAGAAAGGCTATTTCTCGCTTATCATCGTGATCGCGTATTTGCCGCCTGAGAGGTAAGTGACTTGCGCAAATTCTGTGAGAATTTCATCGACCCCCCAACGCAGCGGGCAAAGTGTTATGGATGCCTACGAGGAATTAAGGACTGAGTTTCGTAAGAACCTCGAACCGCTATTTCACCAGTTCGAACGCGAATATCGCGACGGCAAGAAAGAACCGATCCTTGGTGCGATAGCGTTTAGTTTGTTCTGTGGCGCGGAAATTCCCACCTGGGCAAGGAACGCCTTCATTAATGCCTACTTCCATGACAGACCGCGCTCATGGGACGAGGCCTTCGGACGACCGCATCCAAAGGGGAAGAAGGTTGCAAGCGTTCGTAGCCGCAATGAGACGGCGCGTCGCGTCTTCTCTCGCGTTAGAAGACTACTTGCGGGGGGAAAGGTAACCGGCATCGAGGCGGCGCTTAGGCAAGTCGGTAAAGACTTTGGACTTAGTTACGAGAGCGCTCGTGCCATTTGGTACGATCAAGAAGCAAGACGTGGTTATGCTATGAGCATGGAGGCATTTCGGATCTCTCAAGCAATGGGTGATGATCTTGGTCCAGAGCCCGATCCCATGAGCATTGCCCTTTGGTTCAAGCAGAATGATGAACGCGTTAAGGAAATAGGGGCCTCAGTAGCCGAAGCTCTTTCTAAGTACTTTTCAAAATAATTAGAAAGACTATGGGCGCATTACACGAATAGATCGGCATCCGATTTGTTCAGAGGATGCCTGACGTGACCGCCACACAACCGCCAAGTGAGCCGCGAATATTTGCACATATTGAGACGATATGTCGAAACGTTGAAATCGTTCGCGGATTAGATTTCGATCAAATAAAACCAAACGAAATCAACTACCTAATTTTGCTACGCGGCGTTAGTGGCGACGCGCTGACGTTTCGCTATTTGTTTCTTCTGCATAAAGCGGAGTTCGGCGAAGAGCATCTTTTTGCTGCGCGCTGTCGGCCTGCTGTCGGGCTCGTGTCGTGTTCGATGCCCGCGAATCGGTTGCATACTACCCCTGCAACCCAAGGAGACCGTATGACCGTGGACCCCGAGGAGATTTTCGAGGCCCCCCGCCTGCTAACGGAGGCAGAGTTGGCCGAAATCGTCAAAAAGAGGCGAAACGAGCACGGGTGGAGTCAGCGACCTTGGCAGAGATTACGAGATTGAACGAACGCACGATCCAAAGAGTGGAAAATGGAGAGCCGTCAAGCCCTGACACCCGCCGTGCAATCGCTAGAGCGTTCAAATGCGATGACCTTGATGTTTTCAATAAGCCCACGCGCCTTCCGAACATCGAAAAGCTGAAAGCCTTTTGGGACGAACTTGATAAGACTACGATGATTGTTCCGATTACGCGCATTCAAGACGGCCGAACAGTTCGAATGATGAGCGAAGCAGCCAGGAGCTTCGCAGTTGATGAGTTTGGCGAACTTTCCACGGAAGCGCGAGAAGCGTTCGCGTCGATTGTGGATGAGCTCCAAGAATATAACGAC
>JBAPZR010000225.1:0-13227 GCA_049285335.1 Xanthobacteraceae bacterium | reverse complement strand
CAAGGACGACGATCAGCGCTTTGTGTTTCAGGGCGTGCACATGATCCTTGATGGCGATCATCAGCGGCCGTGGCAAAAAGATGAAAGGCGCGAAAGCCGCATCGTTTTCATCGGCCGCAACCTGCCCGGCAAGCTGATCACCGAAGGGTTCGAGAGCTGCTTCGCCACATAATGTGGCAGCGCGCGATCCGCCTATCCGAACGGTATCGCGGGACCGGGCGATGGCGGCAGACCCGGCAATAACGCGGGAGCAACAATCGATGGCCGGCAAAAGCGGCGACACGCCTTCCGTCGTCGAGCGCACGCGGCCGGTCGTCGCTACCGGCGGCGGCGTCGTGGACGCGCATTTCCTCGGCGGCACCGTCGCCTTCGTTCTTGGCGACGCGGCGATCGTGCTGGCATCGCCGGATGGCGAGACCCGGCGCGTCGCCGCGCATGGCGGCACCATCCTCGCCAGCGCCGCCGATGGCGCGCGTATCGTCAGCGGCGGCGACGATGGCCGCGTCGTCGCGACCGACGCAGCCGGCAAAACCAGCTTGGTGGCGAGCGATCCCAAGCATCGCTGGATCGACCACATCGCGCTCGGCCCGGACGGCGCGATCGCCTGGTCGGCGGGCAAAAGCGCGTTCGCGAAGGGCAAGGACTTACGCACTAAGGACTTGCGCAGCGTCGAAGCGCCTTCGACGGTCGGCGGCCTCGCCTTCTTCCCGAAAGGCTTCCGGCTCGCCATCGCGCACTACAACGGCGCCACGCTCTGGTTTCCCAACGCGTCGGGCGCAGCGCCGGAGAAACTGGAATGGAAGGGTTCGCATCTTGGCGCCACGGTCAGTCCCGACGGCCGCTTTCTGGTCACCACCATGCAAGAGCCGATGCTGCACGGCTGGCGGCTCGTTGACGGCCAGCACATGCGCATGTCCGGTTACGCCGCACGGATCATGTCGCTGTCCTGGAGCACGGACGGCCACTGGCTCGCGACGTCCGGCGCCACTCAGCTCGTGCTGTGGCCGTTCCAGAGCAAGGACGGCCCGATGGGCAAGACGCCGCGGCTCCTCACGCCTTCCGATCACCGCATCGACGTCGTCGCTTGCCATCCAGGTATCAACATCGTCGCCACAGGCTACGACAACGGCCTCATCCTGCTGACGCGGATCGACAACGGCGCGGAAGTCCTGGCCAAAAAGCCGGGCGATGCACCCGTCACGGCGCTCGCCTGGAGCGCCGACGGATTATTGCTTGCGTGGGGCACCGACGCGGGCGAGGCCGGCGTGATCGACCTCGCCTGAGACAAGAGCTCAGATGACGTACTGGCGCAGCGGCGGATAGCCGTTGAAGCCGACCGAGGAATAAGTGGCGGTGTAGGCGCCGGCAGCCTCGATCAAGACCTTGTCGCCGATGGCGAGCGAAACCGGCAGCGGATAGGGCGTCTTCTCGTAGAGCACGTCGACCGAATCGCAGGTCGGACCGGCAATGATGCAGGGCGCCGTCTCGTCGCGGTCGTGCGTGGTGCGAATGGGATAGCGGATCGACTCGCCGATGGTCTCGGCCAGGCCGTGGAATTTGCCGATATCGAGATAGACCCAGCGCACCTCGTCCTCGGGGCTGCGCTTGGCGATCAGCACCACCTCGGCCTCAATGATGCCGGCGTTGCCGACGAGCCCACGGCCCGGCTCCACGATCGTATTCGGCAGGTTATTGCCGAAATGCTTGCGCAGCGCCTTGAAGATCGCCTTGCCGTAGGATTCGAGCTTCGGCGTCTTGCGCACGTAGCGCGCCGGGAAGCCGCCGCCGAGATTGACGATGGCAAGGCCGATGCCGCGCTCGGCGCAGGTGCGGAAAATCGCCGCCGCCGAAGCGAGCGCGCGGTCCCATGCTTCCACATTGTGCTGCTGGGAGCCGACGTGGAAGGAAATTCCGTGGGCGACAAGGCCCCTCTTGTGGGCGAGTTCGAGGATATCGGGGGCGTAGACTGGCTCGCAGCCGAATTTGCGCGACAGCGGCCATTCCGCGCCCGACCCGTCGCAATGAATGCGGCAGATCACCCGGCTGCCCGGCGCCGCGCGGGCGACCTTCTCCACCTCGGCCTCGCAATCGACCGCAAACAGCGTGACGCCGAGCTTGAACGCTTCCGCGATCTCGCATTCCTTCTTGATGGTATTGCCGTAAGAGATGCGGTCGGGGGTGGCGCCGGCGGCGAGCACCGCGTGGGTTTCGGCGAGCGAGGCGACGTCGAAGCAGCAGCCCAGGCTGGCGAGCAGCTTGAGGATTTCCGGCGCGGGATTGGCCTTTACGGCGTAATACACTCTGGTGTCAGGCAGCGCCTTGGCGAAGTTTTGAAAGTTCTCGCGAACAACGTCGAGATCGACGACGAGGCAGGGTCCGAGATCGGTACGACGCTTGAGGAATTCGCGGATGCGTGCGGTCATTTCACCCAGCTCCTAATCCGGCCGGCGGCGCAGCCGCCGAGAGATGAACCTCCTGCGACGCTTGCGGTGCCCCGCGTGTGCGGAGCACCCGACGTCGCCGTGATTGCTGCCTCGGTCCGGATTAGGGAAATCCCGTTCCGCACTGTTGGCAAAGAAGGACAAGCCCTTTCGGTGTCCCCGGCATTCGCGCCGGCAGTAACCAAAAAAGCCCTTCCGTCGTTGCTTTAAGCCGCGTCGCCCGTGGAGAGCGGGCATCGCCGGTTTCGCCTCCGGCTGCCGGTCGCGGGAGCAAGGAAGTAGTGTCTCTTCCTTAGGCGGCTGTCCGGCCTCTTGTCCGGATGCCCACCGACCGACACACGGCCACAGGCACGTGCGAAATTGGGCAAACCCGCAATAAGCGATTTAGTTTCGCCGCGCAAGTTTTTTTGTTTTAAGCAAACGTAAAATCGCGAACGCGGGCATGTATTGGAGCAAGCCGACTCGACTCGGGTCGAGACTCATAACCATGACGATCGCTTCGCGCCGTCGATCGCAGCGGCTACCGACGCCTTTTCCCGAACGCTTTTGTGAGTTTTGGCGTTAGTCCGCCGTGAACGGCTCGACGTGATGCGCCGCGCGGATGAACTGCACCATCACCGCGACGCCGCACAGCATGAAGAGACCGTCGAGGACGCGGGCGCCGAGCGTGCCGAGCGCAAACAGGTTGGCGATCGCCCAGCTGCCGGCGAATGCCGCGCCGAACACCTCGGCGCTGATCAAAATCGCCGCGCTGATCACCGTCAGCACGTTCTGCCAGAGGACGCGCCGAGGGCGCCGGGGAGCTGGATCGTTCATGCGAGGCAGCACTTAGGCCGAAACGGCAGAGGGTTCAAGCCGTCGGTTCAAGGCGGGCGGTCACCGTTCAGGCGGCGTCTCGCGCCGCCTTCGCCGACAATAGGCCGGACGCAACCAGCGCGGAGCGGATGCGATCGATCTCGGCGCGGCCGAGCTTGAGCAGCGGCGGCCGCACCACCGCGCGCGGCAAGCGTCCGAGCAGCGCCAGGGCCTCCTTCATGCGATTGTGCATGTCGACCCACGGATCGGCGTAGAATACGCGCGCCAGCGGATAGATGCGGTCGTTGAGCCGGCGCGCCTCAGCGAGATCGTCGGCTTGGACGGCACGGAACAGAGCCGACTGCAGGTCGGGGATCACGCTGCCGCTGCCGGAGAGCAGTCCGTTGCACCCGAGCACGAGCGAGCTCAAGAGCCAGGCGCTATGGGTGCTCAGGACGTTGACGGGGCGCTTGAGGCTTTGCAGCTCGCGGATTTGCATTTCATGCTGCGGCACGCTGCCGACCCAGTCCTTGATGGCGCAGATGGTCGGCACCTCCTCCACCATCCGAAGGAGCGTGTCGCGCGGATAACCCTGCCCCGTCGCCAGCGGATATTGAAAGGCGATCAGCGGCAGGCTCGTCGCGTCGGCGATCCGTTTGAAGTGGTCGACGGCCATGGCCGGCGATTGGCCGAGCGTGAAGGGCGCCGGCGGAAAGACCAGAAGCGCCGAGGCGCCGCCTTCTTGCGCCATGCGCGCCAGGCGCGCGGCTTCGATGCTGCCGTCGGCCCACACGCCATTTACGATCGGCAGGCGGTCGCCGATTTCGTCCTGGGCGATGTCGAGGACCCGGCGTTGTTCGTCGAAGCTGCAGGACGCGACCTCGGTCGAGTGGGCATTGATGGTGATGGCCGAAAGCCCGTCGGTCGCCGCGACATCGGACAGATGCTTGCGGAAGTTTTTCTCGTCGATCGCGAGGTCGTCCGTAAACGGCAGCAGGACGGCCGGGATGACGCCGTGTGGCACATAGTGGGCGTGACGGGGCATTTTCGGCTCTCCTCGCGGGTCCTAGTGCGGACGATCTAAAGGTCTTACATCCAAACGACGAACCCGGACAGAACGTCGCAGGGTTCCGGCAATGTCCTATATCACGCCCGCATCCCTTCTAGGTAAGACCCTCTCATGAGTGAAAGAGACCACCCTCCTCACGCGAAGGCGCCGGCCAAGGCCCCCGATGCGTCGCCCCACACGGCATCAAATACGTCCCCCAATCCCTTATTGGAGAACTGGACCGTCTCCGGCGGAGTTCCGCCGTTCGACCGTATTGCCGCCGAGCATTTCACCGAAGCCTATGCGCACGCGCTCGCCGAGCATGAGACCGAGATCGCGGTCGTCGCCAGCGATCCGGCGCCGCCGAGTTTTGCCAATACCATCGTCGCCATGGAACTGAGCGGGCGGACACTCGACCGCATCGGTAACGCGTTTCATCTTCTTGCCGGCGCGCACAGCAACGATGCGCTCCTTGAAATCGAGCGGAATATCGCGCCGCAGATCGCCCGGCATTGGAACACGATTCAGACCAATGCAGCGCTATTCCGCCGCATCGATAGCCTGTTGCGCGAGGTCGACAACCTCGGCCTCGATGCCGAGCAAAAACGCGTCCTCAAACGCTATCACACGGATTTCCGCCGCGCCGGCGCCGGGCTCGACGCCGCCGCCAAGAAGCGGGTCACCGAGATCATCGAACGGCTCGCGGCGCTCGGCACCGCATTCAGCCAGAACGTGCTCGCCGACGAGCAGGCCTTTTCACTGCGGCTCGACGGCGAAGAGGAGCTTGCGGGCTTGCCCGATTTTACCCGCGAGACGTTGCGGTCGGAGGCGCGCGAGCGCGGCATCGACGGCTATGCGGTCACGCTGTCGCGCTCCACCGTCGAGCCGTTCCTGCAGTTTTCCGACCGGCGCGATCTGCGCGAAAAGGTCTTCCGCGGCTTCGTCATGCGCGGCGACAATGGTGGGCCGACCGACAACAAAGCCATCATTGCCGAGATGGTTCGCCTGCGCGCCGAGCGCGCGCAGCTCCTCGGCTATGCCGACTTCGCCCATTACCGTCTCGACGACGCCATGGCGAAGACGCCGAGCGAAGTCCGCGCGCTGCTCGATGCCGTCTGGACGCCCGCGCGCGCAAGCGCGCTTGCCGATCGCGACGCCATGCAGGCGCTGGTTCAAGAGGAAGGCGGCAACTTCAACCTCGAGCCTTGGGATTGGCGCTACTACGCGGAGAAGCTGCGCCACCGGGTCTGCAATTTCGACGAAGCCGCGATCAAGCCCTATCTCGGCCTGGATCGCATCATCGAGGCCGCTTTCTATACCGCGCAGCGTCTGTTCGGCTTGCAGTTTGCGCCGGCGCCCAACGTACCCGTCTGGCATCCCGACGTTCGGGTGTGGCGGGTGTCGGACGCCGACGGCAACGAGATCGGGCTCTTCTTCGGCGACTATTTCGCCCGCGGCTCGAAGCGCAGCGGCGCCTGGATGACCGCGCTGCGCGACCAGCAAAAACTCGCCGGCCACACGCCGCTCATTATCAATGTCTGCAATTTCGCCAAGGCGCCCGCGGGCGAGCCGACGCTGCTCAGCTTCGAGGATGCGCGCACGCTGTTCCACGAATTCGGCCATGCGCTCCATGGCCTTCTCTCCGCGGTGACCTATCCGACGATTTCCGGGACCAATGTCGCCACCGATTTTGTAGAGCTGCCGTCGCAGCTCTACGAACACTGGCTGCAACAGCCGGAATTGCTGCGGCGCTTTTCGCAGCATTACCAGACCGGAGCGGCAATGCCGGAAGAGCTTCTGCAACGGCTCGTCGCTGCGCGCAATTTCAACAAGGGCTTTGCCACGGTGGAATATATCGCCTGCGCCTCCGCTGATCTCGACCTGCACTCGGTGCCTCACGCCAAGGATGGCGATCGTGCGCTCGATCCAAGCGCGTTCGAAGCGCAAAGCCTCGCCGACATGGGTATGCCGGGCGAGATCGCGATGCGGCACCGGCTGCCGCACTTCGCGCATATCTTCGCGGGCGGCGGCTACGCGGCAGGCTATTACAGCTATATGTGGTCGGAAGTGCTCGACGCCGACGCGTTCTCGGCCTTCGAAGAGACCGGCGACATTTTCGATCCGGCCACGGCGAAACGGCTGCGCCAATCGATCTACGCCGCCGGCGGCTTGCAAGAGCCGGCGGAGGCCTACAAGGCTTTCCGCGGACGATTGCCGACGACCGATGCGCTCTTGCGCAAGCGCGGCTTTGTCGCGCAAGACATCAAAGCGAATTGAATACGGCCAATTGAAATCATGACACATTCCGTGAACTTGCATAGCGCCGGGCATCGTCGCGGCGTTGTCTGCGCGCCGCACTTCGCGACCGCCGAAACCGGACGATCGATCCTGGCGGAGGGCGGCAACGCAATCGAAGCGATGCTGGCGATGGCCGCATCGATCGCCGCGGTCTATCCGCACATGACCCACATCGGCGGCGACGGCTTTTGGCTGGTCCGCGAGCCGTCCGGGCGGGTGCGCGCGATCATGGCGCCGGGCCCCACCGCGGCGCAGGCCAAACCCGAGCTCTACCGCGAGCATGAGACGATGCCGACCCGCGGACCGCTCGCCGCGCTCACGGTGCCCGGCGCAGTCGGCGGCTGGATGCTGGCGCTCGAGGCGGCCAAAGCGCATGGCGGCAAGCTGCCGCTCAAGGATCTATTGACACCCGCCATCGCGCAGGCGCGAGGGGGCTATACGGTCACCCGCAGCCAGGAACGCCTGACGCGGGAGCAGTTCGATACGCTTAAAGATGTGCCGGGTTTCGCCGCGCAATTCCTCCTCGACGGAAGGATTCCGCCCGTTGGTACGGTCTTAAAGCAGGAAGCCCTCGCCGCAACGCTCGAACATCTGACCCATGCCGGCCTCGACGACTTTTATCGCGGCGATGTCGGGCGCGAGATCGCCGCCGATCTGGAGCGCATCCGCAGTCCGCTCGCGCGCGATGATCTACAGCGTTATCGCGCCGCGCTCGCCGAGCCGCTGCGCGTCGCGCTGCCTTCGGGCACAGTCTTTAACACCGACGCGCCCACCCAGGGCGTCGTCTCGCTGATCGTTGTTGCGCTGTTTGCCCGCCTCGGCGTAACCGAGGCCGAGAGTTTCGACCATGTTCACGGCCTTGTAGAAGCGACCAAGCGCGGATTGCAGGTGCGCGACCGGCTCGTCACCGATCCGAACTATCTTGCCCATCCGTTGGACCGCGTGCTCGAGGGGCCATACCTCGACGGCGAGGCGATGCAGATCGATCGCCGCGAGGCGGCGGTGTGGCCGCTTCCCGCGAGCAAGGGCGACACGATCTGGATGGGCGCCGCCGACACGACCGGTCTGGTCGTTTCCTATATCCAATCGCTCTATTGGGAGTTCGGCTCGGGCTGCGTGCTCCCGCGCACCGGGCTCCTCATGCAGAACCGCGGCGCGAGTTTCTCGCTCGTCCCCGGCGTCCTCAATTATCTCACGCCGAGCCGGCTGCCGTTCCACACGCTCAACCCGGCGCTGGCGGTGCTCAAGGACGGCCGCGTCATGGCCTATGGCTGCATGGGCGGCGACGGCCAACCGCAGACGCAAGGCGCAGTCTTCACGCGCTATGCGGACTTCGGCGAGCCGCTCCTTGAGGCGATCGACCGGCCGCGCTGGGTGCTGGGGCGAACATGGGGCGCGCCGCGCACGGCATTGCGGATGGAGTCGCGCTTCGATGAAGCGCTGATCGACGCGCTCATCGCGGCCGGCCATGATGTCGAGGTGTTATCCGACGGCTATTCGGACGTGATGGGCCATGCCGGCGCCGTCGTGCTGCATCCGAACGCTAGCTGCGAAGGCGCGCACGACCCGCGCGCCGACGGCGGCGCCGCAGGGGCGTGAGTTCGGGCGTAAAAACCATCCTCCCCCCGCGCGGGGGAGGATGAACAGAGAGTGAGCAATCAGGTTTTGCGCTTCTTCGCCGCCGCCCGCGCGTCGGCGATGATCTGCTTGAACACGTTCATTTCGACCATGCCCGGCACGCGGAAGAACCCGACGATGAAGCTCGGCGTGCCCTCAAAGCCGAAAGCGTCGGCCTGATCGTCGTTACGGAACAGAAGGTCGTCGATGGTCTTCTGATGCGCCTGCAGATCCTGCTTGGCCTTTTCGACATCGACGCCGGCTTTTGTCAGAAGCTCCGGGATACTCGTGTCGCTCAATCTCTCCGTGGCGCCGATCAGCGCGTCGTGCGCCTCCTGATATTTGTTCTGATATTTCGCCGCCAAGGCCAATTGGGCGGCCGATTTCGAGACCGCACCGAAGATCGGCCAGTCTTTGAGCACCAGCCTGATCTTGCCGTCCTCGCGGACGACCTGCGCGATTTGCGGCGCGAGCTTTTTGCAATAGGGGCACTGATAGTCGAAATACTCGACGACGGTCAGGTCGCCCTGCGGATTGCCGAGGGCGGGTATTTCCGGGTCGCGCAGCACCGCGTCGCGGCCGAGAGTGTCGTTGGTGCCTTCGCCCAAGGCCACCGCCGAAAGTGCGCCAATGGCGACGGCCGCGACGCAGGACAGCAACGTGAGGGGTCGTTTGCTTTCTCGCGCAAGCCTCACTGAAGGTCTCCGCCTATCCATGAGTGACGTTTGAGATTGAACGGTGGCGAACTTCGCAACGGGACACTAGACCCATATAGCAGCACAATAATGGCGAGCGAACGTGCCATTTATTCCATCGGGATCAAGCCGAGTTTCTCCATCAGCTCGCGGTCGCGATCGCGGCCCGGATTGGGCGTGGTGAGAAGCTTCGGACCGCAGAAGATCGAATTGGCGCCGGCAAGGAAACACAAAGCCTGAGTTTCCTCGCTCATGTCTTCGCGCCCCGCCGAGAGCCGCACCACGGACCGCGGCATGGCGATGCGGGCCACCGCGATGGTGCGGATGAACTCGATGGGATCGAGCGCCATTTCCTCTGCAAGCGGCGTGCCGAAGACTCGCACCAGCATATTGATCGGCACCGACTCCGGGTGCGCCGAGAGCGATGCCAGCACCGCGATCATGCCGACGCGGTCCTCGCGCGTCTCGCCCATTCCGACGATGCCGCCGCAGCAGACATGGATGCCGGCATTGCGCACGTGTTCGAGCGTCTCCAAACGGTCCTGATAAACCCGCGTGGTGATGATCCGGCCGTAGAATTCCGGCGAGGTGTCGAGATTGTGGTTGTAATAATCGAGGCCCGCGTCCTTGAGCCGCCGCGCCTGCGGATCCGTCAACATGCCAAGCGTGGCGCAGGTTTCCAGGCCCAGCGCCTTGACGGCTTCGACCATCACGCACACAGAATCGAGTTCGCGATCCTTGGGCGAACGCCAGGCCGCGCCCATGCAGAAGCGGCTCGCACCGGCGCGCTTCGCGGCGCGCGCTTCGGCGAGAACCGCTTCGAGCGTCATGAGCTTTTCGGCGTGCACGCCGGTGTCGTAGCGCGCGCTCTGCGGGCAATAGGCGCAATCTTCCGGGCAGCCGCCGGTCTTGATCGACAACAAGGTCGAGATCTGCACCTCGGTCGGATCGAAATGCTGCCGATGGATGGTTTGCGCGCGGAACATCAATTCGGGGAACGGCAGATCGAACAGCGCGCGGATCTCCTCCCGCGTCCAATCGTGGCGAACAAGGCTGCGGCCGTGCAGTTGGGCGGTATTTTCAGTGGCGAGCGACATGGTGCAAGTTTAGCTTGGATCGGACGCCCCGTGAAATCCAGGGCGACGCCGTACGGGCTGGCGGGCTACCGCGGTTCATATCACAATGCCCACCATGAAACAGCGGCGGATCGTCCTTCTTGTCATCGCCACTTTGACCGCCGTGAGTTGGGCCCGCGGCGGCGCCGCGCAAGACTGGCCGGCGCGCTCGGTGCTCGTCGTGAGCCCGTTCGCGGCTGGAAGCGCCAACGATACCGTCGCGCGGGTTGTGCTCGATCAGGTCAGCCAGCAGACCGGGCAGCCCTTTGTCGTCGAAAATCGGCCGGGCGGCGGCGGCGTGGTGGGCGTCGCCTCGGTGGTGCGCGCCGAACCCGACGGCTACACGCTCCTTTTGAGCTCCGCGTCGATGAGCTCCGCCGTGATCCTTCACAAATCGCTGCCCTATGATGAGTTGAACGACCTCGAACCGGTCGCGATGCTGAGCACCCAGCCGAGCGTGCTGGTCGCGGCGCCCGGCAAGGGCTTCCGCAGCGTTGCCGATCTCGTCGCCGCCGCCAAGGCGCGGCCCGGCGCCCTCAACTTCGCTTCCGCCGGGATCGGCTCGGCCTCCCACATCGCCGGCGAGCGCTTTCGCCTGGCGGCGGGATTGAACGTGCAGCACATTCCCTATCGCGGACCGGTCGAGGCCTTGGCCGATTTGATGACCGGCCGCATCGACTTCTATTTCCTGCCGATCGCTCCGGCGCTCTCGCTCATCAAACAAGGCAAGGTGGTCGCGCTCGCGGTCTCGACGCGGCAGCGCAAGCAATTGCTGCCCGACGTGCCGACGATCGCCGAAGCCGGCTATCCGAGCGCCGAATATCTTTTCTGGGGCGGGCTGTCGGCGCCGGCCAAGACGCCGCGCGCCATCGTCGAGAAACTCAACGGCGAAGTGAACAAGGCCCTTGCCATGCCGGCGATCAAGGAGAAGCTGCAAAATCTCGGCGTTCAACCCGAGCCGATGACGCCGGACCAATTCGCAAGTTTTTTCGCCGGTGACGTTGCCGCGATGGTCAAGCTCGGCAAGGATGCCAATATCACGCCGATGGACTAAACAACCGGAACGCTTTTTAATGGCCGATACCCCGCCCGACCGTCTCTCCAACGATCCGCGCAGTCCTTATTTCGACGCCGAAGTGCTCAAGCGCGACGTGGGCATCCGCTTCAAGGGTGTCGAGAAGACCAATGTCAGTGAATATTGCGTGAGCGAGGGCTGGATTCGGGTCGAGGCCGCCAAGACCAAGGACCGCCACGGCAACCCCCTGACGATCAAGCTCACCGGACCGGTCGAAGCCTATTTCAAGGATGAGAACAAGTAGGCTAAGTCCGCGCCCACCATCCGCTCATACCCGCATCTCGGATCGGATAACGGCCTACTCCGCCGCGACTTTCTCCGCCGGATCGACCGCCTCGACACGCGCGGCGCAGAATTTGAATTCCGGAATCTTGCCGAACGGATCGAGCGCCGGATTGGTGAGGAGGTTCGCGGCCGCTTCCACGAAAGCGAACGGAATGAACACGACACCGTCCGGAATGGCGTCATCCTGACGCGCCGACAATTCCACCACCCCGCGCCGCGTCGTCACACGAATCGGATCGCCCGGCTTGATGCCGAGCTTTTCGATGGTGTCGCGCGACACCGATGCGACGGCGCTTGGCTCCAAAGCGTCGAGTACCGTGGCGCGGCGCGTCATCGCTCCGGTATGCCAATGCTCGAGCTGCCGGCCGGTGGTGAGAATGAACGGATAGTCTTCGCTAGGTGTCTCGTTGGGCGGCTCAAGTTTCGCTGCGACCAACTTGCCGAAGCCACCGGGGCGCGGAAAGCCCTTGTCGAACACGACGTCGCGGCCGGGTCTATCGGGGGCGTCGGCCGGATAGGTGACGGAGCTCTCGCGCTGGATCCGCTCCCAAGAGATGTTGTCCAGCGACGGCATCAGCGACGCCATTTCGGTGTAGATTTCGTCCGGTCCTTTGTAGTTCCACGGCAGCCCGATGCGGCGGCCGATTTCCTGGATGAGCCACCAGTCGGGCCGGGCATCGCCCGGCAGCGGCAAGGCCTGCCGGCCCGTCTGCACCTGGCGATTGGTGTTGGTGACGGTACCGTCCTTCTCCGGCCAAGCCGAGGCCGGCAGCACCACATCGGCATAGCCGGCGGTTTCGGTGAGGAAGAGATCCTGCACCACCAGATGTTCGAGATGGGCGAGCGCCTCGCGCGCGTGATTAAGGTCCGGGTCCGACATCGCGGGGTTCTCGCCCATGATGTACATGCCCTTGATCACGTCGGCGTGGACTGCGTTCATGATCTCGACCACGGTGAGGCCTTTGTTGGGATCGAGCTTGACGCCCCAGGCATCCTCGTAGCGGGCGCGGATCTGCGGATCGTCGACGGATTTGTAATCCGGGAAGAACATCGGGACGAGGCCGGCGTCGGACGCGCCTTGCACGTTGTTCTGGCCGCGCAACGGATGCAGTCCGGTGCCCGGTCGGCCGATCTGGCCGGTGATGAGGGAGAGCGCGATCAAGCAGCGCGCATTGTCGGTGCCGTGGGTGTGCTGGGAAATGCCCATGCCCCAGAAGATGATCGCCGATTTGGCGCGGGCGAATTTGCGCGCCACCGTGCGGATCAGGTCGGCCTCGATGCCGCAGACCGGCGCCACTGCCTCCGGCGTGTAATCCTTGACGTTCTCGGCGAGCTGTTTGAAACCTTCGACATAGGTTTGAATGTATTGTTCATCATAAAGCTTTTCAGAAACGATCGTGTTGATCATGCCGTTGAGCAGCGCCACGTCGGTGCCGTTCTTGAACTGCAGCATATGCGTGGCATGGCGCTTGAGCGCCTGGCCGCGCGGGTCGGCGACGATCATCGTGGCGCCGCGCTTGGCTGCCTGCTTGAAAAAGGTCGCCGCGACGGGATGATTTTCGGTCGGATTGGCGCCGATCACGAAGATTACTTCGGCGTTCTTGCACTCGTTGAATGAGGCCGAGACCGCACCGGAGCCGATTCCTTCCATCAAGGCCGCGACCGAAGAGGCGTGACACAGCCGCGTGCAATGGTCGACATTGTTGGTGCCGAAGCCGGTGCGCACGAGCTTCTGGAACAGATAAGCCTCTTCGTTCGACCCCTTGGCCGAACCGAAGCCGGCCAGCGCCTGATGGCCGTCGCGGTCGCGGATTTTCTTCAAGCCGGCGGCGGCGCGGTCGAGCGCCTCGTCCCAGGT
>JBAPZR010000224.1:0-1599 GCA_049285335.1 Xanthobacteraceae bacterium | reverse complement strand
TGCGTAAACAGGTATGACCCGAGATTGTCGGCGAGCGCGGTGGCAAGATTGATGATCGACATGAGGACCGCGAATGCGAAGCCTTCGGCGCGACGCGGGCAATAGTCGGCGGCGAGCGTGAGGGTCGCTACGGTCGCCAGCATCGCGGCAAAGCCGGAGCAGAAACTGATGATGGCGGCGGCCGGCTCGTTCCAGAGGAACAGGAAGGCGAGACTCGCCACCGTTCCGATCGCGATGCTCAAGTTCAGTAATTTCTTCAGCGTCAATTTCTTGAAATGCCGGCGGTAGAAATATGAGCCGACAACCCAACCGGCTCCCGCGAGCGATCCTAAAACGCCGATATAGGCCTGCGAGAACTTCAAATTGTCGGTCATGATGAAATAGAGCGGCGTACTCAGGCCCGGACTGAAATAATAAAGGAATATGAAGGCGGCGATGATCCACAGATGACGCCGCCGGAACGCGCTCGAAAGGCCCTCAAGCGTGTGTTTCATGCCGTGAATATTCATCGGCGCCTTTTTCTCCGAGATGAGAAATACAGTGCCGAAGATCACCAAAAGCGGAGCGCAGGCCACGATCGCCGCGGCGCTGTGCAAGGCCGTGGTCGGCTCAAGACGCTGAACGAGCTGGCCGCCGAGGATCGCGGCCGCCATGGCGGCGATGTTGTACCAGAGCCATTGTTGATTGACGAAGGTTCCACTCTCCTGCAGCCGCTGGCCGTTTTCGACAAGAACGGCGCCGCATAGCGTGCTCGAAATGGCCATCGCATAGGCGGTGAGCATCAATGCGAAGACAAGCCGATCGGGCACGGTCAGTTGCGTCACCAACAAAAACCCGCTGATCGCGGCGAGGTTGGCGAGCAGCAGATAACTTTTGCGGCGATAGCCGAATAGCGGAATGAAGTCGGACACCACCCCGTAAAGCGGCTTGATGATCCAAGGGACGTTGAAGATGGTAAGATAGGCAGTGATCTGAAGGGGCGTCCAACCGTGGACTTGCTTCAAATAATAATTGAGCGGTTGCGAAATCAGCCCGCCGATTTGTCCGAGGCCCTCGACGACATAAACGAGAGCAAAGAACCACAGCAAATGCGTCATCGATCCGCGGCCCTGATCGATGGCTTGAGTGTCGCTGGCTTGACTGTCGCTGGCAGGCGCTGTCTCGTTCATCGGCGACCGGGTTCACTCACTATTGTCGAGATGGTGGGAACTTGGAGAGACGAGCTGAAGAGTTTCGACGTGTCGGCTCCGGCATTGCTGCTCCTGCTCAGACAGTCGGTGACAGAACGCCTTTAGCAGATAGTACTGCCAAAGCGTGAACACTATTGGAGCGGTTTCGATTCCGGCAGCAAGGACGACGGTGGCGAGCCGGGAGCCGGCAGCGGCGGCCGCGAACTCGCCTCGAAATACAGGATCATGCCAAGCACGCAGAGGAAGTAGGCGAGCGCAGCGGTGATGTATTCCGGTCTGACGGTCAACCCGTCGATACTTATTCCCGGCCAAGTGCGCAGACCGAGTGACGCGGTGGAACCGGCATTCGCCGGGCGCAGCCGCCAGGCTCTGTGGTATTCCCAAACCAAATAAGACAGCGCCACAGATC
>JBAPZR010000223.1:0-4370 GCA_049285335.1 Xanthobacteraceae bacterium | reverse complement strand
ATCGGTCTTTCCTCGGACCGTTCAAAGCCTCGACCGCAGCCGATCGGCAACTCGACGCGCGATCTCTGCCGACGCCTCCACAGGAATCGGAAATACCGAACTGACGTTGATCTCATCGAGCACATAGCTGTCGGTTCCGTCGGGCCCGAGGGGCCGGAGCATGAAGTCCGCGTCCCAGATCATCGGAAGGTCGCGCCGCGGGATGGCCAGCAAAGAGGTCAGCTGCGGCGTCCACTCATCTTCCATCAACCGCCGCAAATGTTGGAAGCGCGGCTCAGCATTGGACGTATAGAGCCGTGGTCCAACCTCGCCGCGCGCGGTCGGTGCGTCGACAAGTGCCTTAACCTTGTGGTGGCCGAAACCGGCGCATCGGTCGCCTGCCATGTAGCAGCGCACTACACCTTCGCTTAAGCGAGTCTGGAACGGCTGATCAATTACGCAGCTGTCTTCGAAATACTCGAGACACCGTTCGAGAAACTCGTCCAGGGCCAGTTCCTCCGATGCGTCTTTGGTGGCATCCAGCACGCGTACCATTGGTCGGTCGCGCGAACTTGACAACCTCTCGACCTTCCAGACGCCCTGGCCGCCATTGCCCCGGTTGCGCTTGATCACGCGCGGGCCAGTGACGAGCCGCGCCGGCAATTCAACTCGCATCGCCTCGGTCGTTCGATAGAGGGCCGTGTTGCTGCCCCAGCTCATCATGCGGGTACGATGGAGCACCTCCTTAGTGCCCATTTTGATGATCACATTGGGATCGGCGCTGACCCCGACGCCACGCGCCGCGACCTCGCGCAGCAACGCGTCGAGATTAGCGCGGTTGCGCCCCTCGTTGTTTGACGAAATGACGGGTCGACCACGTGGCCAAGCGAAAGAATTTCCATCGGCGCAGTCATGCTGTCGGGTTTGTTGACGGGACCAAACTAGGCAGTCATTCGCTCATATATGATGATAATGAAGTTATTCGGATGCTGACAGCTGCGATTGAGCGTGATGGAAATCAGGTCACCTTCGCGAGACGCCATGGTATCGAACGCGCCAATCTCAATCGGATTTTGAAAGGAAAAAGACCTGTGTCTGATACTGTCCTGAAAACTATTGGTCCCCGGAAAGTCTACGCCCCCGAATGAGATGCTTCACTTGATTGGAGCCGGGTAGGCACCGGCCTTGATCTGAATCAACGCGGTAGGTGGGCGTAATGTTACTGACTTGCAATGCGCTAACGGACCTTCGCCGTCGCGCTTAGCGGACAACTGCAACCAAATTGGAGAAAAGCAATGGCTGGAGTCGACAATGCAATCCGCTCATCCGTTCCGGGCGCCAATATTGCCAAACCGTTGATGATCGCTCTCGGTACTTTGCTCGCGTCGGGTGTTCTATTCAAAGGAGGCAGCACGGGACAGTCTACGAGCACGGGCTCGCAACCGACATCGGACCAGGGTGCCGGTGGACTGCTTGGCGGATTGGGCGGGCTATTGAACAAACTGCAGCAGGGTGGGCTTGGCAACGCTACCAATTCCTGGGTTGGCTCCGCGCAAAATCAGCAGGTCTCACCCAGTCAGCTTGGTTCTGCGCTCGGCCCCAATATCGTCAAGACAATTTCGCAGATGTCGGGCCTCCCTGAGGACGAGCTTACCAAACAATTATCGCAGGTTTTGCCCGGCGTCGTTGACAAGCTGACTCATAACGGCCGGCTTCCAACGGTAGCCGAGTTATCTGAATCCTTTTTTCAGTCGGAAAAGGAATGATGCGATAGATGGGTTGCTAGCGGGCCGGACAAAAGCAGTACTGTTCGGCCTGCTAACCGACGCCAGAATGGCATCATCTGGCTCGTGCCTAATGCAGCTTTCGCTTACGTTGCTGCTCTTTCTGATAGATTGGACGCCTGGTATGCGCCAGACTTACGTGGCGACGTTCGTACCGGTCTCGGCAGTTGGTCGAAGGACGATCTCGTCGATTTTCTCAAGCACGGCCACAACCGAGGTGAGACGGCCTTGGCTCGATGATCGACGTTGTCAACAACAGCACGTGGCGCCCGAATATGCTCGCCGACAGCCAAAGTGACTGGGCGGCCCGAGTGCCGGATTTCGTAGGCGATCTGAGTACCGCTTGAAGATGCACCCACCACCAACACACCACCGTCACTAAGCCGGCCTGGATTACGGTAATCCTGCGCCGTTAAGCACACCGACGCGGTGGCGACACTACCGCTGTCGATCGCGACGGTGCTGGCTGACGATTTTGACCTGGAGCTAATCACGCCGCCGATCAAACTGCCGCGGGTGAATGTCCGCGTTCGGACGTGAAACGCTGCGGTGCCGCGCGGCGCTGCTGGTTCGCCCAAATGGCATTCATGAGCGGGCTGACAGGGGACTTGAGGTCGCACATGTTCATTTGGCTTGCGAAGTGACGAGTAACCGCTCAACATTCGGGCGCACTCACAATTTCGCGATCGGGGCATTGATAGAACTCCGGGGAGGACACAATGATCATTGTTCGCACACTTGCGTCCATTGTTCTTGCGCTATGCGTTTCGGCAACCGAGACCGCGTTAGCGGAAACCTATCCCAATCACCCCGTTACCATGATCGTGGGATTTCCGCCGGGCGGTGTCGATGACGCGACCGCGCGGATCATACAGGAAGCTATGCAGAACGCCCTGGGGCAGCCAATTATCATCGAAAATATCGGCGGTGCTGGGGGCATGGTCGCGGCCGCGAAGGCTGCTCGCGCCGAGCCGGACGGGTACACCATTCTCCTGCATCAGGACTCGATGGCCGCGGGAATGGCGCTTTATCCGGATCGGACCTTTGACGCTGAGAAGGATTTTGTCCCTATTGGCCTCGTCAATACTACCGCACTTACACTCTCCGGCCGTCCGACGTTACCCCCAAACAACTTCGATGAGCTGCTACGCTGGTTGAAAGAACCTGGCCAGACCGTCAGAGTCGGTCACCCAGGAGTCGGTTCCTTCGGTCACTTGGCAGAAGTTCTGATTTTTCAAGAACTCGGCGTGAAAGTTACCCAGGTCCCATATCGTGGTGCAGGCCCCGCACTGGTGGACCTGCTCGCCGGACAAATGGATCTCGGTCCAATATCCGCTGTTGTAGCTGGACCGCTGGTCAACGCCGGAAAACTCAAAGCTTACGCGATCATTGGCAGACAACGATTTGCCGGCCTGCCGCAACTGAAAACGATGACCGAGCTAGGTTACAAAAACCTGGACATTGACTTTTGGCACATGCTGCTGGCTCCGGCTAGCACGCCGCAGCCCATTGTCGATAAGCTCAACAGTGCGCTGCGTGTCGCGCTCACCGATGCCAAAGTACGAAAGACCTTCGCTGAGGGTGGGATGGATGAATATTCGAGTGACGAAGAGACACCGGAAGCTGCTAAAGCGTTACTCAAACGCGATATTAAGCTCTGGGGTGACGTTATCCGATCAAACAATATGACGACCCAATAACCAAAGACCTCAGGGCGTCGGCCGCGGCGGACGAGCTCGGCGGCGTGGTGGTGCCATTGCAGCTCGTCACCGATGCGGGCACGCTGTCGTTCTTCAGCACAAACGACCGTATTCGGAACGCCTGTCGACGTGACAGTTTCGGAACTCGCGATAGAATTTTTGCCATCGGCAAACAGAAGATTCGGAATGCGGACAAGGCGGTAAGGCAGATTTCAACGCGATGTTCGAAAATTGCACGCTCATAAGAAGCCGGTACGTTCGCGTTTGCTCACATTCAGAATGAATGCTGCGACGGTCCAAAGCCGTTTGCTCCACGATCGCATCACGCTGAAGAGTATCCGGCGTTGTCGAGATAGTTGGCGCATTCACGCCCTAGGCTTCACGTAGCCGCGCATCATCGCCATGTTGTGGGGTCGGTGGCGCGACAGCAGTGTCAATTATTCGTGGGGGTGACACGTAGGCCCAATTTGTCGATAATCGAGCGGTAGGTCGCGTCTTGATTCCTAAGATAATCTTGGGCTGCTGAATCACGGATGAAGGCCAAGCCGGCCCCGGCATTAATCATGCTTGTCTGCACTTCTCTGGAGCGCATGGTCTCGTCGAGCGCATCCGCAAGCCTGTCGATGATGGCTTGAGGTGTCCCTTTGGGGACGAAAACGCCATGAAAGGCGCCAATCACCAAATCGACGCCATTCTCGCGGAAAGTAGGGAGATTTCCATAGAATGTCGATCGCGCGGCATCGGCAACGGCGAGTATTCTAACCTTTTTCGCGTCCTCCAGGCTCTTGTAGGACACCGGCACAGCGACGTGAGCATCAATAAAACCTCCAGCCAATGCGGCGGCGCCATCAGAATCGCCTTTGAACGGAACCATGAGCATGGTGATGCCGGCGCTATTTGTCAGGCC
>JBAPZR010000222.1:0-3251 GCA_049285335.1 Xanthobacteraceae bacterium | reverse complement strand
CGATTATCAGCCGTATTTCGCGGTCAGATCCGCGAGACGCACAGCCATGTGCTCCGCCTCTGCGATGCAACGAAGCGAGTGTACTTCGCGCCTTGATGCGTAGCGGCCATGACGGCGTATGAGCGGGAACGAAAAGCCGAGGGTGAGCACACACAATCTGGGCTCGGCCTCATTTACGCCAAATGGCGAGCCGCCTCTTCGAGCGCCATTCGAACGAGTCTCCGCCACTGTCGGTCTCTGTTTCCGGGAAACGCGATTTCGCGCGGCAGAGACAGCTGCGTCGAAAAGGCCCGTCACGTTCAACTGATCGTCGGCAGAGACAAAGTGCTCCCGCGAAAGCCCGCTAATCCGGGGGTATTTGTAGGAGACCGGGGAAATCTCTGTTTGTATGAGACTGCGTGGTGGGCCCCGGAGGACTCGAACCTCCAACCAAGCGGTTATGAGCAGCTTTCCTTCACTGAGTGGGCTCAGACTACGACCGATGGTATCGCAACACAGTTCGGTAAAGGTGGTTGCGCTCCCCCGCAACCACCGATAATCGCAGGGCTGAATCGCCGGTAGATTCAACCCTGCCTTCTTGGGCGAAGCGTGCGAGCACGGCGAGGTCTCCGTGCAGTTCCGCTCGCAAGAAGTCCCCCTCTGGCGTCAGGACAATGCGGTCGATAAGGCCGCGCATAATCTCGGCAGCTTCGGTCACCGTGTCAGGCGCGTTTAGCGCCTCGGCTAGGCAATCAATTTTGCTGCGATAGAGCTCGGGCAGCTTGGTATGGAGTCGGAGCACCGGTGCGGGCTTGCTGGTGCGAAGCCGCATTTCCACCTGGGCCTTCTCCTGCTCGAGCACGGTTAGGCGGGCCTTGAGGCTGGCGTTGTACCCGCCATCCTCAATTGCACGTACGATTGCGGCTAGCTTGCGCTCGATGTCCGCGAACGTTCGCTTGACGACTAGGCTCTCGCGCTCAGCCGAGATGGCAAGATTGCGCATCTCGTTATTGAAGGCCTCAATGAAGCTGGCGACCAGATCGGGCGCCATCAGTCGCTCTTTGAGGCCACTCAGGACTCGGTCTTCAAGTTTCTGACGGCCTATTAGGAGGTCGTTCGTGCAGGTGCCTTTCGAACGGTGCGCCGCGCAGCCGTAGCGGTCGCGGCCCACGATGGTATAGCCGCCGCCACATGTGCCGCAGACCAGCAAACCGCTCAGCAGGAAGTGGCGTCGGTGCACGCGGTTGAGCGCATTGCCCCCCGCGTTACGCCCGATCTCGAAGCGCAACAGCTTCTGGCGCGCTTTGACCTGCTGCCAGAGCGCATCATCGACGATGCGCAAGTGCGGCACCTCGGTAATTTCCCACTTCTCGCGAGGATTGGGACGCGCGACGCGCTTGCCGGTGCGGGGATCCTTTACGTAACTGCAGCGGTTCCACTCGAGTCGGCCATTATAGAAAGCATTGTTCAGGAGCCCGGTGCCGCGTTCCGCTTGGCCGCGGATTGTGGTGTCGCCCCAGGGGCGACCGTCGGGACCGGCTATACCTTCAGCATTGAGCTGCTTCGATCGCGCGTGGGCTCTGCCCGTTTGCAAATTCAGTGAATATCCGTTGGACGATAGCAGCTTCGGCGGGATTGATCTGCCGTTCGCCGGTCGCGGCGGTGACGAGATCATAGCCATAGGCCTTGCCGCCCGGCACCTTGCCCTGCAGTGGCCGCCCGAGCTGGCCGCGCCAAGTCTTTTGCTTGAGATCTGACAGGTAGAGTTGTGCCATGATCCCGAGCAGGCCGATATGCATGGCTGTGATCTCGCCGACGTTGACGGCGACGAGGGTAATACCGGAGAAGGTGCAGCGATCATGCAGATCGGCGACATCGGCGAGCTTGCGTCCAAGTCGATCGAGCGCTTCGACCACGACTACGTCGAACAGGCCGCGGTCAAGATCCACCAGAAGCTGCTGATAACCCGGCCGGAAGCGGCTCGCGCCACTTATCGCCGCGTCGGAGTAGATGGCGACCGAGGTCCAGCCGTTCTTCGTGATGTAGCGTGTGCAAATCTCGATCTGATCGGCGATCGAGGAGACGTTCTGGTTTTCGCTGCTGAACCTTGCATAGATCACGGCGCGCATTATCAGGTCCTCCGACGTCGATTTTTCAAGGAGCTGCGAAGAACCGCCAGCAAAGCTTGGTGTCGGCGCGACGCTTCCAGGCTGCGCGCCTGATTGTAGTACTTCTCGGTCGTGGCCCGGGTATTGCCAAGAACGTGGTGGGCATCACAAACATGTCGTGGATCCTCTTCCGCGATCGAGGTTGCCGCCGCGTCGCGGAACCAGTGCGGCGGGAGGGACGCGCCGAACGCCTTTCTTGTATGTTTCCGGATACGCGTCGCCAATGCACCATTTTCCAACATGGTGCCGATCTCTGAGACCCACAGCGCATCGGTGCTGGGGCTGAGCTGACCGGTCTCCCCGGCGAGCAGCACGGGCCGATGAACGGCGAGGTAGTGCTCAAGCTCTGGAATGAGCGCCCTGGGGAACGCGACTTCGTAAGGGCGCTTCGCCTTCATCTCACCCGCAGTGAACTTGAGCCACCATGCTCCCCGCTGCTGCACAAGATGTACCCCAAGAACGATCGAGGTAAAGTTCGAGAGGCGCAACGGCCGATATGCCCTGACAGCAATCATCAGCCCGTCGCGGTATTCGACGGCGCGTCGTCGCCTGGACCAGCCCTTTACATGCTCAGCTGACTTCATCATTCCTCGGCCGAGATCGACCAGATCGCGTGTGGGGCGCAGGCGAACCCGCTTGTTCCTGACAGGCTCAGCACGACGACCAAGTCGCATCCAGAGCTCAGCGAGCCAGCGCCAGTCCGTGTCCGGTGCTAAAACGCGTAGTGTGTCGTAGAGCTCCTGCAAGCGGCAGACGACAGTGTATGGAGCGCAGCTCGCCGAGAGCATTGCGACGTAGTCGGCGATGAGCGGTTTGGTCACGCGCGCGCCGGGCGTAAGTGCCGGGTCAAGGAGACCCTTCTGCTCCAGCCAGCAGAGCCAACGGCCATATCCTTTTGCTGTCTTAATTCGTGAACGCGGCGACCATTCGGCGCCAGCGCCCTTTTGTTCGAAAAGACCGGCGGGGCGCGTTCTCGCCTCCCACGCGAGGCGGTCCTGCTCAGGCCAAGCGACAATCGGCAAACAGCACCTTTCAGCGGTCATCAGGCTCGTCCTCTTGCGGCCGTCGATAGCTGTCGATGAGCTCATCGTAGCGTCGCACAGC
>JBAPZR010000221.1:0-6117 GCA_049285335.1 Xanthobacteraceae bacterium | reverse complement strand
TTGAGGCGACCGAACAGGACTTCCTCGGCAAGCCCCTTCTTGATGTGCTCCTGGATGACGCGCGCCATCGGCCGCGCGCCCATCAGCTCGTCGTAGCCGTTGGCGATCAGCCATTGCGTGGCTTCGTCGCTCAGCTCGATGGTAACGTCGCGGTCGGCAAGCTGCGCCTCGAGCTGCAGCACGAATTTCTCGACCACCATGGCGATGATCTCGGGCGACAGATGCGCAAAGGTGATAATCGCATCGAGCCGGTTGCGGAATTCCGGCGCGAACATCCGGTTGATCGCCTCCAGGTCGTCACCCTCGCGCTTGGTGCGCGTGAAGCCGAAGGCGGCGCGCGCCAAATCCGACGCGCCGGCATTGGTGGTCATGATCAGGATCACATGTCGGAAGTCGACCTGCTTGCCGCTGTGGTCGGTCAGCTTGCCGTGATCCATGATCTGCAAGAGCACATTGAACAGGTCCGGATGCGCCTTCTCGATTTCGTCAAGGAGCAGCACGCAATGCGGATGCTGGTCAACGCCGTCGGTGAGGAGCCCTCCCTGGTCGAAGCCGACATAGCCGGGCGGCGCGCCGATCAGCCGCGACACGGTGTGGCGCTCCATATATTCGGACATATCGAAACGGATGAGCTCGACGCCAAGCACCGCCGCAAGCTGCTTGGCGACTTCGGTCTTGCCGACGCCTGTCGGCCCGGAGAAGAGGTAGCAGCCGATCGGCTTTTCCGGCTCGCGCAGGCCGGCGCGGGCAAGCTTGATCGAAGCCGCCAGGGCCTCGATCGCCTTGTCCTGGCCATAGACGACGCGCTTGAGCGTCTCCTGCAGGTTCTGCAGGACCTCGGCGTCGTCCTTCGACACCGCCTTCGGCGGAATGCGCGCCATCGTGGCGATCGTGGTCTCGATCTCCTTGAGCCCGATGGTGCGCTTGCGCTTGCTCTCGGGCAGCAACATTTGCGCCGCGCCCGACTCGTCGATCACGTCGATGGCCTTGTCGGGCAGCTTGCGGTCGTGGATGTAGCGCGAGGAGAGCTCGACCGCCGCCTTGATGGCGTCGCTCGTGTATTTGAGCTTGTGATAATCCTCGAAATAGGGCTTGAGCCCTTTGAGGATTTCGATGGCGTCGGGGATCGTCGGCTCGTTGACGTCGATCTTTTGGAAACGGCGGACCAGCGCCCGGTCCTTCTCGAAATACTGACGATACTCTTTGTAGGTCGTTGAGCCGATGCAGCGCACAGTGCCCGAAGCGAGAGCGGGCTTGAGCAGATTTGACGCATCCATTGAACCGCCGGTCGTCGCGCCAGCGCCGATCACGGTATGGATCTCGTCGATGAACAGGATCGCACCCGGATAGGCTTCGAGCTCCTTGATCACCTGTTTGAGCCGCTCTTCGAAGTCGCCGCGATAGCGCGTGCCGGCGAGCAGCGTGCCCATGTCGAGCGCGAACACCGTCGCATTGCGCAGCACGTCCGGCACTTCATCATGGACGATGCGGCGCGCGAGACCCTCGGCGATCGCGGTCTTGCCGACCCCAGCCTCGCCGACGAAAAGCGGATTGTTCTTCAGCCGCCGGCACAACACCTGGATCGTTCGGTTGATCTCAGCCTCACGGCCGATCAATGGATCTATCTTGCCCTCACGCGTCTTCTTGTTGAGGTTGACGCAATAGGCATCGAGCGCATCGCCCTTCTTTTTCGTCTCGTCGACGGACTTGGTGTCGTTGTCTTCGTCGGCGCCGCGCACCGGGCGCGCTTCCGACACGCCCGGCCGCTTGGCGATCCCGTGGCTGACGTAATTGACCGCGTCGTAACGCGTCATGTCCTGCTCTTGCAGGAAATAGGCGGCATGGCTCTCGCGCTCGGCGAAGATCGCGACGAGCACATTCGCGCCGGTCACCTCTTCGTGCCCGGACGATTGCGCGTGAATGACAGCGCGCTGAATTACGCGTTGGAAGCCGGCAGTCGGCTTGGAGCCCTCGGCTCCGTCGGTGACCAGATTGTCGAGCTCGGATTCGAGGTAGGCGACCAACCTGCGGCGCAGCTTTTCCAAATCGACGTTGCACGCCCGCATTACCGCCGCGCCATCCTGATCTTCGATCAGGGCGAGCAGCAGGTGCTCCAGCGTCGTATATTCATGATGGCGCTCGTTGGCAAGCGCGAGCGCCCTATGAAGCGACTGTTCAAGACTGCGGGAGAACGTGGGCATTCAAGGTCCTCTTCCTACAACATTCCCCGGGATAACCGGCAGCGGACAGCGGAGTTTCTCGAAAGCCACCGCCGAGCGCAGAGTGCTTCATCACCAACGACCCGACCCCGCGCTCGCCACATTAGCGGTAGGTCACTTCTGGTCCAGCCTTCTGAGCCGCTGATCTTTGGTCTTTCCTTTGGATTTAGGCGTGATCAACCAAATCAGCGCACCTAATCGAGCGAGGGATCACAGGCTGGCGCGTGGAAAGTAGGCCGCTTCGTAAGGCAGCCCTCTGTCTCGAACTCTCATTCTACGTAGGCAACGCGTTTCTCGGCATTTGCCTCGGCCGCGATCGTTGGCTGCGCAGGTAGCTGAAGCACCGTTGCGTGCTGACCCTCGCAGAGGCCTGTGACTAAGGCGATCCTCCCGTCGGGGAACTCGAGCGCGTCGTGATGCGCGGTCGGCTGGTCTAGATTGACCTGCCGGAAGCGCGCGACCGTCTGCCTGAGGCTGCGATTGTGGAACAAGCGGAATGCCGCGCCACATTCAACGTCTCGCTCAAACGCAACTTCGGTTCCAGGCAGCAGGCAAACGGCGACGCTGGGCTCGCCGATTGCGGCAAAACCGCGGGTCGCCGAGTTACGAAATCGGGTCGAGACTAGTTTGTCGCCCACGCGCGCTGGACGCGATGCGACAAAGTCAAGGCTGTAGTCGCACATAATAAACGCTCCCTGTTGCTGCGAACAGCCGGGGCGTCATCCTTCGATCCAAGTGCGAGAGATCGGCTTGGGTCCGGGACCTCCCGGATGTTTCGCGATCCTGCTCGGATGCTAGCGGCATTACCGACTGCTGGGAAGCGGGCAATTCGTGCTCCGCCGTCCAATTGTTCCAGGATCGCGGCAAAGAAGGGTTACGTGACGCGAGGAACCGTAAAAGTGGTTTAACAGCCAAAAAGGTTTTGGCTTCATCCAGCCGGATGACGGCGGCAAAGACGTGTTCGTCCACATCAGCGCTGCGGAACGCGCCGGGTTGCATAGCGTCAACGAGGGACAGAAAGTCGAGCGCGGAAAGTCCTCGGCAGTATTTGAACGACACCAGTCTCCATGGGTCGCCGAATCTCGATGGCAAAAAAGGACTGGACTTCAGTCGCAAACGGAGCGTCAGTGTCGCTGCCATTTACCCTCCTCAGCGTCAGCTCATGTGACGGCGGGAATTTATTGGCGATCATTCTTTGCGACCTAGTCTTTAGCGCGCCGGATGAGTGCCTTAATTTGATCGTGCAGCGAAGTGACCGGAGGTAGACCACCCACCGATTCCGCCTGCTGCAGGAGTTCTTGCTGCACCTTCTCAGGAAGGTTATGCCATTGGAGAACAAGGGCCGCGCCGAGATACTGAAACGTGATTTCGTCGCCGTCCTTCAAATGGATCGCGTGAGGTTCCATATACGGCATGCGCGGCTCCCGCTTCCGCTAAGCATACAGGATGCAGATGGTGAGTGCGACGGCCGACATCAATCGGGTCAGATTTCATGATGCTGGAACCGCAGAGACCGGCAAAGAAAATTAACTTCAAGAGCGCTTGAGGCCCGCGGTGGGAGCGCTCGCCGCCATGTACGAGCGAGAGAGTTATGTCAGCGGTTTGATTAGCTACGGAACGACACCCGCGATGACGACCTAACTGCCAACCGAGCGTTCAAGCTCTTGCAAGATGCGAAAGTACGAACTGCCGTAGTAGACGACGAAGCAAAGCTGGCCAACGCCGAAGCACAGTGGAAGGCTTGTAACGAAGACCCTAGTCTCGGTGCGTATATTCATCTTCGCCACAAATTTTTAGCGCATCTGGCTGAGCCAAAGTCCGACGTCCCGAAACCGATATATAAGGAAGTTTTTGATATTGCGCGCAACACCGCCAGATGCTTTGGCGATCTCGCGAACGGAACAGGCATCGTCGGGTTAGAAATTGACACTCAAATTCCGACGCAGAAAGAAAGCGCGGTTGCTTTCTGGAAGCCCTGGTTACGCAGGATCGCTCCGAGTGCGATTAGGACGGAGAGCAATCGCGTAGCATCGCAAAAGGATCTTTGCCGATTTGTCCAATCTCATTAAACAAACCGTCCACTTCAAAGAGCACGCGAAACAACCGCTTGTGCGTCGCCATGAATGCGCGTCAAATCATTCTGTGCAGCACTCGGGTGCACCGAGAGACGTCAGTTTCGGAAATGCTTGACTAGGGAGGCCACCATGCGTTTCAGGATAATCGGATTCGTTATGTTAGGCTCAGCGACCCTTGCTATCTCTGCGGCCGCACAAACTCCGCCAGCTCGACCCGCAGTGACGCGGACGGTTGTCGCCGCCACGAAATTACCCAGCGTGGCGGACCGACCGCTCCTTTTCAGAGCACTGAGTGTGACCATTTCACCGGGAGAGAAGAGCAGTGCCACGAGCGCCGACAGCATTCTCTACCAGATGACGGGATCGACCGAGATTTCAATTGGTGGAGAGACGAAAACATTGAACCCCGGAGAGGGTTTGTTCATCGCCGCCGGGAAGCCAACTTCGCTGAAAGCCGGAGGCGAAGAGTCATCAACCTTCCTTCACTTCCTTCTTGCTCCTGTTGCGGATCGAGATCAGCCTGTCGAGACAAAACCTGCCATGGTGACGGAGCTATATCGCACGGCGGCACCAATTTCTGACCTGAAGCCAGGCAGCTACGATGTCAACCTGACACGCGTCACTTTTCCCGCAGAGATGCCGTCCAACCCTCCACATCATCGGTCAGGAGCGGCTCTCTATTACATTATCTCCGGAACGGGCGTTAACACCGTCGATGGCAAGACGGAAATGAAAGGACCCGGCTCCTTGATTTATGAACCGTTCGGCCTTGTTCATCAGTGGGGGAACGCGAGCGATAACCCTTTTACTTTCTTGGCATTCAACATCAATCCAGAGGGTGTGGCTGCAGTTGTTCCAGACCCGCCAACAAAAGGTCAATAGATAGAATTTTCCAAGGTCCAGAAAGTCGCGCTTTGCGCTGCAATTGTTCTCAGTACCGCGGTCACAGCATCGGCGGCGACCAATCATCATCGCGTCACCCATGTTCAACATCCGGCGATTCCGCGTCAAACGGCAACCGGCGATCACCGCCAGATCGCGGCCAACATGGCGAAGCTGCTTGTCCTGTTGCAAGAGTAGGCTGATTGAGACCCAAAGTGTCTACGCCCTCACCACCACCCCACAGACCACTCGGGCGAACCCTGATTGCTGGGGCTGGAGTAATCGGTTTTGCTTTCATGGGCGCTGTCGTCCCCTACTTCGCCACAGAGGGCCTACTCTACTTGCGCAGCAATCTGTCATGGCAGAAGGCCATTCATTTGGCGCGGTGAGGCGACGACGGCGCCGCTTCCCGCCGCCCTGGCCCATCTAAAACGTGGTAAGATGTGTAGTTCTCAGCCCGGGAGGGAAGTGATGGAACGACGGCAGTTCAGCAGCTTATCGCCGGCGCCGCAGCCGCATGGCATTTGCTGCGCGCGCGTAGCGTTACGTTTTAGGATTTTAATTAATTCCCTAATTCGCAGCCGCCGGCGATGGGCGGCCAAGCTAAGTTGTGCCGCGCTTGCTGTATCGAAACGGTTCCAATCGCACCCACAAATCTCCAGCCTGTCGGTAACTCAGCTTGACGGTTACAGGTATCAATTGGCCCTCAATTCTGGTCGCTAAAATCACTTCTGCGTCGCGGCCAGAATCCCTCGCGTCGATCTTTTCGATCACCGGGAACACATTAGGTTCTGTATTGTCGATCTTGACGGTCATGGTATCCCTCAAGCACAAACTAGGGTGATTATACATGACCCGCATAAAGTTTTGCGCGCGAGGAGGAACACGGCCGGCGATCGATGGCAAAATGCTCACGAGAGACGAGTCGCGGCGGAGGTCGG
>JBAPZR010000220.1:0-2945 GCA_049285335.1 Xanthobacteraceae bacterium | reverse complement strand
ATCATTGGCCTCACGAAGCGAACGCCTCGATTACTTGGGAACAGTTCTTGTGCGAGCCGAGGGAGCCGAGATAAGGCGCGTACGGTTTATTAGGCCGATTATATCGAGCGAGACAGGACCACCGATTTTGTGTGACCCAGTCATGACATGCCGCGTTACGCGGCGCCATGATTGAGAGCACAAACAATGAGCCCCCGACCTGATCTATTCACCGTCCCGAGTGTGCCGACTATCGGCGCTGCTCAATCCGCACGCTTGATCACGAGCGCGAGAGCGGCGAGGGTTGTCCGTATGTCGGCATCGGCCGGCGCATCCTCTACCGCCGCAGCGACGTGGAAAGATTCGTCGCCGATCATGTCCGCAATATCGGTGATGACTTGGCGGCCGCCTAAAAAACCGAAACCCGCGTTGGATGCGCGGGCTCGGGTAGGCAAGTTGGTAGGTCTGGACACCCGCCAAATAGGCCAAACTCAGGGTCCAATGCAAGCCCAGCGCGGTCTCAATGGAGATCGCCGATGCTTACCAGACCAATTACTCCACGCGCCAAATCGCGAGTGCTCGTCGGCGAATTGTCCGGCATTAACATCTGCCGCCTCGCCGGAACAGTCGCGAGCGGTAGAACTCCCATACTGACGTCTTGCCGCGAATTGCTTGCGCGCGGATTCAATCCCGATGCAGCCGTCGAGATTTACCGACAAGCCGTTCTAGTACTCCGAATCCGCACTCTCGCCGCCGGAGCTCGCCTCACTGTCGAGGAGTGCTCGGACGGCCGCCCAAGGTTTCGCCAGCATAGGCCGCGGCCTTCGGAGGGGTCGTCAAGGATTGCGCAAAGCGCCGATGCCGCAGGGAGGGTCGTGTCGTGAGCGGCCGCATGAATTGGCGCCGCATTTCCGAATGCGACCGTATGCGCCAACATGGCATCGAAGATGTCAACGGCGGCACGGCTTTTCGTGTGCCACGATTTGAACAGTCCAGCCCGAAATATCGCCGGCCTCTGACGAAGGCCGAGCTCCGCAAGCAAGCAGTTGTAGCTTTCCTGCAATGGCGGGCACGCCTGAGGTCGACACAGTGACAAGCGCGACGACCGAGCCTGCCGGCAAGCAGTCAAATCCGCAGCCAAGAAAAAGCAAAGCGAACGGTGCCGGCAAGAGCCAACCGCGGCTAAAAAGTGCTCGGGCATCCACGTATCAGCTCGCAGCGGTCAAATGGCTTTGGCCGAGCCGTTTCGCAATCGGGAAGCTCGGGATCCTTGCCGGCCTGCCGGATGAAGGCAAAGGCCAGATCTTAGCCGACATGGCAGCACGCACGACGCGCGCAAGCGAATGGCCCTGCGGAGAAGGCCTCGCGCCACTCGGCAACGTGATTCTGCTAACCGCAGACGATGGTATTGAGGACACGGTAGTCCCGCGGCTCCTCGCCGCCGACGCCGACCTTAATCGAGTCGAAATTGTCACCATGGTTGTTGCGTCCGCTAACCGCGACCGAATGTTTAATCTCGGCACCGATCTGGAGTTGCTGCGCGAGAAAATAGCCGAAGTCGGAGACGTGAAGCTCGTCCTGATCGACCCAATATCGGCCTACTTAGGCACCGGTAAAATTGACAGTTTTCGCACAACCGACGTTCGTGCAGTGCTCGGACCACTCGTCGACCTTGCCAATGAACTCCGCGTCGCATTCGTCGGCATCATGCACTTCAATAAAAAAACCGACGTGACGAATGCTTTGCTCCGCATTTCCGACAGCTTGGCCTTCGGTGCCGCGGCCCGCCATGTCTATGCCGTCGTCGATGATCCTGAGAACAAATGCAAATTGTTCGCGCGCGGGAAAAATAATCTCGCCGCTGCAACTAAGGCACTCGCCTATAGTTTTGGTGTGCGGGAAGTGGGGCGCGATCCGAAAACCGATCAAACAATCCACGCGCCGCATATCATCTGGCACCCCAAGCACGTCGACGTGACCGCCACCGAGGCGATGCAGGCGGCAACCGAAGCCAGATCGCCAACAGCCCGCGACGAGGCGAAAACCTTTCTCGCCGATATTCTCGCTAATGGCTCGGTCACGAAGAACGAGATTGAGGAAGCCGCTAAGGCCAACGGCATCGCCGAGCGAACGCTGTTCCGCGCCAAGAGCACCCTGAAAATCATCCCCAAGAAAGACGGCTCGAACGGCGAATGGACATGGCGATTGCCGGGCCAGCCAAAGCGTTGGGACCGTGTTTAGTTGTCCGCTCTGCCTCCAAAAGTGGACATCGCATCACCCCGCACTGTTGGCGACATTTTCACGGGAGGAAAGGACCGATGTCCGCTTTACCCCCGATGTGGTATAGGAATGGCCTTCGGGTTCGTTTGCTCCAGCCCGATGGTGAAAGGCAGCTAGCAAGATCATGGCGCTCGCACGGATACGCCGCGGCCGCGGCGAAAGCGCGATGAACTACTGGCCGGGATTCGTCGATGCGTTATCGACGCTGATCCTCAGCATCATTTTTCTGCTGAGTATTTTCGTTATTGTTCAGTTCTACCTGCAGCAGGAAGTGCAAGGTAAGGACACGGCGCTGCGACGCCTCAATGTTCAAATCGCTCAGCTGACCGACCTGCTATCGATGGAAAAGACCAGCAAGACCAATCTCGAAAAACAGCTGGGTCAAATGCAGGCGTCGCTTACCGGCGCCGAGAGCGAACGCGAAAAGTACAAGGGCCTTTACGAGGGCGCCGCCGCCAACGCGGCGACTGCGCAAGGAAAGGTCAACGACCTCTCCGGTCAAGTCCAAAATCTTTCTGGCCAACTCGAAAGTCAGAAGGACATTTCCGCGGAGGCGCAAACTGCAGTCGACACGCTCAATCGGCAGATCGCGGCGCTGCGCGAGCAGCTCGTCGCGCTGAACGCCGCGCTTGACGTTTCGACGAAGAAGGAGACCGCGTCACAACAACAGATCACGGACCTTGGCC
>JBAPZR010000219.1:0-7585 GCA_049285335.1 Xanthobacteraceae bacterium | reverse complement strand
GCGTAGGAGTCATTCGTGCCAATGCCGCATTGGAGCTGATGTCCGCCGAGCAGCCATAGATCGCCGGCGCGGCTGACCGGGCGATCTGAGATGCCGGCGCCGCGGTCGGGTTTCGCAGCAGTCCTGTTAATGCTGACAATCTGCTCGGCGTCATTGCCGACAATATCGACATCGTTGAGCTCAAATCCGATCGCTGTGAGATCGAAATCAAGCTCACGCAGTACCTGCAGCTCGATGGCGAGGATCTCACCGTCCCAGCCGGCCAATTCGGCGAGCCGATTGTCCGCTAAGGCATAGGCCTTGCGCTCGGCGGCTGAGAGATGGGTGATTCGCAGAACGGGAACTAAATCGAGACCCAGCCGCTTGGCCGCTTCGACCCGGCCATGACCGGCGATAATCCGGTTTGCCCCGTCGATCAGAACAGGACTAACAAACCCGAAGCGTTCGATACTTTGAGCAATCTGCCCAATCTGGCGTTGCGAGTGGGTGCGTGCGTTGCGCTGATCGGCGATGAGTCGATCCGGCGGCATCATTTCAAGTCGCCGATTCGCATCGCCTATTTCGCTGGGCCAGCGATCATTCGCGACCGGCGACGGCACGGAATCTGCCGCCGGCACAGCACTGTTAGAAGGTTTGAGGTCAGACATCTTAATCTCCTTGATTGAGTACGAGACCAAGATGGAGCAGTTTCCGTCCGGCTAAGAGCGGGGGCTTTGTGGAAAATGCGATGGCGGCAATCGGGCGACCATTCTCGATCGGCGAGAGCACAGGATCTACCAACGGCGTAGCGTTCTCGCTGGCTTCGGAGTCAGACATCTTAGTCTCCTGACGTTGTATGGAGACCCAAGATGGAGCGAATTCAGCCCGGCTATGAGAGGGGGTTTTGTGGAAAATGCGGCGGCGGCAAATTCGGCAGCGAGGCCAGAAGGTAAGTGACTGCTTCCTCCGGTGTCATGCCTTTGACCTCGTTCAGCGCATCCCGGTACCGCCGGGCCGCAAGTTGCTCCTTAGGCCGTCGCGCCATGGCTTCCTCGCGCCATTGCGCGATCTGGGCAGTTTTGATTGCTGCGCCCGAACGATCTTTATAACCCAGCTTGCGAAGCTTTCGGGCAATCGTCTCGGCTGCTTCGGCGCGTTTAATTCCATCTTTCCTCATAAGACACGTCATCGCCGCCGCCGGAATCGCGCGGAAGATCACGTCGGCAATAGTATTCGGCGGCCGATTGTCCAATTTGACCGGTTCGAATAAGACGTTGGGTTTGCCGCGATCCAGATCCTTTAAGCCATAGAGGAGCTGGTCCAGTGTGATGACCCATTCCGGATTCTTCGGATAGAGTTCCATGATGAGGTCGATGACTTTGATGAGGATGTTGGCCGCAACTTTGCGTACGTCTTGCGGTAGCTTGGCATTATAGAGCGAAGACGCATGCAATGTTGCGCCAAGGCCTCCAATGGCGGCCACGATAGCCGCGGAGCGAGCACTCACTGTTTCCTGGCCCGCGCCGGCTTCGGGCCCAGCGAAGTTGGCCGCTGGGCGGTCGATCCGCTGCGGGCTCCCGTCAGAACTTGTCATTATTAACTCGCTTCTGTGGTAGCAGCACGTTCGTGATCCGTTCTATAAGTAATTTGGCCCCGAAAAGTCAAAGCCTTCGGCAGCCTGGCTAGCGTCCAGGGTGCCGAGGTGTACGATTTTATGCTCGCACTGGAGGGCAATGCCCGGTCATGCGCATCGGCTCGACGTGCAGGTGCGATGCTGCGGTCGCGCCGAAGGTTGCCGGCGATGGTTCGTGCCGCGTGGCTGCGCTCTAGCTCTTTTCGTGTTGCCGCTTTCGGAGTCTAACGCCAGGACCACCGCCATTCTCGTCGATGAACTCGATGCCGGCAACTTCGAATGCCCGACCAGAGTCGCGCGACAATAAACTGCGGACGATCCGCTAGCCGCCCAAGCCCAGAAAAATAAGGATGGCCTGATCGACGCGCTCTAAATCTTTCGCATCAAGATGGCCGACACGTTGTCCGGGCCTATTTTTTGGAACTGTGGTGATCTTATCGACCATGAGTCGCGAAAGAGCATTGAGACCGTTGCGTTCGTTCGGCGCAATGGGAACGCGAAACAACGGCGCCTCAGCGGGATCGGTTGTCATGACGCAAATCGTGATGGATTTGGTGGCGTCGAAGCGGTCATCCTGTAGAATGACCGCAGGCCGCGGCTTACCGGCGTAATCCTTAGCCCCGGCGACCGTCCATATTTCTCCACGTTTCAATCAGTCACCTGGTTGCGGTGAAATCGCATCAATAAAATCCTGGTCCCGTCGTGCGTGCGGGCTTTGCGCGACTAGCTGCGACTGGCGATGGGCTTCAACCTGAAACGCCGCGGTGCGCGTGTCGGGTACCCAAACCTGAATCGGCCGTAGCCCTCGCGCGCGCAACCGCTTACGATGAGCTCGGACCTTGTCGCGAGACGATAAAAGCTTTGGCATTGAGCGGCGCTTCGAACGAGATGTCATCGGCAACACGTGTCGATCGTTTTTGCGCCGTGATCGATAGCTGGATTGCGCAAGGCCTACGCCGCTTTGGCGCGGAGGGTGGGAATCTTGCTGACATCTTCCTCGCGCTCGGCGTTCCAAGTATCGTAAGCTGCTTGCGTGCGTACCCAAACCCCGGCGCCATCGCCGAATAATTTTCCGAGGCGAACTGCCACGGCAGGAGACACCGGTTTGCGCTCGCGCAAAATATCGTAGAGGTGTTGGCGGGAGATGCCGAGAAGTTGTGCAATCTCGACTTTTGTCCTGCCGGTGGCCGGAATGACATCCTCCCGCAGTAAAGCACCAGGATGGGTCGGACACCGATTCGAATTCCGCTTGGCGGTATGAACCATAGAGTGATTTCCTCAGTGATATTGCTCGAAATCCACGCGGCAGGCGTCGCCGTCTTCGAATTCGAACGTGATGCACCACGGCCCATTCACGTGCACTGAATAGCGCGGTGGTTTGAGGCCTCGCAAAGGATGAAAATCAAACCCGGGGACGTTCATCTCTTCGGGGCGAACGATGACGTCCAGACGGTCCAGACGACGCAAAATGCGTTCCTGCATCTTGGCATCAATCTTCCCTGTGCGTCCTTTCTCCCAGAGCTCGGCAAGACCCTTGCTTTTGAAGCTCCTGATCACATTTCGTAATGTAAGCTAATTGCTGTTTAATGTCAACCGTTCGCTTACACACTTACAGGGGCGCTCGTGCAGCCTATCAGCGCCGGTGAGATGGCTTGTAACATTTTGCGTCCGCGAATGCTTTCACGACCTCGTCAAGGATGACCGTACGACGAACCGGACCATAGGCCAAATCTTGTTAATACGGCGCTACCGCCATCTGTGCGCTCAAAATCGTTCCCTTTGAACAGCAATGGGGCTGACGTTTCTTTCGCCAGAGCGGAAGCAAAACAGTCGCCAAATTGAAATTAGCTGGATGTCGTCCAGAATTTCGAAAAAGACGATCGGTCGCGACGACTAAATCCAATAGCTTCTCGCTCGGGGCTGCGGGGACCCAATTGATGGCGCCCCATTCACAAGTTGGCTTCGTTCCGACAATCAGCTATCTGTACTGAGCAATCCACCTCCTTGGCCCGAGCTCCATGTCAATTCTTGTAACTGGCGGTGCCGGCTATATCGGCAGCCACATGGTCCATGAACTGACCGACGCTGGTGAACCCGTCGTTGTCCTTGACAATCTGTCGACCGGATTCGACTGGGCCGTCCCTGAAGGCGTGCCGCTTATCGTCGGCGAAACCGGCGATCAAAAATTGGTGGCTGAGGTTATCCGTGAGCACAACGTTAATTCCATCATCCATTTCGCAGCCTCGCTTGTGGTGCCGGATTCAGTCAAGGATCCGCTCGGTTACTACAAAAACAACACAGTCAATTCGCGCGCGCTGATCGAAGCTGCCATCAAAAACGATGTCTCTCAATTCATCTTTTCATCGACCTGTGCGGTCTATGGCAATCCGGCGCAAGTGCCGGTGACGGAGGACACGCCGGTTGCGCCGATCTCGCCCTATGGCTGGTCCAAGCTGATGACGGAAATCATGCTGCGCGACGCTGGCACGGCGCATGATCTGCATCACGTCATCTTGCGCTACTTTAATGTCGCCGGCGCCGATCCGCGCTGTCGCACTGGCCAGTCGACGAACAACGCCACCCAGCTTGTCAAGGTCGCCGTCGAGACGGCGCTCGGGCTTCGCGCCAAGCTCGACATCTACGGCACCGATTATCCGACGCCGGACGGCACTTGTATTCGCGATTACATCCACGTCAGCGACCTCGTCCGGGGACATTCGGACGCGCTGCGCTATTTGCGCGCTGGTGGGCCTTCAGTGACGCTGAATTGCGGCTATGGTCATGGTTTCTCGGTGCGCGAGGTCACTGAGATGGTCAAGCGCGTTTCCGGCGTCGACTTTAAAGTCGAGCTCGCACCGCGCCGAGTGGGCGATCCGGCCCAGATCGTCGCAGCCTCTGATGCCGTCCGCATGAAGCTCGGGTGGACGCCACAGTACGATGATCTCGCCACCATCGTCGCTCATGCTCTCGCTTGGGAGAAGAAGCCGCGGCAGACCAGGATGTTAGCATCGACCAGCATCATTTGAAGTTCTTTAGCGCAAGTTGGATTTTGCCCGTGAAGGGCTAAGACTGTTTTTCGCGACAGCCATGTTATGACTGAATGAGAACTACGCCTCTGCCACGGCTAAACTCGCGATCGCCGAATGGCTGTAAGCTGCGCGACTCGTCGCTCCCCGTGGAGGTCCGTGTATCCAAGAGGCGTAGGTCGAGCTCATCACGACTATCCCGGCGCTGGGAAAATGAGCGCAAGCGGCTCACGCCCATGTTTGCGATAGATCGTGAAATCGGAATCGAGCGTCAGCACGGTATACTGCTGGTAGATTTCGGTCATCCGCACGATGCACGCATCGGCGAGCGACATCGGTCTGTCCCGATATTTCTGATGCAACTTGCGGAGGGCCGGAACGTGGTCCTCGATACGGAACGCGATCCTTAGCGCCCCATTTTCGAGAAGTCCGAACAATGCATCTTGTCCCCTTGAAAACCCTGCGAGCAGATGCATCGCTTCGGCTAGCACCGGTTCACAGACAAGCAATGGCGCTTCCAAGTCCTCGACCTGCTCGACGACCCAGCGGTGATGTTGTTCCGCCCGATCGAGGAACGCGACCAACGGTCCCGTATCAACGATCGCGCGCCGCATTGCGGCCGAAGTCCTTGAGGTGCTCAGGATTAGATGCGAGGTCGGCAATACCAGAATCTACCGCTCCGCACGCGCCCTTCATCAAGCTGGCAAGACTCTGGCGTCGTCGCGATTCGCGTCGTGTTTCGAGTACGAGCCGCAACCCTTCCTCGACCAGGTCCTTGAGCTTGCGGCCACGCAGCGCCGCCTCCGATTTGGCGCGGCGGTAGAGCGCGTCGGGAACCTCGATGGTGGTCTTCATCGTACCTTACCATAAAACATTATAACCATATTTATGGCCTAGCCGCCAAAAACGCAAGCCTGCCGACAGGCGCCGAGCTGGCGGGTCTCGTGGAGCGGGTCGGTGAGGTGCCGTGCCTGCCGGCACGCGGCTAAGTTGGCCTGATCGGGTTCGATCGATGTGACAAGCGCACCAGCCCGCGGAGCTGGGGACTATTAGGCCTTTTGGTAAGCGGCCGCGGCCGCGCGATGCAAGGAGCTTCCATCAGGAGCGGTCGTAGATGAGGCCCCCCGCACCATGTCGGAAATGGTCGAGTCGGCGATCTGGCTCCTCGCCCTGTGCGGCTGCGAGCGAGGTCGCCACGCCAGCGGTATCTGCCGAAGGCGGCGTCGACTTCATGTTGCCGCCGCATTCTGATCATCAATCGAAGTGCGTCCTCCACAGTTTGTTTCTTGGTTGCATGTCCAGGGCGTCCAAAGGGCCGCCGCGACCTACAGACCGAGCTTCTTGAGCAGGTCGTGGGAAAAAGGGTTACGATTCGCGAGGGCGAGACGCTCCACCGACTGTCCTTGCCAGCAGCCAACGTATTTGTCCACGGCGTGAAAGGCGCCAAAGGAGACGTCCGCTCGGCAAGCCTGTTCTTGAAAATTCTGTGTGAATTGTTCGATCAGGACGACGACCGCGTGAGCGATAGTTTGGCAAATGGCCGCAGCACTGCGTCCCAGCGCAGGGCTCTTTGAAAACATCGTTGTGGACCTGCTTTCGATTGATGAGAAAATTGAACTTGCGTGTCTCGCGGAGATTATCGCGCCGCGCCGAGCGGGCGATCCGGCCCGGATCATCGCAGGCTCTGATGCCGTCCAGACCAAGCTCGGGTGGACGTCGCAATACGATGATCGCCCACGCTCTCGCTTGGGAGAAGAAGCTGCGGCGAGATTACATTACAAGGAATTGCGGCTCACCGCGCTGGCCGCCCACCTGCGCTCCTTCACTGAGGTGTTGAAGTCGTTAAAAAAATTGGGTTCGTTCTGCCAAAATGGGGGATCATTGCAACCCTTGCGGGAGTTTACTGGGATTATTCGCTTTCGATTTTGACGCGACGCGTTGTACGCTTGACGTATCACTACTGACGGTATATTCTTGACCATCATATGATCAGGTCATTTCGCGATCGCGCTTGCGAACGCCTGTGGATGGGCCAGTTCGTCAAGCGTTTCAGCGGAATAGAAAAGCAGGCGACGCGAAAACTCGACATGCTTCATGCGGCGCGGGAACTCAGCGACCTGCGCGCACCACCAGCCAACCGGCTAGAGGCATTGACCGGCAGCCGTCGGGGGCAGCACTCCATCCGCATTAATGATCAGTGGCGCATTTGCTTCACTTGGACCAAAGAAGGACCGGCCGATGTCGAAATCGTCGACTACCATTAGAGCCGTTGCGACCCCCAACCGTGTGACCACCCATCCCGGCAAGGTACTAGATGAGGAATTCCTTAAGCCACTGGGGATGTCCGTCAATGCCTTGGCGATCGCTTTGCGAGTTCCTGCGACGCGCATAGGTGCGATCGTGAAGGAGGAACGGGCAGTAACAGCAGACACTGCGTTGCGCTTGGCGCGCTTCTTTGACACCAGCCCCGAGTTTTGGATGAACTTACAGGCCCTGCACGATCTCACGAAAACGCGAATGGAAAGTGGAGAAGCAATCGCGCGAGATGTGCGACCCCGCGCTGCTTAAGTCGCGCTGTCTATCTTAAGCAGCCGGGCTCTCGCCGACAAAGACCGTTTCGCGTTGTAAATTTTCGATTACGGGTTTCTCTTCTGCGGTCGCTTTTTCAGCCGGACACCAGGGCCGCCGCCGTTCTCGTCGATGAACTCGATGCCGGCTGCCTCAAATGCATGCTTGATCACTTGAACTGTCGCTCGGTCGGTTTTGTCTCGCGCGTTGGATCGCCTCATTCAATTACAACTGCATGCATTAGGCCAGCTCTGCGGCGCATCATCCCCCTACGGACTGCACAGCAAACGGCCCAGCCCCAATCCGGATTACGTACCGGGCTTTGGGGTTCCTTATTATGGCGGCGGTCGGCTTAATCCTTATTGGAGCGAGATATTTG
>JBAPZR010000218.1:0-2679 GCA_049285335.1 Xanthobacteraceae bacterium | reverse complement strand
GTGTCATTCCATGGTGTATTTTCTTCAGCACTGTGGCTTTGCTGCCGCGCACTTACGATTCGGGTCCGTTACGGTTTTGCTTGCGCGAATCTGCAGATGGGATTTATGGACGAACTTGTTAGCGCCTTGGCCTAACGGCTCGGGCTAACGCGTTCGTCCCGGCCCGCACTCGTTGCGGTCACCGGTTTCGTGCAGTGGTGCTTCTCTCCGAGCAAAGCTAACAGCTTCACCCCAGCACGTACCCTGTTCTCACATGAGAGCGGGTGCGTGCTGCTATGCGCGCCTCGTTCTCGCCAACGAGGTCGCTATGGCCACCACTGTTGCTAAAAGATATTCCGGTAAACGTTGGGTCGTCGTCCAAAGTATCGACGATTATGTCGCCGCGGCACCGCGCGTCGATTATTCAAAACCGCCGTCACCGCCGCCACCGAAGACCGGGACCGAGCCCCGCATTGTCTCAGTGCGGCAGGCCAGGCGGATGTTGGGCGACTGCTCGGTTCACACATTCTGGCAAATCGTCCGCGCCGGCTACCTCGAAATCATCGGCGGCCCGGCCAGCATGCCCGACGACGCAGCGTGACCGGTGCGGCCATGAAACAAGAGCTGCGCCACTACTGCCGGAATTTGAAATGCCGAATGAAGCTCAAGGCGCCGGTGTCGAACCTGCACAAAGCGTTCTGCACCAAGGGATGTTATTCGAGCTTCTATCTCACGCGCTGCCTCGTCTGTGAGAACGAGAAGCCGGAAGGCAGTCAGTCCAATCGACGATTCTGCCGACGTCCGAAGTGCTCGGCCGAATACCGGCGAAATAGCCTACTTTTCGACTTTTCGACCCAGGTTTCGACCCGGGGCATCGGGAATCGCACGCGATGGCCTCGGAAACCCAATAAAACCGGGCACTATTTCCCGCCCTTCGTACGGTCGGGGGTGGCGTATCGTGGCCGGTCCGGATCCCGGCCCTAGCGCCTTCCATTGCGCGACCGTCCCGGACGGGCCGAACTGCAAATGGGAAGGCGGCGCTTACAACCGTATTGAGGCGGCCAGGCAACGCGGCGATCGGGACTGTCCGATCAAGCCGGACGATCCGCCGATCAACATCCTTGGCGGCTATAAGTTTCCGAATGCGCCCAATGTTGATCTGTCGCCGCCGCCACTCACCGAGATAACGCGCAGTGCTTGGAAGCCGTGTTGGCCGGCGAATCCGATTCTCGACGACCTTGAGATTCCGCCGTTCTTGGACCGCCGCCCGAAAGGCGGTGCCGCATGACTGCGTTTCGCGATCCGCCCCGTGCCTATTACGCGGTAGTGCTTGCGGACCCGCCGTGGCGATTCAAAGTCTATAGCGAGGCGACCGGGTCAAGCCGCGCGGCCAGCAACCACTATGGCACGATGACGCTGGCCGATATCTGCAATCTGCCGGTCGCCGATATCGCAGCACGTGACTCGATGTTGCTGCTGTGGGTCACGGCGCCGTTCCTGCAACAAGCGTTCGACGTCATTGCCGCATGGGGTTTCACTTACTCCAGCAACCTCGTCTGGGTGAAAGACAGAATCGGCACCGGGTTCTGGTGTCGGAATCAGCATGAACATCTACTGATTGGTCGCCGCGGGCGATTCCGTGCGCCGAAGCCGGCCGATCGACCGTTATCCGTTATCGCCGCGCCGCGCCGCGAGCACAGCCGCAAGCCCGACGAAGTTTATGAGATCGTCGAGCGCGCCTATCCGGATGTGCCGAAGATCGAGTTGTTCGCGCGGCAACGTCGCCCTGACTGGGATGTCTTCGGCGACGAGATCGATAAGTTCAATGAAAAAGCCGGCGAGGGTGGTGCGCCCCGCCGGCTTCGTTCGTTTAGCGACCTTCATCCGGCAAAAGAGAAAGTCTCGCGATGCCTCACATAGCCGACCTGCCGCTGCAGGACAAGGCGTGGCGCGACCGCGCCGCTGCCAGTCCGCACAAACCCCCGAAGCAAGAATTCATCGTCAGACGAGTGGGCGCCGGCCTTCCCGGCATTCAATGGAGTATGCCAATGCGAAAATCAGATGCCTTCCCAACACGCTTCTTCAAAGCAAAAGACTTTCCCTACGAGCCGCAGATCTTCACCGTCGAGAGCGTCCGGGTAGAGGAAATCAAACACAACGACAAAACCCAGTCGAAGTACGTCGTGTATTTCGCCGGCGTGAAAAGTGGCTTGGTTCTCGGCCCGACAGTTTGGGAAGAAATTTGCAAAGCCACTGGCGAAGAGGACTCGGACAATTGGCGAGGCCGCTCAATCGAGCTCTTCCGCACTGAAACAATATTCGGCGGCAAGACTGTCGATTGCATTCGCGTCCGGCCGCTGTCCGGCCAACTACCGCTGAAGAAATCCAAGCCGAAGCCAGCAGCACCACCACCGGCACAGTCGGGCGGTGGCGGTGACATGGACGATTCGATTCCGTTCGCAGCAGAGTGGCGCACGTGACCAAGATCGAACCGATTGGCGCCGACGACATTGTCGCGCAGTTGAGGTTGTTGGGGGCGCACGGCGCGCGCGGCGAGGCCGTGACTTATCATATTGGCGCTCTCGGCCGTGACACCAAAAACAAGACGATAGCCAGGATCGCCGCCGAAGCTCGACGGCTATCTGAGGCCGGCCAGCTAGTGCTTATCCAGCGTCACCTCGGCGTCGATCGCTTCGAGTA
>JBAPZR010000217.1:0-2534 GCA_049285335.1 Xanthobacteraceae bacterium | reverse complement strand
CTGGAGCGTCTCCTTGACCTCCTTGAGGATGTCTTCCCGCCAGTCGAGCAGTTTCAGCCGGAAGTACTCCCGCTGGCGCTCGTTCATGAACGGCTCTTTTTCGCTGGGCCGGTAAAACTTGCCGTCCAGTTCGACGCTGGGCGCATCGGCTTTGCCGTTTCTGGGCGGCTTTTCTGCTCCTCGACGGGTTTTGCTCTTGAACAGCTGCATCTGCATAAACTCCCCCACCCAATGCACCCTCGCGCGGCGGCTTATATCCAACATCAATGACAGTGACAACAAGATCGTAGTGGCCGAAAAGCCGCGCCCGGGTTTCGTTTCACAGCCACCTGACAATGCTCAGGACGACCCCGACCAGGACCAAACAATTATCCACGCCCCGGAAATAATTTCGAGCCGTAACCGTCGAAGGGGAGCAATTGTGTACCCGGCATCCTCAAGCAGTTCGCGTATCTCCCCGCCGTCATCTGATGGCGGCGGAAAACTAACTTGATAGCTTTCCTCGTGCTGGCTCATGGAGAGCTACGGCTTTAAGACGTCCAAGTCTCCGGCACCTTAGCAATATTTGCCACAGTCCGCCGGCGCGACATCAATCACCGACGACGTTCGCCAAGGCGCCCGCAGCAAGAATCACTAACGCCGGGACCATTGCGATGGCGAATGCGAGTGCGGCCGGTGACGACGCAAGCCGTTGAGTAAATGTGACTGGTGTTATCGGCCGAATGTCACTCTCGGGCAAACGCATTAGAAGCACTTCCATATCGTCTTCGTTCAAAGGCATCATTTTAGCTGGCTCGCTTAAATTCCATGATTTCCGTCACCTCGTGGTCGCAACGCGGGCACTCGTAGGTGCGCTGGTCGTAACCAGGTTGATCCGGAAAGATGCGGATCAATAACATTCGTGCGCCGCATTTAGGACAAGACGGACATGCGATGACATGGGGGGAAAATCCGATATCGGCCATCTTTGCGCCTCCCGCACTACTTGGCTTATCGCTGCAGTGAAAGTTTTTTACAGGTAGAAGCAACTATCGATACACTTACATTTCAGTGGTTACCACTGAATGACATTGTGCATCGCATTCAGAACGCGAGCGAAATGGGCTTCAACCGCCGCAAGATGGAAGATCAGCGCCGCCAAGCTGCGGAGAAGGAAGCGGCCAGTAGGCGCGCGACCGAAGCGCAAGTGCTTGAGGATGCTAGCCGGCTCATCGCTGCCTGGAACGAGCGCCAAGCCCGGCGAATGCCGATGTTGTTCTCGCCGACAATCGGCGCGGCCATTGCAGCGCAGTATTGGTTTCTGTGGATACGCTGTCCAGCTTGCCGAACGATCAACGCAATTGACTTGCGCACGCTTGACCGTCACCGCGATGCGGCGGTAACAAGCCTCATTCCCGCGCTGTCTTGTCGATCGTGCCGACCGAACGCGCCATTTGCCGAGTTGGTGCGCCTATCACGGACGAGTATCGCCGACGAAATGCGCGAGGAGCATCGGCGGCGAGTGCTTGGGGAGTAGAGAGAGTACGGCCAGCGCCGCTTGCCGTCGATTAGGCATCTTCAGGTCGTTGAACGAGTTTGAAGATGGGACGATTATATTCCACTTGTCCGTGATTGTTTAAGCAGACAACACATTTTGGTGTTGCTGTGCTGTTTTTGATCCTGGGAAGCCGTGAAAGCCTCGCCGAATAAAGAGCCCCGCACTGCGGACAAAAATAGGTGCGGCCTTCCCAAACCGGCGCTACATGAGGCATACCAACCCTCCAACTCCTGAGTTTGAGGGGTCTAGCCAAGTTTGGTTAGCAAAGTGCTACTGACCGCGGCCGGCGCCGCACGCTATCTCTTCCGCAACGGCCCGGCAGCTTCGCCACGTTGGCCGCGATCCGCCTAACGTCCGCGGTATCCGTTGATGCAGCCTCCACGCGCTGTGATGCCCGATTACTTCTTGCACGGCCAGGCTTTTGCCATTGCCTGATTGGCAACAAGCCTAAAGTCAGCATTCTTCCGGTCCGGCTGCGTTTCGATATAATTGACTACAACTTGCGCCCTTTGCAGGTTGGTCGCGTCTTTAGGAGGACAAAACAGTTTGGTGTCGTCATTCAATGCGTCGAGAACCTCGAGGGCCCCGATGCATCGCCCGGCGAAGAAACTGGAGTTGCCCGCAAGAAAATCCTTGCAGCCTTCTACGTAAAACTCGGCACTGTAGGAACGGGCAACGGCTTGTGGATGCGCGGGGGCTGGTAAAAGCAGAAGTGCGACGAGGGCGACGAAAGCAGATCGGAGCTTGGTCATTTGTTTCCCTCCCTACTTGAATTGCCAATTCCACCGATGTGATGTTCATCACAGAAGCTTTGTGTCAGCCATCACATTCCTTGTCGAAACTAACAAAAGCCAAAACTACAAACGTGATGTTCATCACGGAAATTCACTTTTTCAGACCAAAGTGCCAGCTATCACATTCATCGCGCGAGGATCGACACGAGGACATTCGGCCGACTCTCCTTTTTCGCACTGCCGCTGGTGCTGCTCTTTGCAAC
>JBAPZR010000216.1:0-11356 GCA_049285335.1 Xanthobacteraceae bacterium | reverse complement strand
GAGCAGGACTCACTCGTACACCGATCAAGGGGCCGATCTAACTCTTTAGAAACATTCTATTTTTGGCCGATCAGCGATGCTGCGATCGTCGATGCGCAACACTTGTTGTTATCAGCTTTTTTGCTCCGCTTTTGCGAGCGCCTTGGCCATTTTCGCGGTCGTTGCCTTCGCTTCGCGCGTCGAGGCGCAGCAGCAACAAAAAGAGCAATCGACTGCGGAGCCGCAGCAGCAAGCGCAGCAAGCTCAACAGGCGCCACCTGTCGCCGCACTGGTCGAACCACAATCAAAGTCCGAAGGTTCGCCGGTCAGTCAAACACGCCTGCCGCAAATTGTGGTCAGCGCGCCGAAGAGTAAACCGAAAGCGCAACCGCATCCGGCCCCGCGATTGCCGCCGGTTACGCCCGTCGAGAATCCCGTAACGGCGGCACAGCAGGCTTTAGATAAAACCATGCACAGCATGGATGAGGCCCGAAACAATTTGCTGCCGAGCTTTGGCGCCAGCACCTATACGATGACACGCGCTTCAATTCTCGACTTGCCGCAGGGCGAGAACACGCCGATCGACAAGCTCATCCTGCAAATTCCGGGTGTGTCCTACGATTCCGCGGTGTCCAATCCGAACTTTCACATCAGGGGCGAATATGCCAACGCGCAAATCAGGATCAACGGCGTCGTGCTGCCCGAAGGCGTATCGGGGCTCGGCGCGTATCTGGCCACGAGCTTCATTGGCAATATGCAGTTCCTGACCGGCGCGTTGCCGGCCGAGTATGGGCTGCGTACCGCTGGCGTTTTCAACATCACCACGCGAGCATTTGCCACGCCGGGCGGCGATATCGGCATTTACGGCGGCAGCCGGCAGACGATCATGCCGAGCTTCGATTACGGCGGCAGCTTCGGCAAAACGGAATATTTCGTGGCCGGGCAGGGCAACTGGAACGATCTCGGCATTGAGAGCGCAACGCCCGGACTTAACGCGATCCACGATCAGACGGCGCAAGGCAAGTTCCTCGGCTATCTGTCGACCTTACTCGACGATTCGACGCGGTTCAGCCTGATCTCCGGCCTGTCGTACGCGACCTTCCAAATTCCCAATGTTCCCAATCAAACGCCTCTCGGCGATTTTCCCTCCCCTCAACAACCCGCAAGTTTCGATTCCGCGTTGCTGAATGAAAACGAGCGCGACACCTACGCCTTTACGATCGCCTCCTTGCAAAAGAAGGGGACCGACGGAGACGCACAATTTGCTTTGTTCTCGCGCTACGCCGAAGTTCATTTCCTTCCCGACATATTCGGCGACATGGTGTTCAACGATGTAGCATCCGACGTCATCCGGCAGAGCACGTTGAGCGGCGCCCAGTTCGACACATCTTATATCGTCGATAATCGCAACACGCTTCGGGCGGGTTTTTCTGCAAGTGGAGAGCAAACCAATGTCAGCAATATTTCAACCGTCATGCCCGGCGATATTGGCGCTGTCACAGGGCCGGCCTTCAACGTCACCGACAAGACATCGCTGCTTGGGTGGAATATCGGCACTTACGTTCAGGATGAATGGCAAATAACGAACCAGCTCACGTTGAATGCCGGCCTTCGCTTCGACCAGCTCTATCAATTTGTCGACGCCAATCAGTTCAGTCCACGCGCTGCGCTGGTCTATAAGCCCGTCGAGGGCACCACCATCCACGCCGGTTACGCGCGCTATTTCACGCCGCCTTATCAGGCGCAGGCCACGCAATCCAACATCGCTCTATTTGCCAACACGACCAATCAGCCGGAGGTCGCGATCGCCGATCCGGTCAAGCCGGAGCGCGCGCACTATTTCGACGTCGGATGGGATCAGACGCTATTGCCCGGGCTCTCGATGGGGCTCGACGCCTATTACAAAATGGCCCGCGACATGATCGATGACGGCCAATTCGGCCAGGCCGTGGTGCTGACGCAGTTCAACTGGGCGCGCGGTTATAGCGAGGGCGGCGAGTTCAAGCTCAAATACACCAACGGCAACTTCAACGCATATGCGAATTTCGCCTACAATATCTCAAGAGCTATAGGTCCGGAATCGAACCAATATCTCTTTGACGCCGACGAATACGCCTATCTGCTCACCCATTATCATTATACCGACGACATGCAGCGCATGACCGGCTCGGCCGGCGCCTCCTATCGTTGGCATGATACGTTATTCACCGCCGACTTGATCTACGGCAGCGGCTTGCGTTCCGGCGAATTGCCAGATTTTGTGCCGAACTCGCTGCACACCACGCCCTATGCCGTGGTGAATGCAGGCATAGCGCAGGATTTCCGGTGGTCGCCGGATTTCAAGCCAGCGACCGTGCGTTTCGATGTGGTCAACCTCTTCGACCAAATTTATGAGCTTCGCGACGGCACCGGCATCGGAGTGTTTGCTCCGCAATTTGGCGCACGGCGCGGCTATTATTTGGGACTCTCACAGAAGTTATGACAGCGCCGGGGCCGTTACGGCGCGGCAATTGAAACCGCCGTGGAAAGCCTGCAAAGCGCCGCACGAAGAAAACCAAAATGAATTTGCTTTCGTCGCCGGCCATCGATTATCGTCACGGGAAATCACCTCCCTTCTTGGAATGCGTCTAAACAGGCGAGCGCCGAAAATGGTCGCCGGGAGCGATTTTAATGTACGCACGATCTGCCGGTCCGGGATTTCACTACGCTTACGCTGCCGGTCGCTTTATTGGCGCTCTTGCGGGCGCTCTCTGCTGCGAGCGCCCAGAGCGCAATCGACGTGACAATCAAGGATCACCGTTTCACGCCGTCGGAGATTCACGTCAAGGCAGGGCAAGCGGTAGACCTTAAAATCAAAAACGAAGATCCGCTTGCCGAGGAATTCGATTCGACAGCCCTGAAAATCGAAAAAGGTGATCGCCGGGGGACAAGAGGCACCGTGCATCTTCGTCGCTCGACGCCGGCCGCTATCGCTTCATGGGCGAGTATCACTCCGATACGGCGCAGGGCGTTGTCGTCGCTGAGTAGCGGCGGTTAGCGCGCCAAACGGCGCAAGCATTGCCGTGCGGGATCTTAACCGTGAAGTTATGTTGATTGGTTGCCGCCAGCATCGGCATGGGCGTGTGGGTGCCGGTGCACGCGTGCGTGCTCGCTCCGCCGTTCCTCTTTGGCGTGGCGGCCCACATCGCGTCCCGTGGCGTGGGCCATGTGTCGTCGCGACCTTTCCGACGATACGTGATGCTTCGTGTGCTCTGCCGTAAGCTCAGGCTCGGACGGCCATTGGATGTCGGCAGCGTCTTGAGACGGCAGCGTATCGGGCTCGAAGGTCGACGGATCGGGAACGGGCAGCGTGCTGTCGTCCGCGGCGATATTCGCCGAAGTTTCCGGCCAACTCGCCAGCGCTTTGTGATCCATGCCGTTGCCGATAATCGTTTCATCGCCGCGCAGTTCCGATGCTGGCATCGGCGCTTCCGGCTTTTTCGCCATGGCGATTTCATAGGACGCCGCCGGAACCACCTGCACGATATGGAAGCCGTTGTCCTTAAGTTGCTGGAGAAGCCCGGGTAGCGCCGCTACGGTTGTCGGATGGATGTCGTGCAGGAGCAGAATGCCCTTGCCGAGCGCTTCGAGCCGCCGCATCGCCAGCGCGATGATCTGGGCCGGCTTGATGTGGCGGTGCCAATCGTCGGCCACCGTGTCCGAGGAGAAGACGGTCAGTCCGCGTGCGGCAAGCTCGCTTTCGACAGTTTCGGAGCGCGCGAGGCCCGGAATGCGGAAGAACGGCGCCAGATATCTGGGATCTCCGAGTGCGGCGCTGACGTCGGAAATGCCCCAGTCGATTTCGTGGCGGATTTTCTCGACCGGCAATTGCCCGAAGCGTGTCGGATGGTCTTCGCTATGGGTGCCGATTGTGTGGCCTTCCTCGTAGACGCGCCGGACCACGGCGGGATAGGCGCGGGCCATTTCGCCGACCATGAAATATGTCACCTTCACGCATTGCGAGGCGAGGATGTCGAGAATCTCGTTCGAATAGGGCGGCAACGGCCCGTCATCGAAGGTGAGGACCACTTCCTTGTCGTTGAGCGCCAGCGATCCCGGATATTGCATATGGCCGACCCGCGGGTATTGCGCGGGATCGAGCGAAAGGACGCGGCTGGTGCCGAGGGCGTCGGGATTTCCGGGACAATTTGCATCGGCTTGCGGACCGGCCGCTTGAGTGGGCTGCGGAACGGGGGCCTGTGGTTCTGCCGGGACTTGCGTCTGGACCGGTGTCGGGTCTTGCGGTTGGGAGGAAGCGGGGGCTTGCGCTTCAGTTGGGGCCGGTGCCTGTGCTGAGACCTTTACTGCGGCTTGCGCCTGCGCCCATGCCAAACGCGGCGCCAGCGGCATAGCGACCGCCGCGATAGTTACGGCCCAAAGGCTAAAGCTCCTGATCGTCATTCTCCAGCCTCGAAAAGCGGACGGCCTCTGCCGAGTCAGGCACAAAACGCCAACTGCGCTGGCCGACTATAGCCCCAGCGAATCTACGGGGAATCTTACCGATCCACATGATTAACGCCGTCTGAACGCCGCCGGCCGAGCGGCGGTGTGCACTGTTGATAACTCGGAACTTGGGGATTTAGCTTCAAATCACCAAATTTTGCTTGCGACCCCTAAGGACGGTTGCGTCGGCGCCCACGGCCTGTGACAGGTTTGTCCTACAAAGCCCCTAGGGGGACACCGATCCAGGTCTGTCGCTTGACCGTGGGAGGAGTGAGCAATGCTCTCGAACAGCCTACCCGGCCTCGATTTCGGCCTCGGCAGCGACGTCGAAATGCTGCGCGACACGGTGCGGGATTTCGCCCAGGACAAGATCGCGCCGCGCGCCGATGAAATCGACCGCTCCAACGCCTTTCCGCGCGAGCTGTGGCCGCAGTTCGGGGCGCTCGGTCTTCTCGGCATTACGGTGGAAGAGGAATGGGGCGGCGCCGGTCTTGGTTACTTGGCGCATTGCGTCGCAATGGAGGAGATTTCGCGCGCCTCTGCCGCCATCGGATTGTCCTACGGCGCCCATTCGAACCTTTGCGTCAATCAGATAAGGCGCAATGGCAACGAAACGCAGAAGCGGCGCTATCTGCCGAAACTCATATCCGGCGAGCATGTCGGCGCCTTAGCGATGTCGGAGCCCGGCGCCGGATCGGACGTGGTTTCCATGCGCACCCGCGCCGACCGCAAAGGGGATCGCTACATTCTCAACGGCTCGAAAATGTGGATCACTAACGGACCGGTCGCCGACACGCTCGTGATCTACGCCAAGACCGACCGCACTGCAGGCTCGCGGGGCATTACCGCGTTCATCGTTGAAAAAGACTTCAAGGGATTTTCAGCCGGCAAGAAGCTCGACAAGCTCGGCATGCGCGGGTCCGACACGAGCGAGATCGTTTTCGAAGATTGCGAGGTGCCACAGGATAACGTTCTCGGCGTCGTCGGTAACGGCGTAAATGTCTTGATGTCCGGACTGGATTACGAGCGCACGATATTGGCCGCCGGCCCGCTCGGCGTCATGCAAGCTTGCCTCGATATCGTCGTTCCCTACGTTCACCAACGCAGCCAATTCGGTCAGCCGATCGGCCGCTTTCAGCTCATGCAGGCCAAGCTCGCCGATATGTATGTGACGCTCAATGCCGCGAAAGCTTACGTCTATGCGGTGGCCAAGGCCTGCGATCGCGGCGAGACCACGCGCGAAGACGCCGCCGGCGCCATCCTTTATGCCGCCGAGCGCGCGACCTGGATGGCGCTCGAGACGATCCAATGCCTGGGCGGCAACGGCTATATCAACGATTATCCGGCGGGGCGGCTGTTGCGCGACGCCAAGCTTTATGAGATCGGCGCCGGCACCAGCGAGATCCGGCGCATGCTGATCGGCCGAGAGATTTTCGAAAAGACGCGGTGAGGGGCAGCGACCAACTTGATGTAGTCCGGCGAGCCGATGGCCTCACGGCGTCGCAGCGAGCCGCCGATCGTATTCCAGCACTGCATTAAGCAGCACCTGCGCGCCGGCGGCGCATTCGTCAAAGCTCGTTGCCTCGGCTTCGTTGTGTGAGATGCCGCCGCGGCAAGGAACAAAAATCATCGTCGCTGGCGCGACGCGGGCGATGTAAGCGGCATCATGGCCGGCGCCCGAAGTCATGTCGCGCGACGCAAAGCCCGCGTTCTTCGCCGCGGTGCGAACGCAATCGATCAGCTCCGGCGAAAATTTGACCGGCGGCGATGTGAAGATCCGCGTTGCTTCGTAAGCGAGCTGCAGCGGGCGAAGAGTTTTGTCGAGCGCCGCATGCAATTTTGTCTCCATCGCATCGAGGGTCTTTTCTTCGGGATGACGAATGTCGATGCTGAAAAACACCTCGCCGGGAATGACATTGCGGCTATTGGGCCGGTTCTCGATCAGGCCGACGGTGCCGACGGCGTTGGGAAATGCCTTCGCGATCTCGTCGACGCGCTCGACCATGCGCGCGGCGCCAAGAAGCGCATTCTTGCGCGCGCTCATCGGCGTCGTGCCGGTATGGGCCGCCACCCCCGTAACGGTGATGTCGTACCAGCGGATGCCTTGCACGCCCTGGACGACACCGATCATCCGGCCTTCGTTTTCGAGGATCGGCCCTTGCTCGATGTGAAGTTCGAAAAGCGCCGCGAGCTTTCGTCCGCCGGCTTTCTCCGTGCCCCGGTAGCCAATCCGCTGCAATTCTTCGCCGAAGGTCTTGCCATCGCGGTCGGTGCGCGCAAAGGCAAAGTCCGGGGAAAACACGCCGGCGAAAACTCCCGATGCCAGCATGGCGGGCCCGAAACGCGCGCCTTCTTCGTTCGTCCAATTGACGATCTCGATCGGCGCGTTGGTTTCGTAGCCGAGTTCATGCAGCGTGCGCATCGCTTCAAGTGAGGCCTGCACACCAAGCGCGCCGTCGAACTTGCCGCCGGTGGGTTGGGTGTCGAGATGCGAGCCCATCACAATCGGCGGCAGGGCAGGGTCCTTGCCCGGTCGGCGCGCGAACATGCTGCCGACCTGGTCGATCGTCACGGTGCAGCCGAGCGCCTCGCATTGGGTTTTGAACCAATCGCGCACTTGCCGATCAAAATCGGTCAAGGTGAGGCGGCAGATGCCGCCTTTCGGCGTGCCACCGATCTGCGCCGTGTCCATCAATGTGTCCCACAGCCGCTGGGCGTCGATCTGCAGATTGTGCAAGTGCAAAGCTCCTTTGCAAAACCGATTGGCGCAACGATTTTTGGCGTCGAACGGCGGATGGATTGACTTAGCCATAGCGGCCAATGACCGACTAGGCCATTGCATCGCTACTCCAGCGGCGTAGCCGAAAGCGGTCAGTGGCGGATTCCCAAGCGGTCTTTGGCGCTCGAGACCACAATGCTTTCGTACTGATTAGATTGTGGCCCTAGGTATTTGATGAGGCATGATTTTTTTCGGAAAACCAGCTTCCACCCCGCATCCCGTCCGTGGCAGACTTTTCGCGATCATGCCATAACTCATTGAATCCACGACGAATCAGCTATGATTGCTATCGCTGCGATCGACAGACGAGCGCTGGAGCGAAACCATGCTTCGGGTGCGATTGAAGGCCGACGGGCGCATCGTCGAGATCTTGCCAGACGGCAGCGAACGTCCACTCGCAAGCGATCCTCGGTCAATCGCGACGGCCGCGCACAACGCCGCGCGGGCGGAGGAAGCGAGCTACGCCCGCAATGTTCGCGGACAGACCGGCCTGACGCAGACCGCCTTCGCAGCGCGGATCGGCGTGCCGGTTGAGACGGTGCGCAATTGGGAGCAAGGCAAGCGTTCGCCGCGCGGTCCCGCGCGCGCGCTCCTCAAGGTGATCGAACAGGCGCCCGACGCTGCTTTCGCCGTACTCGGCAAAGCGCGCTAAAGCCGAACAAGTCCTTCCTTTCGCATCGGCCTGGAAATCGAGCCGACAATCGTCGATGCTTGGGCCCCTCCAACACGAAAGGGAGCCTAGTGTGGTGGATTTGAAGTTCCTATGATTTGGCGGCACACTCGTATAGGAACTTCAAATCCAAAAATCACACTAGAATCATAAATTTCCTAGTGTCCTTTCGATTCCGAAGTTCGCTAAGAACGTGCCGCAAAGTGTGGCGAACTTCGGAATCGGGACACTAGGGGGGCATTCATGGAAGTTATTGAAAGTCACGGTGTGCGAATTTCGATCCTCGGTTTTGGCACCATGACCTTGATTGAGCCCACCCAGCCAGAAATAACCAATCCATGGCCATTTCTGTGGCTTCTAGCTACCCAGTGGCAGGAGCTGGGTAGGAGGGAAGAGGTTTTGGCTTGAACCACAGCCCATAGGGTCATTGGTGCCGTTTTTGCCGCCAGATATTGATTGCAACCGTTTTCGAAGTCGCCATGCAGCATGCCCTCGGTGGGCAGCGATTGGAGAATAGCTCACTCCTGGAACCCCAAGGTTCGCTCAACGGGCACGCCCTGATCAAAAGGGAAAACTCTCGCCGGTCTTCTGTAAGGCCCTGAGAGACCGAGAAGCGCGGAGCGTAGTTCGCGCACGGTCACTCACGGGCCTTTGCCATGTCTTTAGAACACTCTCCAGCGCGCGAAGTCAGCAATCATTCCATTAAGCCGCTGCGGTAAGGACACCGAAATCGAATTGAGCATGCCCCGCCAAACGGTATGGCGAGCATTCCAGCAGCTTGTTGATCGCCGGTGGCTGATCCGGACCAACGAGAAGGACAGCTATCGTCCTGGCCCGGGCCCGTTCCACGCATGAGACGATCTTGTCTCACGCATGGGACAGAGTTGTCTCACGGACGGGACAGGCACCCCGGCCAACCCTACGAAAGGACTCAACATTTTGCCGGTTCCGCGCATTGTTCTTTCTTATCTTTCTTTCTTTATTGTTCTGAGTATTAGAGATCTCTGATTTAGAGGGGAAGTGTAGGCAGAGAGGCTAGGCGAGGGACGCGAGATGCGAAAATGAAAAACGGCGCGAATGAAACTTTATAGAAGGGCGGTATACGGCGGGGCGCGACGCACGCAGAAATTATCAAACAAATGAAGCGCTGGGACCCCCGAACACCCGGAACACCCCAAATGCTCATTCCCAATAAACACCGAATGAGCGGGCCGTTATTCGGTAAATAAGAAACATCGGTAATCCGGGGCCTTGTGTTATACGAACAACCAGTCAGTTGCGAATTCGGTAATCAAGGCGAATAAAGACATGGATGGGCGGTAGATTGAAATTGAGGCGCGACAAACAGATAAATGCCAAAAAAACAAAAGGGCACCGTCGTTAAGAAGCGCGGCGAGCTGCGACATACCTCACCGCGGGCCACTGCGCTGCATAAACGGTGGCTTGAAGCGTATGAGTACCGGCGCGCTGGTCACAGCTACTCGGCGATCGCTGAGCAAATGGGCTGTGCGGTGTCAGTCGCCCACCACTACGTCCGCCGCGCTACGGACAAGCTGGTGCCAGCCGAGACGATAATGGACGTGCTGCGGCGTGAGCTGAGTTGTCTCGATGAATTACAGGCCGGCTTTTATGCTGACGCGGCCAAAGGAGACATTACGGCCACCAAGATGGTGTTAGAGATAATGCAACACCGGGACCGCCTGATGGGGTTTAGCCGGCGCAATGGTAGCGGTGCTCCGCTGGTCAACGTCGCTATCGGCAGTGACAGCAAGCAGCCGGACGCGTGCGTCGCCGGCATCCGCGTGTCATTCGTCGGGGGATTGGAGGGTGCCGATGCCGACGAAGAGGGTGAAAAGCTGGTCAAGGCAGTGAAGGCTATTGGGCCGGTGACGGATGGCCACACACACTGATTTGGCTACAACCATGGGCAGAACAAGCCTTAGTAGGTTCTATGGCATGGAAAGAGGATTTAGCCATTTCCTCAGCATTGGCCCATGTCGGATTTCGTCGGGGATATGCCTGCAACCTGCATTTCCTACCCAGCCCTTGCCCAGCACATGGTCAGGTTGCATTGGGGCTGTTCCCCATGTCCCACACTGGAGGGCCCGCACCGACACGGCTATTATAGGGCACTGGGAGGGCGAGGCTGTGCGGGCATCATTCCTGACGATAATGGCAAGTGCGGTCGCGCTGTGCGGTTGTGCTGCACAATTAAAAACCAAACAAATGGAAGCCACGCTCAATCCGTACATCGGCAAGTCGATTGCCGACTACGCCCTGGATCGCGGACCGCCAACTAACTCTATCGACATGGGTAGCAATAAACGTGGCTTTCAATGGGTGATCACAGGGCAAAGTCCGGCAGCGGTTGTTCCTCTCAATGGCGCGCTCATTGCGGTGCCATCGCACCAGCAAACATGTACCGTTTCTCTTGTGGCCTCGACCACTAAGCCGTCCCCGGCATTGTCGGATTGGATCATCGAAAGTTGGCGTTGGAATGGAGATTGCTGATTATCGAGCAAACGTGTCCCAACAAAGCAACGTCTACGTTGGGCACTAAGGTCCGATTTCACGGGTCCGATTCCCACGCCCATTCCGTTGGATTGCGAGAGCGGGCATCTCGTGTTCACCCCTAAATTTAGGCCACCTAGTTTGGTGGGCCTCTTGATGTATGGAGGTGATCGTGAAAACTCGGCTGCTTCTCACCAGTGCGTTATTGATGTTTATGCAGACCCCAGCGCCGCAAGCACAAGTGACAGTCGACGTTGTTAAAATAACGTGCGAGCAGCTTCTGATGGCGGCACTTCCATTTACCTCGAGGGATGTCGTGTTGTGGATTAGCGGATATTACCACGGCAAACACGACAACACGATCATTGAACCCGACGCAATTAAAAGGGATGCGGACAAGCTCAACAATTATTGCTTCGAACACGGCCAAACGACTGTCATGGATGCCCTCAAGAACATGGGATTGGGCAAATGATGCGGTTCATGCTCTCGCTTTGATGGCTTCCCCTCGTCGCTTCCCGCCGCCCTGGTCAGTCGAGGATATCAACAGCAAAGCCGCCGAGGGGGTTAACCGCGACGGCTTCGCCTTACTTCGCCAAGACGCGCGTGGTGCCCATCCCAAGGCAGCGCGTCAGCATCCAAGTGCAGCTTGGGCCTGTGGCGCATCGATGACCTAATAATGGTGTTCTACGGGTCGCGCTTGCCAGATGTTGCCACGAAGCCGCCATCCGCTAACCGCCATAAAGTAATCACCACCAAGGATGTGTGACGAAGGCATATGTCGCGCCCAATCCGAAGGTAACTTGGTTGGGCGAGCCGCGCTGGATCACCAATGGTGAGTTGGCCACCGAGCCGGTCAGCCGCTGATATTCGACAAAGCCGTGCGCCGTCCATTGCTGATTGAAGAAATATTCCACCTGGCTGCCGGCGCCATA
>JBAPZR010000215.1:0-2238 GCA_049285335.1 Xanthobacteraceae bacterium | reverse complement strand
ACCCCAAACCTTGCATGGGCGGATGGGGGCGCCGGTCGCTAAACGTCTCGCCGTCCGGCAAGGTTCTGCCCTGTCATGCAGCCGAGACTATTCCAGGTCTTGAGTTCTGGTCCGTGCGCGAGCATTCGCTTGCTGACATTCTGGCAGTCCTCACTGGCCTTCAACGCCTTCCGCGGCGCGGACTGGAAGAAGGAGCCGTGCGCGCTGTCCGCGGCGGGTGAAAGATTTCGCGGCTGCCGCTGCCAAGCTTTAGCGCTCACAGGCGACGCGCGTGCAACAGATCCAGTCTGCCATTTATCGCCCCGTCACCGAACAGGGCGACGACGTGCCCTACATCTACAGGCGCCAGCGGTCCGAGCGCCCCGCAGCGGCTGAAATGGCCAAGGTGGACTGATGGGCATCACCAAGCGCCCTGTAAACGAATTGGGCGCTATGGCATTTCGCCTCGCTTCCGCTGCGATCGGCGGTCGATAAAACAACAACCGACCAGTGAAATAGCGGGACGAAACGTCCCGGGGACGAATTCCGGCAAATCAGATGAAGTCGTCGCCAGCATCTTTTTGCTTTTGTCGCTCTTCGACAAGCAGTTCGAGTATTCGCTGTCGTCCTGATTGGTTGGTCACACGGTCTAGAAGACGCCAGTAGCGCTCAACATTTAGACGTCGGATGAATTGATCCATGTTGGCCTCCGTTCATGAGACCCCTCGCGTGTAGGGTGTCTCAGCCGGAGCAGGCAGTCTGAGCAATCTTGAACACTCGGAAAGGCTGCTGAGCCGTATCGTTGAGCCCTTGGCGATTTACTCTGAGGAACGCACCCAAAGGCTAAGCAAAGCAAAAAATTGTCATTCGGCCTGCAATTTTGCCGCGCCGACGGTGACTGTTATGCAGCAACTTTGTTTTTAATTGCGCCAATGATCGCCGTAAGTATGGCCCCGCCAGCACCACCGGCAATCACTTGTGGCTCAGATGGCCAGTCTCCGCTGCGGCCACGACCGACGGCTGAAATAATGCCCCCAACGAGCGCACTACGCAGTGATGTGCAGAGCCTGAAACCCGGGGAAGCTGCCGTCCTAGCCCTGCTGCGCGGCCGTCTTGCCAAGGAAACCGAACGCCCAGCGTACCAAGAAGGCCGCCGGAAAAGCGACAAAGCGAACGGTTGCTAAAGCCAAGCCCAGACGCGCTGCGGCAAAGAAAGCCGCGCCGCCGGTCGCCGCGGTAGTCGAAACCGTCGCCGTTGGGGTGATTGAGCAACCCCCTCCGGCGTAATACGGGGTAGGTAAAGCAGTCACAGCCTCATTTGTTCACTCTCCGCCTCAAGCGGCCGCGTCGGCGAAAGGGCCGGTCATTTCCTGCTTGATGCGCTGCACGGTGCCGGTGCCGACGCCGACCTTGCGCGCCGTGGCGATGATGCCCACACCGGACCGCAGCAGCTCGCGGATGCGATTTTCCACCGGGGTGCTTACCCTGGGGCGGCCGCAGTGCTTGCCTGCAGCCTTGGCTCGCGCGATGCCAGCGTTGATCCGCTCAGTAATGATGCTGCGCTCCAGCTCGGCAAACACGCCCAGCAACTGAAACATCGCCTTGCCGGTTGGCGTGCTGGTGTCCAGGCCTTGAGTGTGTAGGTATAGGTCAATGCCTTTGCCGTGGATTTCGCCGAGGAAGGCCACCAGATGGCTCAGCGACCGCGATAGCCGGTCCACCGACCACGCCGCCACCGTGTCAAACTCACGGCGTGCGATGCCCTGCATCAGTCGGTCAAAGCCTGCGCGCTGATCCCGGCCTTTGCTGCCGCTGATTCCGGCGTCGGAAAACTCAGCCACCACTTGCCAGCCGTGGCGTTCGGCTGCGGCCGTCAGTTCACGCCGCTGGTTAGCCAGCGTTTGCTCATCGGTGCTCACGCGCAGATACAGTGCGACTTGCTTAGACATGTGATCCCCATGATCGCCGAACGGACTCCGCCGATACACTGTTTATGCGGGTTTTCACGCCGCCGATTTGAAGGGGCTTTCTGTATGGGCCACTGAAAGGGCTGCCTAGGCTAGGTCGAGCGCTTCTCCGGCGGCAGCTCGGCTTCTTCCTCTGTGCCAAGCGGGTCTGGCACCCTGGCCAACGCTGCCAACGGATGTCTGCTTTGAGAAAGCGGACATTCAGCGGCGTCAGCACCATGTCCGCCGAGTGCCAAAGTTATCAGCGCCACATTTGTTTCAGTCGTGCACCGATAGGGACAGTCTTTAGAGG
>JBAPZR010000214.1:0-3632 GCA_049285335.1 Xanthobacteraceae bacterium | reverse complement strand
CTGTAGGATCGGGCAACGGCCTGGGGACGTGCAGGGATTGGCGAAAGCAGAAGTGCAATCAGGGCGACGAAAGCAGATCGCAGCTTGGTCATTTGTTTCCCCTTTTTTTGCATTGTCGGCCTATGCTCCACAAATAAATCCCTGGAAAATTACTGGCTCGACGGATGTGATGTTCATCACAGAGATTTATTTTGTGTCAGCGATCACATTCTTCGCCCAAGATGATAAATAAAAACTCGGTTGTCGGACGATGGCGAACGTGATGCTCGTCACGAAAACTCGCTTTTTCAGACGAAATTGACAGTTATCACATTTTTCACCCAAGCCTCGGCCTATCGCATTGACAGTTAACTCTTTGGGAGAAGTGCTATGAGGACGAGCACAAGGACGTTCGGTCGACTTTGCATTTCAGCTCTGCCGCTGGTGGTGCTCTTTACAATAGGTTCGACAGTCGCGAACGCTCAGACTATTGGGACGGCCAACTCGGTAAAGCCCGAAGCGTCAGGCAGCATCGCCGGTACACTTTCGGCTGGTAGCGGTGTCCACGCAAACGAAACGGTCAAAACCGGAGGCAGTGGACAGGCTGGCCTGCAGTTTAATGACCGCAGCAACCTTACTGTTGGACCGTCGTCGTCGGTTCGGCTCGACAAGTTTGTTTATGACCCAAACAAAGGCACCCGCGCCATGACCGTAGAGGCCGCGCGCGGCGCATTCCGATTTTCTTCGGGCGGCCAAAACGGGGGTGAAGTTAAAATCAAGACGCCTTCAGGTACCCTTGGCATTCGCGGTTGAGCTAACAAACGTGCAGACGGCCCCTCTGCCTCCGGGAGATCGGCATGAGAGCAGTGTTGATGTTCTTAGCCCTCGGCTTTGCGCTGATGGCCGTCAGGGCTGCAATCTTCACTGGTTGCTTCACCGGCCACTGCTGACCTAGCCTTGAGTGCAGGGCCGACCTGCGCATCAAGACTTGCGTAGCAACTCCGGCAGCTTCGCCACATTGGCAGCGATCCACGGCCTCGTCCTTGGTGAGCAGCTTGGCGGCGGAGCGGACGGGCACACCCTCGCATTGTGGGGATTATTCGCGTCTATGACAGCGACTAACAGCGCACCCAACACGGCAATAACTGCGAGTGCGGTCGCACAGGAACTAACTGTGTCTGCAAATGCGCGGTCCATTGTTTGGCCTCGTCCGCAAAGGGTTGGCCCCAACCTGAGAGTTTGTGTCGGCTGCGGCCAATGAGGCTAGGCAACAAATAACGCTCTAGCCAATGTCGGCTACGGCATTTCGACTCGCCAGCGGTCGTTTCTGGGACATTTAAAGGCCATGCCTACTAATTGCCGCTGCCCACCGCCCTGGTCGATCGAGAACGTGCTAGGGGGTAGTCTCGGGTAGGATGGGGCACACCATGAGGCGACGGCAGTTCATCGCGCTAATCGGCGGAGCCGCAGCCGCATGGCCGCTTGCTGCGCGCGCGCAACAGGCCGCGAAGCCGGCGATTGGCACGACGCCGCCTGACGGTTCGGCAAATGAAGCCGATTCGTTGTTGCAACAGGCCCAGCCTCTCGGCGCGCCGATGGCCGCACTTAGGCGCGCCATTCAGATTTCGCGCCAGACGATTTTTCCCAAAAAGGACGCGCTCGCGGTTTTCGATATTTCACAGCCGTCGGCGAGCAAAAGATTTTACGTTTTGGATTTCAAGTCGGATCAGGTGACCGCCCATTACGCCGCTCATGGCAGGGCCAACGGGCCTAATGCCAGAGCGATCAAGTTCAAAGGCTTCCAGAGAGATTTGGACATGGTGCCGCTGGGGCCGCTCAAGACCGCACATTCCGAAGTGATGGATCACTACAAGACGATCGTGGACCGCCGGGAGCGTTTATCGCAACATGATCGTCGCCGTGCTCGAGGGCGTCACCGCCTACAACAGCTACATCAACCACACGCCCCCGTTCAAATGGATCCTCCACCCGAATTGGTACACGACGGCCGGTTATCGCGCTAAAAACAACGGCATGCTGGGGCGCAGCAATGGCTGCATCACCGTCGATCCGGTCGAAAACAACGCGCTGGTGACGAGGCTTCAGGATGGAGCCCTAATTTACGTCACTGTTGGAGACGACCCAATCGAACAATACTTGTAGTTCGAGGCTTTTCCCGCCCTGGTCAGTCGAGGACATCGGCGCGTGCTTGTGAAGGACAGCCCGGGCCCATTTCTGGATTGTGGCGGCAACTACATGCGATACGCTTGCGACACGGGCAACCAACCCTAAGAATGAACTATGACCCGAGATGACGAACCGGAAGACTCCTCATGGCTACAGGACCATGATTGGCTCGAACTAAATAAGCTTCTCCGCGCCTACAAAGACGGCGGAGATGAAGCCATCAAAAAAGCATTTCGGGATTTGTTGGAGAAGGACGCGCTGCAGTTTGCCCGCGTAGCATGTGCGTACGACCTAAATCGGACGCCACAACAGTTTAAAGACGCCATTGAAGATACGGGCTATACGTTTCAAGAATTGATTGAGCTGGCCAAGGCCCACTGCAGTCGCCGACAGAAAATGGCGAGGCGTCTAGCCCGCTTGTCGTGAAGGACGCCAGCGGGCAAATGCTCGGCTATTTCTAATTGCACGGAAGAACCGGGACGGCGTGCTTCAGCGGCCAAGCTGGTCCCGTGTCCGGCTAAAGCTTCGGTCGGGCGGAAAATCCTTTTCCATGCTCATCTTATCCTCTAGTAACGCCCGGCATTGTTTATAAGCCTGTGATCCGAGTGCGGCACCGGACGATAGGCATTTTGCGCTGTCGCGGGCTGACGTATCCGTCATTTCGGAAAGAGCACGCGCGTGATCGCGTGCCGTTTCTTGCGTAGCGGCGACGGGTAAAGGTGGGACAGGCCTTTCGTCCTGCGCCAGCGCATGGAGCGGTGCGACGGTCACCAGCAAGAAAGATAGACACCTCATCACAGCCGGTAGTCTTCCAAGCATAGTCCTGATCCCGCAAGCGCGTCGCCGCGCTCGCCTGAGGTTAACCGAAACCACGGCAGCGCTTGGGCGCTCGTCGGGCCGAACTGCGATTGTTGGGGTACACGAGGCGCGCCGGATCGCGGCCAATGTGGCGAAGCTGCCGGAGCTGTTGCGGAAATCTAAGCCTAAAATGGCCGATGCATTCTGCCCCACAGCCATCCGAGTCCTGCCGTCGTCATGTCCGCTTTGTGCCAGAAGCGGACGTGAGCTTTACTCGACAACCAGTCAGCGGAACTTCCGTGATAAGCTCCTTTTCCGACCGCCAGAGGTACGAGTCATGTCATTCGATTTTTCGACTCTTCTTTGGATCTTCATCGCACTTACGCTGTTGCAGCCTCTACTCGCGGCGCGCTGGTATGTCATGCGACGAATTCAGGCGATCCGCGCGATCGGAAAGTTACACGGGTCACGCGTTATCACAATGATCCATCGTCAGGAGAAGCACAGCCTTTTCGGATTTGCTGTCTCCAGGCACATCGATCTTGAGGATGCCCAGACAATCATTGCGGCAATCATGGACACGCCAGAGGATATGCCGATCGATTTCGTAATCCACACGCCCGGCGGCCTTGTGCTGGCAGCGATGCAGATCGCCCGTGCTTTAGAGG
>JBAPZR010000213.1:0-1774 GCA_049285335.1 Xanthobacteraceae bacterium | reverse complement strand
AAAATCACTTCTGCGTCGCGGCCAGAATCCCTCGCGTCGATCTTTTCGATCACCGGGAACACATTAGGTTCAGTATTGTCGATCTTGACGGTCATGGCATTCCTCAATCACCAACTGAGGGGTGATTATACACGACCCGCATAAAGTTTTGCGCGCGAGGAAGAACCCGGTCGGCGATTCGGCGGCGAAGCTACTTACGAAAGACAGGCGCGGTGGATTGCCGCGAATTTTGAAGGCGCGGGGGGTAGACTGTGAGCATTGCCATGGCGCAGGGATGGGGAAACATTGGGCGAGAGGCTGCGCGGACAGTCAGCTTTTGGCTTCTTATGGGTCTCATCACATTTTTTGGCGTGAATGCGGTAGTAAAAATCGATGAACCCGAAACTCGCCTGTTTCTTGTCGTCGTAACCTTCGGTGTTGCTTTCGGCGCAACGTCTTTCGTGGATCACTTATTGTGGGAAAACAATGAATCGACCGAAGGTTGGCCGCGCTGGTATTCGCAATTTAACGAGCCGATAGTGTACCGGGCTGACCTCACGCCGTATAGTTACGTGGTGCTGCCACGAGCAAACTAGCGCGCGGCAAGCGACGCCGGGAACGACACCGGAATTGGCGAATTTCCCTCTCGCGCGCCGGAGTGAAGTAACGCGTCGGCCGCCTTCGTGACCCAGGCAGTCCCAGGAACACCTGACCTGGGCCGCAAGATTCAAGTGCGGGGGTCTCGCCGGCGAAAGTGAAACTAAGCCAAAATCGCGTTAGCTTTTGTTTCCCACCTGTAACTATTATCGGATAGGACTTGGTGCGGTGAATGGCGTCTTGGCGCGTTCCTCAGCACGGTCGGCCAGCCTATCGTAATCATTCGCCAGATCGAGCAGCAGTGCTTGGCGTCATTTAGATTTTGGTACGTCAACGTGCACATACCCTGAAACCCAAACGCGCTCAACATATAGTTCCAGTTTTAGGGAACGACCCGGTGAGGAGCCGAGTTTAGCGGTGAGCCGGCTCGGCATATGGTCGGTTAGTGGCCGAGATGTCCCCTCTCCCCCCGACACCCCGACTCTGGGCCACGTGCGTTTCTCATGGACTGCGGGGCTGGCGAGCGACAAATCTCGGCCCTGCGGTATCAAAGATGGAGAGCGAACAGTGAAAAAGCTTCTCGTTGCAGCGAGCTTCTTGGCGATTGCCACATCGGCAGCTTGGGCGCAGGCCTACGTCTATCCGAATGCACCTTACGGCTATGGCGGCGCCGGCTATTACAATTACGCCGTCCCGTATGCGCCGCAGCCCTACGCTGCTCCTGGCTTCTACGGCTTCTACGGCTTCGATCCGACTGCCAACAACTGGGATTATTACCGCACTGACTCACCGGGACGTGGCAACAACGTAGAATCGACGAGATGAAAGACGCGCGGCAAGCGCTATGCCGGCCGCGTTCCGAGTAGCGTCGCCGTGCCGCCGTAGATGGTCGAGGGGCTGCGCAAAGTCCCACCCCACGCATCCCCGATCTCGACCACTGCGAAGTCTTCGTATAGGCCGCTCAGAGCTACAACGTTAGCTACATGACCATCGCTAGGCTATAGGGGTAGATCATGAGTGGAAAGGAACTAAAGGAAATAACAATCACTATTCATGAGGGCAAAAAAACGCTATCCGCTCTACAGATAACAGCACAATGCAAAATGATAATAAACAAAGAGCTAGTTGAAACCACTGTCTACAATGCTGTTAAGCAACTTGGATATGAAGTAGCGCATTGGCAAGTTCTAGATAGCCC
>JBAPZR010000212.1:0-1571 GCA_049285335.1 Xanthobacteraceae bacterium | reverse complement strand
GATCAGATCCGGCGCATCTAGATCATCCTCGCCGGCAATGCCAACCAGGGTGAATAGTGCATAGCGCCGGGCATAAGTGAGTGCCGCACCCATGCGATGTGGCGTTACGGTCTCGGCAATCGGGCAGACCGGCCAATCGGAGGCGATCCATTCCCCGGAAGAGTGCGCAAGGACGGTCGTCAGATTGACGACGCCTGCCGCCTGATCGATTGCTGTGGTCTGCACGGTGGCAATCTCATGCTGGCCTAAGGTCTTGCATACAATCTCAAGCCCACTCGACAGCGGTGCATAGCGGAATTGCCGGACGCGGCCCTCACCACTGCTTTGCGATTCGATGCTGCCAGTGAGCGACTTTTCTGGGTTGACAAGCTCCATCTGCGCCTTCGCGAGTGCGGCGGCAAGCGCGGCGATGGAGGGACTAGACCGCTGCATCGCGTCCCTCCTTGATCGCAGCAGTTAAAAGGTCAAGGCTTACTGCGCCTGATTTGGAGCGTTTGGCGCGGACGTTATGCCCAATCGCCTCCTTGGCGTCCTCGGGCATCAGGCGTTTGAGCTCGGCCTTGGCTTGCTCGTGTTCGAGATGGGCGGCTCGGGTCCGGGTGAAGATCGCGGCGAACTCCGCCCAGACATTGGATGCGGTCATATCGACGATGCGCACCGCCTCGAGCCGCGGCTTTGGCGGCTCGACCGCAAATAACTGAGGTTTCTCACCGCTCTCGACACCACGCCAGAACTTGCGCTCGGCCGTGACGATCAGATGCTGATAGAGGGGGTCGGCATGGGCGACGATCTCGACCCATTTGCCGCCGCCGGTAATCACCGACAAAACCGCCGTTCTGGCTGCCACCACCCACATATTATGTTGCAGCTGCGGCATATATTTTTCGGCGGCTGCTTCTTCCGAGAACGACCACGGCAGCATGAACTTGGCCTCGAACACGCAATCGCTGCCCTGAACCCGCCCATCGAGCGTCGCCGCCATCCAGTGCAGTGACGGGTGCCGGACCTGCTTCTGGATATCCGTAATGACTTGGCCGGTATTGGCCTCATACCAGCGCCGGTTCAGGTCCTCGGTCACCAGGCCGATTTGAACGATGAGGTTATCCGACAAGTCCTCAGGCTCGACCTCGCCGCGCTTTTCCCGCCAGAGCCGGAGGAGGGCAGCCTCGTCATCGCCCATGATGATCCGGGCGTCCGAGCCACCGATGAAGGAGCGGCGGAGTTTCTTGGTGTCCGCTGAATGGTTCAATCTCGGACGACTTCGTTCTTCCGTTGTGTTCACCTGAGATTCTCCTGTGGCTTTGATGGATCAACTGCTTCGATGACACCTCGTCGAATGCGCGTAAGCGCTTGTTCCTGCGCACGAACAGAAGCAGGATCTGGACAATCCTCCTGAGCAGGCGCCCCACGAAAAAGGCTGCGTTCGCAAAAAAGAGAGCTTCGATGTTCGAGCCCACGGATACCCGCCCGGCGTTGGCCTCATAGCAGCGCCACTTCAACAGGCCCTCTGGCTCGTCGCCGCGTTTTTCCCGTCCGAGCCGGGGGGCGGCTGCCTCGTCGCTGCCGATGAC
>JBAPZR010000211.1:0-1833 GCA_049285335.1 Xanthobacteraceae bacterium | reverse complement strand
AGTTAGCGGATTCAGCCGGGCAACAACACTCCCGGTTAGTGGCTCGGATACCTTCAGCCCCCCAGCCCCCGTTCCGGGCCACGCGTCAATCTCAGTGGGGTCGCCGCATGCCGGGTGTACGCAGCGGCGGCCCCGCATTTTCACGACCGGCATAGGACCGCCGGCCGAGGAGTTGCTGAGTGCTACGCGGCGTCGGCTTGACGCCCGCCGTCTAGGCCGACGAAAGCAAATACGGCCCTGAGAAAAGCTTGCTCATGGCGCGACTCTGCCTCCCCAACCGTGTCGGGCGCCGCCAATTCTACTGCACTTGCACCCTGAGGCCGTCAACAGTTGTCGCCGTCAAGGCAAGAATTTCATCGGCAAGCAGATGAAGCTGGCCGAGCACCGGTTCGTATTCTTCGTCCCAATCAGCCCCGCAGTCGTGAGCAGAGGAACCACGTGATCCTGGGACCGTGAGATGCCGGAAGGTCCTGTGGGCCCTTTGCGCGGTCGAGACAATACTGCGGTGTCGTTAAGAAGCACAGCACCATAGCGCGAGGCCCGCAGCCGTCGCTTGCGTTGGACGCTAATGCTAGGATTGCGCATGAGCGGGTTTACCGAGCAGCTGAAGGACATTCTCGTTGCGAACAAGTGTTGGCTTGTGCGGGGGTACCGCCTTCGCGAGACTTGGGAAAGTCCCATTTCCAAGAGGCGGTTCACTGTCGACAACAACATTAAGTCGCGTCACATCGCAAATGCAGTTTTGAGGCAAGCAGGCCTTCCCAAGGTCTTTTAAAGCAACCCTCCATCTACAGCGGAACCGCGACATTGCTCGAAACGCGGTCAGCATCGCTTGCCGCGAAGTGAAACCACACATCCAGGGAGAGAGACATGGTTCTGACCGAGCAAGAGCAGCAGCTAATTGAGTGCATTCGCCGGCTAAAGGAGCCTGACGAATTCAGCGTCACGATCACGCGAGGAAATCGCGCATGGGAAATCGATATGAGCGCGGGCAAGATGAAGGCGCGCGGTGTCGGTGCCACTTTCGACGCTGCATGGGACAACGTCACCGCGCTCTAGTGCGTTTGATGGCAAGCCACGCCGATGAGGGTTCCAGGAAGAAAAACGGACGCAAATGACCAAGCAACAATTTGACACAGCCGTTCGCGGCGATCTCCCGGGCCTCGCGAGTGAGTGGTCCGGTAATCGGCGACCGGCTAGGATCCTTGATCGGATCTTTCAGTGAACTCGTAACTGCGCGCCAATAACAGCCAGAGCCGCTCGAGCTCCAAAAACTGCTGTTTCATCTTTAAATCAGTTTGAGCGTCAGCTTGCAGTGCGCAGCGCTAGTTCTACAATGACCAAAGAGGTTTCGGCTTCATTCAACCGGATGACGGCGGCAAGGACGTGTTTGTCCACGCCACCGCGCTTGAGCGCGCTGGAATGCGTGGGGCGGCGGGGGTGGCGCGCTATTCCTTCCGCAAGAGCTCCGGCAGCTTCGCCACGTTGGCCGCGATGCGCCTGGCCTCGTCGGGTGAGTAGCTTGGCCGATCGGGGCATCAATCCCTTGGTTGCTCGCCCAAGTTAACGTGTTCTTCCCAAAGCCAATACACTCCGGCGGCTCCGACTATGATTGCCACGATCGTAATCCAGCGGGGCCAAGTTGTGTCAATGAAGTGAAAGTAGACAAATCCGCCAGCACCTATGGCAACTAGTGTCAGCGCTACGATCATGTTTATTGCGCGATGGAGCGGTCCCATAAAATCAAAATTGACCGGGCCAACCATCAGGTCAAGGGGCCGAGGGTGAGCACCTTGGCCGGACACGTACGCCGCTTTTGCCGCCGCTGTCCTT
>JBAPZR010000210.1:0-1790 GCA_049285335.1 Xanthobacteraceae bacterium | reverse complement strand
GCGCGACTGACGCATGGCAGCCTTCCGTCGCGCTAAGTGACGGCATCGGAACGCGATGCTACAAGCCTGGAGCTTCTGTTGCGGCATGATCTTTTCGGAAAGCCGGTTTCCACCTTTCCGCATCATGCCCAATCCGCAAAAACGGGGAGAGAATTGCCCATGCCGATGCGTGTTGACGCGTATACTCACTTTTTTCCACAAAAGTTTTTCGACAAGCTCAACGAAGTTGCCGGTGACTACAAAGACATGGGCAAGCGCGTGCGTTCGCTGCCGGCTTTGTTCGACCTTGATGTCCGCAAGAAAATCGTCGACGGCCACAAGGACTATCAGCAGATCCTGTCCTACCCGCAGCCTCCGATCGAGAGATTCGCCAAGACGCCGCAGGATATCGACGAGTTCTGCCGCATAATCAATGACGGCCTCGCCGAACTGACCGCCAAGGAGAAGGATCGCTTTCCGGGCTGGGTGGCGCAGGTCTCGCTTGCCGCGGCCGATGCCGGCGTGGGCGAAGCCGAGCGCGCGCTCAAGAACGGCGCGCTCGGCGTGCAGATCTACACCAACGTCGCCGGCAAGCCGCTCGATCGGCCGCAATATGCGCCGTTCTGGAAAAAAATGAACGAACTCGGCGCGCCGATCTGGCTGCATCCGGCACGCGGCGCCGAAACGCCGGATTACATGGACGAAGAAAGGTCGCTTTATGAGATTTGGTGGACGTTTGGTTGGTCCTACGAGACCGCCTGCGCCATGATGCGGCTCGTCTATTCGAAAATCATGGACGCTCACCCAAATCTGAAAATCATCACGCACCATTTCGGCGGCATCGTGCCGATGCTGGAAGGCCGGATCGGCCCCGGGAATGACGTAATGGGATCGCGCACCACGGACGAGGACTACGTTGCGCTGCGCAAAAGCCTCAAGAAGCGGGTGCTCGACTATTTCAAGCAGGACTTCTGGGCCGACACGGCGGCGTTCACGGCAGTACCGGCGACCAAGGCCGGCATGGAGTTCTTCCCGATCGACAAGATCGTGTTCGCATCCGACTGCCCGTTCGATCCCGAGGGCGGAACGATGTATCCGCGCGAGACGCTGAAGATCTTGGATTCGCTCAAGCTCGACAAAGCGACCGCCGAAAAAGTGTTCTATAAAAACCTCGAAGCCGTCACCGGCAAGACGCTCGTGAAGTAACGCGCTCCAGGCGGGCTTGCGGGCATCGCCGCGCCGCCGCTAGAGCGAAATGATCTTACGTTGATTCGGTATTTCGCTTTAGCTTGTCGTTTGAGCATGATCTTTTCCGAAAACCGGTACCCGCTTTTCGGGATCATGCTCCAGCATAGCCGAAGCCGCCGCGTGATGCACATCTCAATGAACGCCTACAAATCCGATTTTCTCAATGTGCTCGCCACACGGGGATTCATCCATCAGATATCGGAACCTGAAGCGCTCGATGTACTGGCGCGCTCCTCGACGATTACCGGCTACATCGGTTTCGACTGCACCGCGCCGTCGCTGCATATCGGCTCGCTGTTGCCGATCATGCTTCTGTACTGGATGCAGCAGACCGGACACCGCCCGATCGCGCTGATGGGCGGCGGCACCACGCGCGTCGGCGATCCGTCGGGTAAGGACGAGAGCAGAAGGCTGCTCACCGACTACATCATCAACGGCAATCTCAAGAGCATCCGCGAAATCTTCGCGCGCTTCCTGAAATTCGGCGAGACCAGCCAAGAAGCTTTGGGCAACGCGGCGGTCATGGCCAACAATGCCGATTGGCTGAACTCGCTCAATTACAT
>JBAPZR010000209.1:0-4998 GCA_049285335.1 Xanthobacteraceae bacterium | reverse complement strand
CCGCCGCAACGGGCGGTGCGCCGGGCAATGCAGCGGGGGGCGCCGCGCCGCAGCCTGCGGTCGAATCGAAGCCGGGATCGGCGCCGAGCCGCAATGGCGCTCCCGGGTCGCAAGCACAGGGACCCTCGCCACAACGGACGCCATCGCAACCCAGTGCAGCCGCGGTCTCCCGCGCGGCGGCGCGAAATGCCAATGCCGGCGATCCGAAGCGGATGCCGCGCAGTCCACGCGCCGCTATCGAGCCCGACAGAGTCGATGCGCCGGCGCGCCGCTCCGCTGGCGTGCGGCATCCGCTGGTCGTCATCGGCAATGCCATTATCAGCGCCTTCGTGTTGCTGGCCGTGGTGACGGGAGTGACCCTGATCATCGGTAAGCAGCGCTTCGAGGCGCCGGGCCCGCTGCAGCAGGATCGTGTCGTCAATGTCCCGCGCGGTTCGGGCATGCGCGATATTGCCGATGTTTTGTCGCGCGAAGGCGTCATCGATCAGCCTTGGCTGTTCATCGGCGGCGTGCTCGTGCTCAAGGCGCGCGAAGATCTCAAGGCCGGTGAGTACGAATTCAAGGCGCATTCGAGCCTGCGGGACGTGGTCGCGACCATTGTCGAAGGCAAGGTCGTTGCTCATCAGGTCAGCATTCCCGAAGGACTAACCTCCGACCAGATCGTAGCGCGCTTATTGCAGGACAATATTTTGACAGGCGACATCAAGGAAATCCCCCGCGAAGGGACGCTGCTGCCCGACACCTATAATTTTGCTCGCGGCGTTACCCGCGAGCAAATGATCCAGCGGATGCAACAGGCCCAACAGCATATGCTGCACGATGTCTGGGATCACCGCTCTCCCGACCTGCCGCTGAAGACCCCCGAGCAACTCGTCACTCTGGCGTCGCTGGTCGAGAAGGAAACCGCCAAGCCGGAGGAACGCACGCGCGTCGCGGCGGTCTTCGTCAACCGGCTCAAACAAAAGATGAAGCTGCAGTCCGATCCGACGATCATCTATGGTCTTGTCGGCGGCAAGGGCACGCTCGGCCGCCCGATTATGAAGAGCGAGATCCTGCAACCGACGCCCTACAACACCTACGTCATCGAGGGCCTGCCGCCTGGGCCCATCGCCAATCCAGGGCGCGCCTCGCTGGAAGCCGCCGCAAATCCCGCGCGCACGCGTGAGCTTTACTTCGTGGCGGACGGGACTGGCGGTCACGCTTTCGCAGAGACTTACGAACAACATCAAAAAAACGTGGCGCACTTGCGTTCGCTCGAAACGGATCAAAAGGACCAGGTCCCGATCGAGGACCAGATGGCGTCCCCGCCGCCACCGGCCGCGCCGACCGCATCCACCGCTGCGCCGGCGACGCCGTCGCGCGCCACGTCGAAGCCGCGTCCGGGCACCGGCCATTGATCGCAGCTTGTGACTGCGCGCCGCCGCCGGTAAGTTCAACGGCGCACTGAACGATTGCCGGCGGGGGTCATAGCCATGGCGCTTTCGAGCATGACGGGATTTGCTCGCGGCCATGGCGTGAGCGGACCCTATAGCTGGGCTTGGGAAATAAAGTCGGTCAACGGCAAAGGTCTTGACGTCCGGCTGCGCCTGCCGCCGGGCTGGGATGCGATCGAGGCTCCGGCGCGCGCCCGCGCCGCCGAGACGCTGACGCGTGGGTCCGTGCAAGCAAGCCTGACAGTGGAACGCAGCGGCGCGGTGCCAACCGTGCGTGTCAATGAAGCGGTGCTCGAAGCGATTTTGGCGACGGTGCGAAAGCTCGCCGGGAAGATCGAGGCGTCGCCGCCGTCGCTCGACGGCTTGCTAACGCTCAAAGGCGTCATCGAGGTTGCCGACGCCGAGGAGCGCGAGGACGAGCGGCGCGGCGCCGAGAGCGCCGTCATTGCCGGATTTGGGCAGGTCGTCGCCTCGCTGGTCGAGATGCGTCGCCGCGAGGGCGATGCACTGGAAAGCGTATTGTCCGCACGCCTTGGCGAATTGGCCGCGCTAAAGGAGCGAGCCGAGCGTTCGCCCGGCCGCCAGCCGGAGGCAATTCGCGCCCGCCTGGCCGAGCAGGTCGCCACTCTTCTCGCGCAGTCGGAACGTTTCGATGCCGACCGCCTGCACCAGGAAGCGATCATGATTGCGGCCAAGGCCGATGTACGCGAAGAGCTCGACCGCCTTGCCGCGCATGTGGCGCAGGCGCGGCACCTCATCGGACAGGGCGGGGCGGTCGGCCGGCGGCTCGATTTTCTCGCGCAGGAACTCAATCGCGAGGCCAATACTTTGTGCGCCAAAGCGAGCGATGTCGAACTCGCCAATATCGGCCTGGAATTGAAAGCTGCCGTCGAACAATTTCGCGAGCAGGTGCAGAACGTGGAATAGCCATGGCGGGCGCGCGGCAAAATCAAGCTAAAATCGCCCGTCGCGGCCTGATGTTCGTGCTGTCGTCGCCGTCGGGAGCGGGAAAGACGACGTTGTCGCGGCTACTCCTGCGCGGGGACCGCAAGGTGGAATTGTCGATATCGGTGACGACGCGTCCAAAGCGTCGCGGCGAGATCAATGGGCGCGACTATCATTTCGTCGATCGCGCGCGCTTCGACGAAATGGTGGCGGCGGGCGAGCTTTTGGAATGGGCGGAAGTGTTCGGGAATCGCTACGGCACGCCGCGCCAGCCGGTGGTCAAGGCGCTTTTGGCCGGTCGGGATGTTTTGTTCGATATCGATTGGCAAGGCACGCAGCAGCTTCGCGAGAAGGCGCGCAACGATCTGGTCAGTGTCTTTATTCTGCCGCCCACGGCCATCGAATTGGAGCGGCGGCTCAAGCTCCGCGCGCAAGACAGCAAAACGGAGATCGGTTCGCGCATGGCCAAAGCGAGCGATGAGATGAGCCATTGGCCGGAATACGATTACGTCATCGTCAATCGGCACAGGGCGGTGGCCTTTGCCGAAGTGCGCGCGATTCTTGCAGCGGAACGGCTCAAGCGCGAGCGGCAGATCGGCCTTTCCGATTTCGTGCGCCGCCTGCAGGCGAAGCTTTAAGATCATTCAGACCGTCAAAACCGTGCGTCCGACGACCCGGCCGGCGCGCAGATCAGAAAGCGCGTCCTGCGCTTGCTCGAGCGGCCGGATGTGAATGGGTATGGAGGAGATTTTTCCGGCGCGCGCCAGTTCGATGAGTTCGCGAGCCTCCGACAAGGTGCCGGTCAGCGATCCTTCGATCGCGATCGCCTTGATCGCGATCATGGCGGCGGCTATCGAGAAATTCCCGCCAAGAAGCCCGGTGACGACGACCTTGCCGCCGCGGGCCAGCACGCCGGTCGAGAATTGCAGGGACTTTTCCGAGCCGACGAAATCGCAGACCGCGAATGCGCCGCCGCTGGTCGCCGTCATGACGGCTTTGCGGGCCGCCGGATCGGCCGGATCGAACGCTTGGCCGGCGCCGGCGGCGAGCGCGGCCCGGCGTTTTTCGGGATCGATGTCGGCGACGAGCGGCGGCTTTGAAAACAGCACGCACGCGAGCGCTAGTCCCATCATGCCGACCCCGCCAAGCCCGACGAGCAGAACCGGCCCGCGCGACGCCCGGTCGGTCAGCCGCTTGAGCGCCGCATAGGCGGTCAGCCCGGAACACATCAGTGGCCCTGCAAAGCTCGGCGAGAGCGGTGCGTAGTCGAGCAGATAGCGCGGATGCGGCGCCATAACGTGGGTCGCGAAACCGCCGTCCGCAGCAATCCCGAGATGATGATGCGCCGAGCACATGTTTTCTTCGCCGGCGCGGCACGCGGCGCATACGCCGCAGCCGATCCAGGGATAGACCGCAACGTGGCGGCCTATAACGGCGCCTTCCGCCTTGTCGCCCGCCGCTTCGATGACGCCGGCGATCTCGTGTCCAAGCGTAAACGGCAGCGCGCGATCTTTGGTGATATCGAGCCTTTTGTCGCCGGCCAGCGTGAAATAGCCGTCTTGGATATGCAGATCCGAGTGGCACACGCCGCAGCACGCCACGCGGATAAGAACTTCGCTGCCGCGCGGGGTTGGACACTCCGCCAGCGTCTCGCACAGCGGTTGCCCATAGGCGATGAGCGACTGTCGGCGAAATTTGGTCATCGCGGTTTATCGCTTGCGGTGCTTTCCTTGGCAATGAGGCCGATGCGGCTTCGCTGGGCGGCGAACGCCCGCGCCAGCAAAACGAATTGCTCGACGGAAAGCTCTTCGGCGCGTGCGGTCGGATCGAGGCCGGCCGCTGCGATCAGCTCAGCCGGCGCGGCGCCGAGCGAGCGCAAGCTTTGGCGCAGCATCTTTCGCCGTTGTCCGAACGCGGCCCGCGTCACGGATTCGAGCGCCGCGCGGTCGCATGGCAGCGGCGCAGGCCGGGGCACGAGGCGCAGCAACGAGGATTTTACCTTGGGCGGCGGCACGAAAGCCGAAGCGTTGACGTCAAAGGCGATGCGGGCCTCGCAGCGCCACTGCACCAGCACGGACAATCGCCCATAGCTCTTCGACCCGCGCTCCGCGACAATGCGTTCGGCGACTTCCCGCTGGAACATGAGAACCGCCGTATCATACCAAGGCGGCCAAGGCTCGGCGCTAACCCACATGATCAGCAAAGCCGTTGCGATATTGTAGGGCAGATTGGCAACGATGCGCACCGGTCCGGATGGCAGGTGGGCGCGCAGATCGTATTCAAGCGCATCGGCCGAAACGATGTCGAGCCGGCCCGGATAGAGTGCGGCAATCTCCTCTAACGCCGCAATCGCGCGTTCGTCCCGTTCGATCGCGACGACACGGGAGGCGCCCGACGCCAAAAGCGCGCGCGTTAGTCCGCCCGGTCCGGGGCCGATTTCGAGAACGGTCGTTCCCGCAAGCGGACCCGCGGTGCGGGCGATGCGGGCGGCGAGATTGAGGTCGAACAGAAAATTCTGGCCCAGCGATTTTCGCGCGAAGATGCCGTGCCGGCGAATGACGTCGCGCAGCGGCGGCAGCCCGTCGAGCGCGCCGGTCACGACGCGGTTGTCGGCACCGGA
>JBAPZR010000208.1:0-12545 GCA_049285335.1 Xanthobacteraceae bacterium | reverse complement strand
GCTTCGAGGGCATGACCCCCGCCTTTGCCGCCTTAATTCCGCTGCTCGACGCGCGCGGCGCACGCCCCTCCGCGCTTGCGGCCCAAGCCGGGGTGAGCAAGCAAGCCATGAGCCAGCTCATTCGCGAAATCGAGTCGCGTGGTTACATCGAGCAGGTGCCCGACCCGACCGATACCCGCGCCAAGATTGTGCGGCTCAACAAGCGGGGCGTGGCGCTGCGCCAAGCATGTGCCGTCGTCAGACAAGATCTTCAGGTGCTCGCTCAGAATACGCTTGGTGAAAAGCGCGTGGCCGCGTTGCAGCGCGACCTGATGCAGTTAACGGCGCTTCTCAATCAGTCGCAGCAAGGTAAGAAGAATTCCCCGCGCGACTGAAAGCTCAATGCCGTGAGCCCGAGCGCAATATGTCTCGCAGCCGCTGCGGCGTGACGGGAAGCTGCGTCACCGCGCCCGGCCGGCCGAGCGCATCGTCGATTGCCGCCGCGATGGCCGCACCGGCGGCATTGGCGCCGCCTTCGCCGGCGCCTTTGACGCCCAGCGAATTGAGCGGGCTTGGCGCGTCTTCGCTGATCAATACACCGATCGGCGGAATTTCGCGCGCCGTCGGCATCGCGTAGTCGGCAAGCGTCACGCAGATCGGTTCGCCGCGCGGATCGTAAAGGAATTCCTCGAACAGCGCGCCGCCGAGACCTTGCGCGACGCCGCCGGCGATCTGGCCTTCGACCAGCATCGGGTTCACCGCCTTGCCAATGTCGTAGGCAACGAAATAGCGCTCGACCGCCACCGCGCCGGTGTCGCGGTCGATGCGTACGATGGCGAAGTGAATGCCGTAGGGATAATTCATGTGCGCGGATTCGAACCAGCCGTCGGCGGCAAGGCCGGGGAGGGCGTCTCCGAGAAGCTTCGAGCCGGGATTAAGCGCCTTGGCGACCTCGCCGAGCGTCACCGACGGTCCATCCGGTTTCTGCTTGCGCGCGATCCGGCCATCGACGATGGCGAGCGTGTCCGGCGGCGATTGCAAAAGGTCGGCCGCAGCCGCGAGCGCCTTGGCGCGCAACTTCGCCGCCGCGCGCCGGGTGGCCTCGCCGGTCATCACCGTAACCCGAGACGCAAACGTGCCCATGCCGAAAGCGATGCGATCGGTCTGTCCGTGCACGACGCGAACCCGCCGATAGTCGACGCCGAGCTCGTCGGCGCAAATCTGCGCGATGACGGTCTCCATGCCTTGGCCAACCGAAGTCGCGCCGGTGACGATCTCAACGGTACCGCTCGTGTCGATTCCGGCGTGCACGGTGTCATAGGGCCCGAGCCCGCTCTTCTCGACGAAGAAGGCGAGGCCGGCGCCGACAATCTCGCCAGCATCGCGCCGGCGCTTGAAATCGTCGCGAATCGCGCGCCAGCCGGTCGCGGCCACCGCCTTGTCGAGAAGCTGGGCATAGTCGCCGGAATCGTAAATCATTTCCGTGCCGAGCGTATCGAGGGGACGCGCATAGGGCATTTCCGCCGCGGCAATGAAATTGCGGCGGCGAACCTCGATCGGATCGAGACCGAGTTGCGCCGCGATGGCGTCCATCAGGCGCTCGCGTACAAATGTGCTCTCGTAGCGGCCCGGCGCCCGGTAAGTCCCGCACGGCGTCTTGTTGGTCAGGCGCATGCGCCCGATCATGCGATAGGCGGCGACGCGATAGGGCCCAAGCAGCATCGTGGCGGCGAGATCGGGAACGGTCACGGCATGCGTGCGAACATAGGCGCCCTGGTCGTGAAAAAACTCGCCGTCGACGGCGAACAGCCGCCCCGATTCATCGATTGCCGCGCGAATGCGGTAATGCTGCTGGCGGGAATGGTTTGTTGCGATCAGATGCTCGCGGCGGTCCTCGATCCATTTCACCGCGCGCCGAAGCCGCAGTGCCCCGAGGCAAGCAAGCACGTCCTCCGGATAAAGCTCGCCGCGAACGCCGAAGCCGCCGCCGGTGTGGCCTTCGTGAAGTTGCACCGACGAGGCGGAAAGCCCGAGCATGCGCGCGAGTGCATCGCGATTCCAATGCGGCACTTTCGCGGCGCCGTAGAGCTCGAGCATATTGCGCGCGGCGTCGAAGCGCGCGATCGCGCCACGCGCTTCGAGCGGCACCCCGCTGTGCCGGCCGATTTTGAGCTCGAGCGCGACAGTCGCATGCGCCTCGGCAAAAGCCGCTGCCACGTCGCCGTAGCCCTTGCGAATGACGGCGGCTTCAGTGGAATGGCCGGCAGCGAATTCCACGGGCGCCGCATCGGCGTTAAGCGATTGCGGCAAGTCGTCGATCTCGACCGCCACCAGGTCGGCGGCGTCCTCGGCGCTGTAAGGATCGGCGGCGAAGATTACGGCGACGGGCTCGCCGACATAACGGACGAGATCTTTGGCGAGGATCGGCTGGCGGTAAGGTTCGAGACCTTCGATCCGGGTGAGTCGGAAGTCGATCGGCGGAATGTCGGCGACATCGACGGCCGTCCACACCGCAAAGACGCCCGGAGCTTCACGGGCTTGCGCAGTCTCAATCGTGACTATTCGTCCGTGCGCATGCGCGGATCGCACGACGCGCATATGGATTTGATGAGCGAACGAAATATCCGCCGCAAAGCGGCCCGCTCCGAGAACCAACGGGCGGTCCTCAAGACGCGTCACCGAGCGGCCGACGAAAGGTCTGTCGTCACCCATGTTGACGTCCATGTCGCTGCCCATGGCGTTCAAGCTTCTTCTCACATCATCATGGCGCGCCGTACTCCGCTGCGACCGCATCGAGGTGCTGCGTTTCATTGATACGCCGGATCCAAATGCTGCCGCCGACCGCGTCGATCTCATTGATGCAGCAAGGGCTTTGCTCGACGCGCCAAAAGGCCGATAGCGGCTGATCGAGCATTCCAAGAAGCAAAGCTCGATTGACGCTATCGTGGCCGACCAACACGACGGTCTCATCGGGATGGCGGGCGAGCACCATGCGCAGCACGTTCGCCCCCCGCGCGACCACGTCCTGCAGCGATTCGCCATTGGGAAAGCGCACCAGATCCGGGGTCGCGAACCAGGCGGCGAACAGCGCCGCATCCTGCGCCTTGGCTTCGGTGAAAGTCTTAAACTGCCACGCGCCGTAGTCGGTGTCGTTGAGATCGTCGCAGGTCTTCGCACCGGCGCCGGTCGCCTTGGCGATGACGGTGGCCGTCTCGATGCACCGGCCCATGGGGCTCGTGTAGATCTGGCTCGGACGAAACGCGCCGGCGATGCGTTGCGCGAGCGCCAAAGCTTCGGCTCGCCCGCGCTCAGTCAGCGGCAAGGGCTCGCGGCCGCGAAACCGTTCGGGTTTGATGCCTTCGACATGACCGTGACGGGTGAGGACGATTTTTGTCATGGCAGCACGCTACGACCAGTTCAATCGCGCCAGGATGGCGCGGCCCATGATCCACTCTTTGTCCTCGCTCGAGAGAAAATCGAGCGTCTCGGTAAAATGCGTGATGCGCTGGCGGTAGGTCGCTTTGTGGAACGAATTGGTGAGGTCGGTCCCCCAATAACACCGGCGCGGCCCGAAGGCGTCGAACAGGCGGCGAATGTGCGCCGTCATATCGCGAAACGGATAGGTTTCGGACGAGTAGAACGGCGTCGTCGAGAGCTTCACCGACACGTTGGGATATTTGGCGAGCGCGGCGGTCTCCTGGATCCCCTCGGTCAGTTTTCCCTCTTTGACGGTATCCCCGGTGACGCCGAGATGATCGGCAATCATCGCCAGTTGCGGATGCCGCTCGGCCAACTTGCCGAAGTGCGGCATCGGCGCGCCGTAGAACATCACCGGAACACCGTACTTCTCGGCGAGCGGCCAAAACCAATCGACTTTGCCATCGCTCAGCCAGTGCCATTGCGGCGGGTGAAACGTCAGCCTTATGCCGCGCATGCCGGGTTGCTTCTTCCAGTCCGGCAGAAGTTTCGCGACATTGGGATCGTTGACCGGGATGCGCCCCATGATCGCAAAGCGCTCTGGGTAGCGGCGTGCCGCTTCGATCGCACAGTCGTTGCGATCACCCTCCCAGGATGGCGGCACGATCACGGCGCGGTCGACGCCGGCTTCGTTCATCATCGGCACGAGCTGTTCGATGGTATACGGTTCCGGGAGCTGGGCGACGCGGTTCGGCAGCCACGGCCGGTCGGGCGTGTTTGCCTTCCACAGATGGACTTGAGCGTCGACGATCATTTCATCCCTCCCAGATGGTCCGGAAAACTTTGTCGCGGCCAGTTCGCACTGCAATGGATTCAATTGCGAAAGCCTGACCGAACAAGGGTCAAGACTCAAGGCTCGTGACACTGCTCTTTTATTTAAAAAATATTTGATATCCCATAAATATGGTTTCCAACAAAATGAGCGCGATTATTATTTGCTCAAGACGCAACGAACGCTCAGTGTCAATGATGTCCGCCAAGGCTTGTCCGGTGTTGGAGATCACGGTCAGCTTGCGGTTTAAAAGGTCGGCGCGTTCCTTGAGTTCGTACTCGTCCTCGAGCTTAGTATAAAAACGTTCAAGGTCCGGGCGCTCCCATAGCACATCCGGTTTTTCGGTGACCGCGACGAGGCCGGACACGCGTTGCTGCACCAGCAATGCGTTTCCAATATGTTTTAGGATCGCCCGGCGGCCGCCAGGGGTGCGGCCACGTTCCGCCAACTCACGCGCCAAGGGCTCAATGACATCGAAGACGGCGCTCACGTCCTTTTCGTCGTGCGCGAGAATCACGTTGGTTGCTATTGCGTCGGCAAGAATCAGCACATGCTCCGGCAACAGTGCCTTGAGCGTGATTATGCCGTTAGGCGCGATTTGTTCGTCTTTGTCAGGCGCAATCTCAATTTGAGTTATTTCCTGTTCGCGACGTTCATGACGCCCGATAATGCGCCCATCGATGCTCTGCAATATTTCGTCTTCTTGCAACGGATTCATGCCGAATAGGACAACGACGCCGTATCGGAAGACAACGACAAACGTGCCTTCCGCGAGGCGAAAAGCCAGCGGCGTTGCTGAGAGCATATCGGGCCGCTCGAGTCCCGCCGTATCGATGCGATCGCCGAGAAGTAGGGCGCGGACCGTCACGCGGGGGTTGGTATTGCTCGACAATGGATCACCGTAAGCGCAATAAAAGCTCTGCGGCCCAATGTAGCTCATGATTGCCCATCGAGTCGCGGATTTTGCCGAAGCGAGGATGATGGGCCGGCGGACCGCCAGATTTGTGTTGCAACCATTGCACGATTAGACCGTTTTACAGTGGTCATGTGACGGCGCGGTTGGGCTAAAGTCCTCGGTTTTCAAAATCTCCAGTCGCTTGATCCACCGCAAGGACTTGCGCCCCGTGGACCCGCAACATGGCCGTGGCGTTGAGACGAATTTGACCCACGCCCAGGAGAATTGCCGAGGAGAATGACCGCGAATGTTTCCGATTCCGAGCCGTGTCTTTCTGACCCGTGGTGTGGGCACTCATCGACAGCAACTTTCGGCATTCGAATATGCGCTGCGCGATGCCGATATCGAGCAACAGAACCTGGTTTCAGTTTCGTCGATTTTGCCGCCACGCTGCGAACTGGTGTCGCGCGAAACCGGCATCTCCACGTTGAGCCCCGGTGAAATAACATTCTGCGTTATGGCCCGGGCGGAGACGAACGAATCCGGACGTTGCATCACGGCCGGAATTGGTCTCGCCCGGCCGAAAGATTCAGCGCATTATGGTTACATTGCGGAGCATCACGGTTTCGGCATGTCTGAGCCGGAGACCAATGAATATGTCGAAGATCTCGCCGCAACCATGCTCGCCTCAACCCTTGGCATGGACGCCGCCTGGGATGAACGCAAACGCGTCTACGAAATGAGCAATCTCATCGTCGACACGCAATCCATTGCGGCCGCGATTCAGGGAGCGCCAAGCGGCGATTGGACCTGCGTCGTCGCTGTCGCGGTCTTTCTTTTCACGCCCGGCAGTTCGCCGTCACCATGACCGGCGTCGCGACTTTCGCTGTTCCACCGACGTTTCTCGGCGTTGGCCGCAATGATGCCCGCTCGCCGATTTGTGTCGCCGGAATCCCTTTCGACCTCGGAACGACAAATCGGCCGGGCGCGCGATTTGGGCCATCGGCAATACGGCAGGCGAGCAGGATGCTTCTCGATGGCGACCATCCGTTGCATTGGGTCAATCCATCCGCATCGCCCTTAGCCGACATCGGCAATTTCACGATTGCACTTGGCGACATCGCCAAAAGCATTGCGGCAATCGAAGACCAGGCTGCTCGTATCCGGCATCTCGTCGCGCTCGGCGGCGACCATGGGATTACGCTGCCGCTCCTTCGCGCTTTGGCAAGAACACACGAGCCGCCGGCGTTGATCCATTTTGACGCCCATGTGGATACTTGGCCTGACAATTTCGGCCAGGTCGATGCTCACGGCTCGGTCTTTTATCACGTCATCTCGGAAGGATTGGTTGAGCCGCGCCGTATGGTGCAGGTCGGCCTGCGATCTCCGCTCGGAAGAGACGTGCATAACTGGACGCTTGCTCAGGGCGTCAGGATGATCACCGCTCAAGACGTGCATGAGCAGGGGCCCATCGCCATCGCGGATCAAATCCGCCAAGTGGTCGGCAATGCTCCCGTCTATCTGAGCTTCGATATCGACGTGTTGGACCCCGCCTTCGCGCCGGGCACCGGGACGCCGGAAATCGGCGGCCTGGCAAGTTGGCAGGCGCAGGCGATCATGCGGCGGCTGCGCGGTTTGCAATTCGTCGGAATGGATTTGGTCGAAGTATGCCCTGCCTACGACGTGGCCGAAAACACCGCACTCGCCGGGGCGACGATGGCATGGGAATACCTTTGCTTGCTGGAAATTTCTAAAGGTTGAGTGACGCCTTAGGGGAACAGCGTTCATGCCCAGCCATATCGAGGATTACGCGCTCATTGGAGATTGCGAGACAGCGGCGCTCGTTTCAAAAGATGGCTCCATTGATTGGCTGTGCTGGCCACGGTTTGACTCGGCGGCGTGTTTTGCCGCGCTCCTGGGCAACGCTGACAATGGCCGCTGGCAGATCGCCCCGGCCGCCGTCGACGCGAAAGTTCAGGTCAAGCGCCGCTACCGACACAACACGCTGGTGCTCGAAACCGAGTTCACTGCCGCTGATGGCAGCGCTGCCGTCCTCATAGACTTCATGCCTGTGCGCCAAGGGCGGGCGCAGTCGCGTCTCATCCGTTTGGTGGTCGGCAAGCGCGGTACACTGGCGATGCGCGCGGAGCTCGTTGTTCGCTTCGGCTATGGCGGTTGGACGCCCTGGGTCACGCGCAGTGAAAATGGCGATCTCCTCGCAATCGCTGGGCCAGATATGCTCCATCTGCATACGCCCGTCGAACTGCGCGGCGAGAGGATGACCACGGTTAGCGATTTCACCGTGTCGGCTGGACAACAGGCACCGTTCGTCCTCACCTACATCCCATCGCACTTGCCGATTCCCAAGCCGGAAGATGCAGAAGAGGCGCTGCAATCGACGGAGGAATACTGGCGGTCGTGGGCCAGCACCTGGCGCGGCGAGGGACCCTATGCCGAGCTCATTGCGCGCGCGCTGATCACGTTGAAGGCTCTGACCTATGCGCCGACCGGAGGCATCGTCGCGGCGCCAACCACATCACTGCCCGAACAACTGGGCGGCTCGCGCAACTGGGACTACCGCTTTTGTTGGTTGCGCGATGCCACGCTGACACTCTTGGCGTTTATGAATACGGGCTATTATGAGGAGGCGAAAGCGTGGCGCGACTGGCTGCTCCGTGCCGCTGCTGGAAGCCCGGGCGAGATTCAGATCATGTATGGAGCCGCCGGCGAGCGTTGGCTGGCTGAGCGCGAGGTGCCGTGGCTAAGCGGGTACGAGAACTCGAAACCCGTGCGGATCGGCAATGCCGCCGCCGATCAGCTTCAGCTCGACGTCTTTGGCGAAGTCATGGACGCGCTCCATCAGGCGCGAGGTGCAAATCTCCAGCACCTGGAGGCCGGTTGGGAGTTTCAGCGTGCGTTGCTTGCGCATGTCGAAACCGTATGGCGTGATCCGGACGAAAGCATTTGGGAGGTGCGCGGCAGACGCCAGCACTTCACCTTCTCGAAGGTGATGACATGGGTCGCTTTTGATCGCGCCATCAAGAACGCGGAGGCGTTCGGGCTTCACGGCGATGTTGAACGGTGGCGCGGGATCCGGGCCGAGATTCACGACGAGGTGTGCCGGCGGGCGTTTAATTCCGACCTTGGCGCGTTCACCCAAGCCTATGAAAGCGACTTGTTGGATGCGGCCCTGCTATTGGTCCCGCAGGTTGGCTTCTTACCGCCTGACGATAAACGCATCCAAAGTACTGTCAGGGCTATCGAGCGAAAGCTCATGCGCGGCGGATTTGTGCTCCGGTACGATACCGCAGCCACCAGCGATGGCCTGCTGCCCGGCGAAGGCGCGTTCCTTCCCTGCAGCTTTTGGCTCGCCGACGCCTACGTCTTGACAGGCCGTCCCGCCGAGGCGCGGCGTCTGTTTGAGCGGCTCGTCGGCTTATGCAACGATGTCGGCTTGATCGGCGAGGAGTATGACACCAGCGCTCGGCGCCTGGTCGGTAACTTTCCGCAAGCCCTTTCCCATATTGCGCTGATCAACACGGCGCACAACATTGCCAGCACGACGAAGCCATGCGAGCAGCGCTCCGGAAACATGCGGCTCGATGCGGCGAACGGCGCGACTGGCCCGAGGAGCGAATTCGAGACGTGAAGATGCAATGATCGCGTTATGAGAACTTCTTGCGGCAGTTGCGCAAGGTGCTCGCTGCGACTGCTTATGACCCAAAGCGCACATTGGCCTGTAGCGGGGCGCGGCCCTCGTGTAATTTGATAATAGCACCATGAGTTCGTAAAACGTGTCAGCAGCCACAGGAACAACCTTGGATCTTGCTCTGATATCTCAGTTGGTAGCGGCGATCATCATCGCGTTGTTCGTAGCATACAACTTGTTTCATTATGTGCTTTTTCTTTTGGTGACCCAACCGAAGGACGCGAGCAAAATCGGCCACCGCCTGAACCAATTCGAGCAACTCCAACTCGTGGAGTGGACACCGCAACCGTGCGATTTTCTCAAGCACGATGATGAGAAGCGCACGTATGACGATGTGTTCGGCACCTATCGCGACGAGCAAGCGAACTACAGTACCTGCGTTTTTCCCCGAGTGGCATTCTCGCGCCCTTACGAAGCCGAATATGTTCTTCTGAAGCCGAAGGACGGGATGCGGCTACTGGATCTTGGGTGCGGATCTGGCGCGGCGGCCGCCTACCTCGCGAGCCGGAGCAATATCGAGATTCTGTGTGTGACCAATTCATCTGTTCAAGCAGACATCTGCCAGCGGAAATTTGCGAAACTTGGTGGACGCGGACAGGTGATCGTCACCGACTTCGACAGCCTCGATCTCCCGAGCGAGTATTTTGACGCCATCTACGCCCTCGAATCGATAGGCTACACTAAAGACTTGGACGCTTGGCTGGCGAGGTGCTGGCGGATGCTTAAGCCGGGAGGACGCCTTTTAATCCGGTCACCGGGGTCGCTAGATCACTGTCACCGTAAGGAGGATTACCTGAGCGTCACGGCCTTCTTCGACAATTGGCGCTATAATTTTGTCGGCGCCAATCTTCTCGTCCACAAGATGCGCCGACTCGGCTTCAAACCGATCCGTTATCGGCGACTACCATTCTGGGCTTGGGGCATCACCTGGAACTTCATTCAACACATGCTGTTGTGGAAGTACAGGTTAAGGATGCGCACATTCGTGGAATTGGAGCGGATCATTTGGCGTACTTCGAAGGTATTTGTTTTTAGCAACCCGTACAACACGGTGCTGGCCACTAAGCCTATGGCACCATCTCGCTCCCAAGACTCAATCGGCTAAAACCTGTCAGAGGTGCGACAGCGAAGCCGCCGCGCGTGGCGCTGCGACCTAGGCAAAAGATTGCCAAAGGGTCATTAGCTGGCCATAACACGGCACGCCTATCGTAATGCGGACGAACAACATCTGCTGCCGCGTATTCTAGTTCCCAACGGCTGCCGGGTTGGGAAGATGCGACACGCCCCCGAACATGAACCAAACGGCAATGCCTGTATTATCGGCAGAGGCGCATCGTCGCCCTCACGCGGGGCGATGAAATCGTTTTGGGCATTGCTACTTCGCCGCGTGCGTTCAAACGGTTACCGCTCATGTTGGCAGGCTATTTCGTCGCAATCGTCGGCTTTTGCATCCGCCGCGCCCCGCTGATCGTTGCGATGGCTGCGATATTGGGGCTTGGCTCGGCGGCCTATGTGGAGCGTCATTTCGCGGTCAATAGCAATGTCCACAAATTGTTATCGGCAAATTTGCCGTGGGTTAAGCGCGACGCCGCCTATATGGCAGCCTTTCCACAGCAGGCCGACTCGATACTTGCGGTGGTGACGGCGCCCACTCCGGAATTCGCTGGGGTTGCCGCGGCGGCGCTCGCCGCGAAGCTTACACCGCAAAAAAGCAAGTTCCACGCCGTAAGCGCCAATCAAAGCAGCCCGTATTTCGCCCGTGAATCGCTGCTCTATCTCTCGCCGGAAGACCTCCAGGCGCGGATGGACGCATTGAGCCAAGCAGCGCCGCTGCTGCGAACCTTGGCGAGCGATCCCTCGCTTCGCGGACTTTCACACACCCTGTCGCTCGCGCTCGGCGGCCTGCAGTCCGGACGGTTTACCCTCGACCAAACGGCGCAAACACTGGATGCCGTTGCGGCACCGATTGAACGGATTCTGGCCGGCAAGCCGGCAGCCTTCTCCTGGCAGGTTCTGCTCGCTAACACGCCGGTAGCGCCGGAGGACTTGATAAGTCTCGTCAATATCTGGCCGGTGCTTGACTACGGCGCCATCGAGCCCGGGCAGCGCGCCACCGCTGCGGTACGTAAAGCGGTGGAGGACGCCAAGCTTCAATCCTCCTATGACGCCACCGTGCTCCTGACTGGAACGGTGCCGCTTGCCGATCAGCAGCTCTCCACCCTGCATCAGGACGTCGGGCTCAATTTCGGCCTGACCGGAATCATTATCGTCACCGTGCTGTGGCTGGGGTTGCGCTCGATGCGCATCGTTGCGGCGGCCTGCCTAAGTATTCTGATTGGTCTCGTCATCACTGCGGCCGCCGGCCTTGCGCTCGCCGGCGCCTTCAATCCGATCTCAATCGCTTTTGCCGTGCTGTTTGTCGGGCTGGGCGCCGACTTTGCTATTCAGTTCAGTATGCGTTATCGCGCGCAGCGCCATGAAAAGGTCGATCTCAAATCTGCGCTGGTCGAGACCGCGCGGCTCGTCGGCGCGCCACTGACGCTGGCGGCGCTGGCCGCAGCAGCAGGCTTCCTCTCTTTCGTGCCGACCGATTACCGCGGCGTCGCTGAGCTCGGAATGATCGCCGGCTGCGGCATGGTGGTGGCCTATGTGGCGAGCCTGACCTTGCTGCCGGTTCTGCTCTGGTATTGCGATCCGCCCGCCGAGCCCGAGCCGCTCGGCTATGCCGGCCTGGCGAGCGTTGACCGCTTTCTCCAGCGCCACCGCGTACTCATCGTCGCTGCGACCTCGATTGTTGCATTGGCCGGCCTGCCGTTCCTGTTCCAACTGCAGTTCAACTTCGATCCTAACAGCCTGCAGAACGCCAATGCAGAACCGCTAGTGGCTCTGCGCGTGCTCAACAGCAACCCGCGCATCGTTATCAATTCCGCTGATACGCTGACCACGCCGGCCGATGCCCCGGCAGTGGTCAAGGCCGTCTTCGCTTTGCCGGAAGTCGGAGGTACCCGTAATCTCGACAGCTTCATTCCCGCCGATCAGGACACCAAGATTAAAATCATCGCCGGTGCCGCCGGTGTGATCGATCCAGCGCTTAACGCGCCCAAAGCGGCGCCACCTTCCGATAGCGACGACGTCGCGGCGATGCGCACGGCAGTGAAGGACCTGCAGGCCACCACCAGCGAAGGCGGCGGTCTCGGCGGCGCCGCCGCCGCGCGCCTTACAAAGGCCCTCGATGCGCTCGCTTCCGCAGGCCCCGACTTGCGGCAGAAGGCGGCGTCGGTTTTCATCGCGCCATTGCAGATCGATCTCCAGCAATTGCAGGCGTCATTGCATCCGCAGACCGTGACTCGCTCCGATCTGCCGCCCGATCTGGTGCGCGAATGGATGACACCCACCGGCCTGATGCGCACGGAAATTCTGCCCAAAGGCAACGCCAATGATATCGCAACGATCCGTACATTCGCCGAAGCCGTGCTCAAGGTCGTGCCGGACGCTACCGGCGTGGGGATCGAGGTCTATGAATGGGGACGCACGGTGACCGATGCCTTCATCAAGGCCGGCATCATCGCCATCTGCTCGATCGCCGTTCTGCTGTTCATCGTGCTGCGCCGCATCGGTGACGTTCTGCTGACGCTGATCCCCCTCTTGGTGGCCGCCGCGGTGACGCTTGAAATCTGCGGTCTGACCGGCCTTCAGATCAATTACGCCAACAT
>JBAPZR010000207.1:0-3032 GCA_049285335.1 Xanthobacteraceae bacterium | reverse complement strand
CGGTAGAACTGCATGATCAAGCAGTCGATGTAATTGTTGAACCGGCGATGCGATCCGACTCAGAGAGAATAGCGACTCTTGTGTAGCCACAGCAGTTGCACTCTACGGGTTATCCACAGTGGTCAGGCTGATCCGGGCCGGCCCGCTTTCCCGCCCCGTAGATGATCGAGGACATCGGCCGCATCTGCCAAATTCGCCGCAAGTCGCTCAGGCCGGCCCCGTACTTTTTTCATTTCGTGCCAGGCGATCAAACAGCAAACCGGCCGGTGGTCCCTCAAACCGACGGCTTTGCCTTGTCGAGAGATGATCGAGCTTTCGTCGGCACGTGCTTGGCGACATGTCGGAGGAATTTCTCGAACGACGTGATCCAGCGGCGGTCGCGTTCATTGCCCACCGGGTCGCAGCCCTCGTCGACGATCCGGCGCAGTTCCCGGGCCCTGTTGCGAGCCGCCTTGAGTGACAACCCGGGAGAGCAGCCAATTCTAATGAAGTGCTGGCGACCGTTAATGTGATACAGGAAAATGAACGATTTCGCGCCGTCCGGGTAGACGCGGACGCATAGGCCGCGCGCTTCATCGTCCCATATCAAATCAGATCCTGTTGCATTTTCCACGACATCTTCCGTTATTGTCCACTTTTCCGCGCGACACTTCGCCTATCTCACCCTGAGGTTCACGGCGGACGTTTTCCCGCGATTTTCCTCGATCTCGAACTCGATCTGCTGACCTTCATTGAGCGAGCTTAGTCCGGCGCGCTCGACTGCGGAGATGTGCACGAAGACATCCCTGCCTCCACCACCTGCGGGCTGAATGAAACCATAGCCCTTTTGCGAGTTGAACCACTTCACCGTGCCGCGCGCCATTGTTGAAATCTCCAAATCAACGATCAGCGACTGATAGCGCCGCATCGCTTGCCCCTCAATACCAGCAGACCGTTATCCCAAACCATAATTCACTATCGCCGCACACGACAAAGCAGCCATGAATGCCGAGCCTGTAGCGTGTCGCACAAGCTGCCGCAGTGAATTTCGTGAATGCGCATCCCAGCCAAAGTGGCGAAGCTGCCGGGGCTGCTGCGCAAGGAGTAGCGCGGCTGTGGGTCAAACAGCAAAGCCGCCGGTGGTCCTTCAAACCGACGGCTTTGCCTTGTCGCCCCTGGACGGTGCGTTGCAGGCGCATCCTCGAAGCGCACGGCGTCAGGGCTTATCGAGCCGGCGGGTGAATTTGTGAGGCAAACCACTGCGCCCAATCCGACAGAGGAGGGATAGCACGCGACTGCCCGAGATGTCACTTTTCACTACTGGGCGGGCCGCCGGCATCGCAAATAGAAATGGGCCACGCCGCGCCGTTCATCCGGGCTACGCCGTGGCCCCGCGCCTGCGACCTCGGTCTGGGCGTCGGGGGGATGGGGTGGACGCGAAGATCGGAGGCCCTAACTCTCTCGCGAGAGCTGTCCCGATTTTATAGCGGACACCACTTCAACAATATCAATTATTTGGTAATCAAACCGCGCAAGCGAGGTACTAATAACGGCGTAGCTTCGTTGCATACCTAATCAGTAGACTTCCCGCAACAGTCGTGCCCGAGGCGTTATGGTCGTCGTGGCCTAGGCCGTTACGGCAGCGTTACGCTAATGACGCCGTTACCGCCGAGGTGCCGCCCGCTCGTTCCCGTGCTAAGCAGGCGACGATGGCCGAACGCCGCTTCCCGCCTCCCTGGTCAGTCGAGGACATCGGCGCTGCCTTCGTCGTGAAGGACGGTAGCGGTGTGCTATCCTTGCTCGGTCGGACTGGGCGTCCCTCTCGAGAGGTAGACGCGACCCTCCGGGTGAGACGCAAAGCTAGTTCGACAGCCTCTGACGATGTTTTGCGAGTCGCTCCTCGTCGGCACCGCCGGAGGCCGCAACGCAAACCTGCCGGTTTCCACGGTGCCGACGGCTTTGCTGTATGAGGACTCAATCTTAGGCGGGGCGGGCGGGCTAAGGGTAATTTGGTAGCCTTTCGTGGATCGCGCGAACGCCATACGACTTCTAAAGGCCCTAGTTGCCGCCGGCGCAAATTCCGACACGCTCATCATGAGCGCTCTGGTTCACGGCATAGCTCTGAAAGTGTCATTGCGGGGCACCGACCTCGCGTCTGCTCTCGCGTATGCAGTGGGACAAGGTTGGATCGCTGACGGTCCGCGAAAGGGGTGGACAACCATCACTCGTGCGGGTGAGAGCGCCGCAAGACTTTACGTCGTTAGCTTATAATTTGAGCGATGCACTCAATTTGTCCCACACTCGCTGAGGATACTCTGCACACGGCTTTGCTGCTTTGATTGAATCAAAAGGTGTTTGCCTTGCGCCTGGTCCTGCAGCTCGATGCGTAAGCGCCCCCGATACGAAAGTCCGCTGGCCCTCTTACGCCGTGAGATCATTGTCGCGGCTGTGGCCCTGGCAGTGGTCCTGTCCGGCGTGTTCATCATCCACCTTTTGCAGTCCCCCTGACATTCAAGGAGCCCGGCCGGCGTTCGGCCGCCAAGCTACTCTCCAAGGACGAGGCGCGGCGGATTGCGGCCAACGTGGCGAGGCTACCGGAGTGTAAACCGTGATTTATTAGCGTCGTCAGGACCGGAAATCATTGGCCCATTTGTGGCGAGGGAAGCCGCCGAGAGGGCGGACGGCCAACATAATCTAGCGTCAATCCATTTACTTGGCATGACAACGTGCTCAAGCCAGCGCTTATGCTAAACCCGCTGGAGTTTGCTCTCTCTCGCGTGGAGAAATTGTAAAACAAAGCGGGGGCATTTTGATTGTTACCAAGAGGCATTGTTCCCAAGTAGACGGTCAATTTTGTTACGTGCTCTGTTCCTCCCCCCGAACAAACGAAGGAGCAAGCTGTGTTGCCTGGGCAGGAATAATTAAACTGCGACGTGATTTCTGCGACGCCAAGGAAGGACGGCGCCTGTGTTGGCGACTCGCTTACGCTTTGGGCCCAAGACACGGTCAAAAATGAGACAACAAACAGCGGCGTTCCGAGCGTTCTACAAAAT
>JBAPZR010000206.1:0-9215 GCA_049285335.1 Xanthobacteraceae bacterium | reverse complement strand
CCGAGAAGCCTCTCAACGAGAAAGAGGCCAACGTCGACCCACGACAAGAATCCACCCGCCGTGATGATGTCACCATGATCAATGATGCGGTGCTTCGTATCGACCACGATTTCCGGAAACCGTTTCGCCAGCGTCGCTGAACAAATACGATGTGTCGCCACCGAACGCCCGGCGACGAGACCAGTTTCAGCAAGGATAAAGGCGCCTGAGCATAAGGAAACCAATGTCGCGCCGGCAGCATGCTGCTTACGCAGCCAGCTCACCACACCGGATGGGACCACGGGATCTGGATCCGACAATGTGGTCGGTATAATCAACAACTGCGGCCGCGGCGTCTCACCCGGAGCGCTGTCATATACACAGGAGAATGTTGTGCTGCGGTCATGCGTTGATTGCCAATGTGTGACTCGAAGTGGGGATCGATCTGCTCGTGGTTGCTCAAGCAAGATTCTCGAAGCGACGCCGAACAAATCGGTGAGACCGTGCACGCAGGCCGCTTGCGCGTCGGGGTAAAGCACAATCCCAATGTCGTGATTAGCGCCCACAGGCATGGTCATTTGTCCCTTTCGGCCAAAACTTTGACCCTCCCGGCAATTGCCAAATGTTTCGCTCCGAAACAGCTTATCAAGAATTCAATCTATGGCCTCGATCAGCTCAATGGAAGGGCTGACTGGAACTCAAGGGAAAGCCGATGGCAGCTGATAACGCAGCGCACGCGCCTGGCGCGAAGTGGAAGGCGATCGTTCAAAAGAATGGCGCAAAGGAATCTGTCGCTGCCTTTGCGTCGAACGCGGTGCTCGATACCTCGACCTTGAATGGTCCTTGCATCGGAGCTGAAGCGATCGCGACGGTGTTCGCGGCCGTGGCTGGCGGCATGTACGATTCGCTGACGTTTACAAGCGAAACAGTCGATGGACGCAAGACCTACCTTGAATGGGAAGGCAAAGCTTTCGGGAAAGATGTTGGTGGCGCCACTATCCTGACCCACAACGAAGCGGGCTTGATCGAAAACGTCCGCTTGTACCACCGGCCACTCCAAATGGTGCTCCAGTTTTCGGAAGAACTGGCAAAACGCTTGGAAGGGAAGGTCGATCCAAGCCTGTTCAGGAGGCTTGTCTAGGTGTTTGCCAATCGCCTCAGACCGGTACTTGAGAAGAATAGTTGATGTTCGACGTGCATCCGCAGCTGCCTAGTTCTCCTCTGGAGACCCATCGCCAGGCGCGTGCGCTTTCTTTAACCGGAATGTGAAGAAGAGAAGAAGAAAGGATCAACACAATGAGTGAGTCGCTCATCAACTTGGTTCTCTATAGCGAAGAAGCAATCACTGACGAACTACCGGATGTCGCCATGGAAGTTGCCGCCGGCAAATGCTGGGAAGTCGCAAATCCCTTTACCATTGCATTCTGCTCAGGATTGGACACCTGTCCCGCGCATCCCCCGATCGCCTCGGGTCAGTCATAACGCGCTTGGACATCTGTGCGTTATGGTAACCACTCGCACACGCTTTATCCACATTCCGCTTGCCAACCGGAGGTAACCGGCATTGGACACCGTTACAAAATCACCATCAGCGGCGATCTCGCATGTCGCGTTCACCGTCAACGGCCAACCGCATGACCTCGAGCTCGACCCCCGCACGTCGTTGCTTGATGCGCTACGTGAACATCTGCACCTTACTGGCACCAAAAAAGGGTGCGATCACGGTCAGTGCGGGGCATGCACGGTTATGATCAACGGCCGCCGCATCAATTCATGCCTGACCCTCGCGGTGATGCACGAGCACGACGATGTCGTCACCATCGAAGGTTTAAGGTCTGCGGAAGCTCTTCACCCGCTTCAAGCCGCCTTTATCGAACGTGACGCGTTTCAGTGCGGCTACTGCACCCCGGGGCAGCTATGTTCGGCCGTCGGAATGCTTGCCGAAGCGAAAGCTGGTTGGCCCAGCCACGTCACATCGGATGTGGCATCAAAGCGAATTGCCCTGTCCGATGCCGAGATCCGTGAGCGGATGAGCGGCAATATTTGTCGGTGCGCCGCGTATCCCAATATCGTCGCGGCCATTCGGGACGTTGTTGAGGAAGCATCCCGATGTAGCCATTCACCTACGAGAGGGTCACTGATTTGCGCGCAGCGACGGCGGCGGTGTCGCGAGCTGGGGCGAAATTCATTAGTGGCGGCACTAATCTTCTGGACCTGATGAAGCTCGAGATCGAGCAACCGACGCATCTGGTCGATATCAGCCGATTGCCTTTGAAGCAGATCGAAGATCTGCCAGACGGCGGGATCAGGATCGGAGCGCAGGCGACAAACTCCGAGGTTGCCGGCGATTCTCGAGTGCGCGCGCGGTACCCGGCCTTGGCAGAGGCACTGCTCGCCGGCGCCTCGGGCCAGCTGCGAAACAAGGCCTCCATCGGAGGCAATCTAATGCAGCGTACGCGATGCTCGTATTTCTATGACACCGCCGCAGCCTGTAACAAACGCACTCCCGGAGCAGGTTGCGCGGCACTTCAGGGCATCAACCGCATACACGCAGTTCTCGGGGGAAGTGACGCCTGTATCGCCACGCACCCGTCTGATATGGCCGTCGCGTTATCGGCGTTGGGCGCCCAGATTGTACTGCTGGAGCCGGACCAACGCATACGCTGCGTGGCGATCGACGATTTTTACTGCCTTCCGGGAAGCACACCGCACGTTGAAACCGTCATGCGGCCCCGCGAAATCATTACCGCCGTGATCCTTCCTCCGCCGCCTCCCGGGCGCCAGCGCTATCGCAAGGTCCGCGACCGTGCCTCGTACGAATTCGCATTGATCTCAGTGGCTGTGATCGTTGCGACTGATCACGAGACTATCACAGCGGCACGGGCGGCATTTGGTGGTGTGGCGCACAAGCCGTGGCGGTCAATTGACGCCGAAGCAGCGTTAGTCGGTCGTCCAGCGACGTTTGCGACTTATCGGGCAGCCGCCGATGTCGCTATGAAAGGCGCGGTAGGACGAGGACACAACGACTTCAAGATCGAGCTCGCCAAACGCACGCTCTGTCGTACGTTGGCCGATGCCGCGCAGATGAGTATCGGAAGATCGTCATGATCGGACAACCCATCAGCCGCCTGGACGGCCCGGTTAAAGTCACCGGCAGAGCGACGTATGCTTATGAGTACAGACAAGAGGACGAGGCACCGCTCTATGGCGTCATCGTCACCGCCACAATCGGTCGCGGCCAAATCCAGGACATCGATGTATCTCACGCACAACGATCACCGGGAGTCTGTGCTATCCTCACCCATCAGAACACCCAGGCTCAGGGCGCCCGCGATGAGTCGGGCCCGCTGTCGTACTGGCGCGCCCGTCCCACTCTCGCCAGTCGTGAAATCGGCCATTACGGCGAACCGGTCGCCTTGGTGGTGGCCGCGACGCTCGAGGAAGCCCAGGCGGGGGCTAACCTTGTGCGCATAACCTACGTGGCCGAGCCGGGACATTTCGATTTTGTAGCTAACACCATGAAGGCGTACGCGCCGAAGCAATTGATATTCGGCATACCGACCGATAGCGCAGTGGGAAATTTCGATGCGGAATACGACAGGGCCGCGGTCAAGATCGACCACGAGTACCACACGTCGTATTGCTTTTCCCAACCGATGGAGCCGAACGCGTGCCTAGCCGTGCCCCGCGGCGAAGACCTCGTGCTCTACGTCAGTACCCAGATCGTCGACGCCGCGCGCAGTTCGGTGGCTAACACGCTCAAAATCGATCCGCAGCGGATCCAGATTGTGAGCCCCTACGTTGGCGGTGGTTTCGGATCCAAGCTGAGCGTCCACTCCGAGACCATTTTGGCGGCGATCGCCGCGCGTCACCTGAATCGGCCGGTGAAAGTCGGGCTGACGCGGCGGCAAATCTTTCATGATGTCGGCGCACGGCCCACGTCCATCCAGCGAATCCGCCTCGGCGCGGAGCGGGACGGCCGGCTCGTGGCCATCGCTCATGATGCAACCATGCATACGAACCCGCAGGAGGAATTTGTCGAGACGAGCGCGCTCGCAACGCGCAGCTTCTACGCGGCGCCCCATCGGCTGACGCGGCATCGCCTGGTTCCATTAGACATGCTGCGCGGCGAGGACGTGCGGGCACCTGGCGAAGCGTCTGGCCTACTCGCGCTTGAGTCTGCGATGGACGAGCTCGCCCATGCCATCAACATGGATCCCATTGAGCTACGCAGCCGGAACGAGCCGACAGTCGATCCGGAGCGAAACGTGCCGTACTCGCAGCGACGCGTCGTCGAATGCCTCCGCGAAGGAGCGCGTCGGTTCAAGTGGGAACGGCGTCAGCAACAGCCCGGGATGGTGCGCGATGGCAGATGGCTTATCGGCTTCGGCGTTGCGGCGGCCGTTCGTGTCCACCCGCAGGGGCCAGCAAAAGCGCGGGTGCGGTTGGCGCCAGACGGCACCTGCATCGTGTTGTCGGACATGACGGATATTGGGACCGGGACTTACACCGTTCTCGCTCAAGTCGCGGCTGAACGCTTGGGGCTCCGAGTTGATCAGGTGCGCGTCGAACTGGGACGGTCCGATCTGCCGGCGACCTGGGGATCGGGCGGTTCGTGGGGCGCGAGCAGCTCCGCTGTCGCGGTCTATCGCGCCTGCGAAGTGCTTCGTGAAAAGTTGCAGGCTGCGGCGCAGGAGCCGCTTTTTTCAGAGGGTCGAGTGGCCGCGGGTCGAAGATCCCAATCAATCTCCGACTTGCTGGCACGCAATTACCCCGATGGGCTCGAAGCGGAGGGAGACAGCACCCCGATGTGGGCAGACCCCAACTTCGCTAACTACTCCATCCATACCTACGGCGCTCATTTTGCCGAGGTGGGTGTGGACGCCGACACAGCGGAGATCCGGCTCCGGCAAATGCTGGGTGTCTTTTCTCCTGGTCGTGTTCTGAACACCAAGACAGCGCGTTCTCAGCTTATTGGCGGCATGACTTTCGGAGTTGGGATGGCGCTGCTCGAAGAGGCCGTGGTCGATCCGCGCTCTGGTGCGTTCGTCAACTGCGATCTCGCCGGGTACCTGGTACCCGTCCACGCCGATATTCCGGTGATAGATGCGGTGATACTCGACGGCTTCGACGACAAGGCCAATGTGCTTGGCGTCAAAGGGCTTGGTGAGGTGGGCATATGCGGCGCGCCGGCCGCTATCGGAAATGCAGTATTCAACGCGACCGGAGTGCGCGTGCGGGATTTCCCGATCACCTTGGACAAGTTGCTGCATGGCCTGCCGCAGCAAGTCTGAAGCGAGCGTCACTACCTCACCGAAGGAGCAGCAAACATGCTGAACAAAAGCGCTGCCAGCAATACCACCGCTCCGACCCGGTTCCTGGATGGCGGTAAGGAGAGATACGCCTACCGCCGGTTCGGAGCCGGCTCCGGCCTGCCTCTCTTGTGCCTGCAGCACTTCACGGGAACGATGGACAATTGGGATCCAGCCGTCACCGATCCGCTTGCGAGCGAACGGGAGGTGATCCTGTTCGAGAGTGCCGGCATCGGTCGCTCGAGTGGCTCGGTGCCGAACACGATCGCCGGCATGGCCTCGCACGCCTTAGCGTTCCTCGATGGTCTCGGTATCGGGACGTGCGATGTTCTGGGTTTTTCGCTGGGCGGGATGGTCGCGCAGCAGATGGCGCTGGAGCGTCCGTCGATCTTTCGCCGGATGATGCTCGTCGGGACGGCGCCGCGGGGCGGAGAAGACATCATGCACCTTGAGAAACCCAGCCTGGCGAAACCTCTCAGTGATCCCACGCTTCAAGGATATGCCGTTCTGCAGAAGATCTTCTTCACGTCGTCGGAGCCGAGCCAAGCGGCGGGCGCAGCCTTCATCCAAAGGCTCATGCGACGGAATGAGGATCGTGAGCCTGTCTCGGGACCGGCGGTAGCCCAGGCGCAAATGGCCGCCTTTCGCGAATGGGAGCAAGTGTCGGGCGAACGTTTCTCCGACCTGAAGAAAATTCACCATCCAACCCTCGTGGTGAATGGCGTCTACGACGAGATGATCCCCGTCTCGAACTCATATTGGCTGAGCGCGCATCTGCCGAATGCCGTGCTTCTGACCTACCCGGACTCCGGTCACGGCTCGCTCTTCCAATTCCACGAGTCGTTTACCGAGCAGGCTGCCGCGTTCCTCGCCTCGCAGTCGGAATTCGCGCCCTACTGAAGGGTGAACCCGGCCGGCCTTCCGAAGTGTTCGAGCATGCGCAGTATTCTGAACGCGTGAGATGCTCGTCAGGGATTGTGGCGAACTTTGCGAAGCTGCGAGAGTTATTGAAAAAGCCCTGAACAAAGGGCTACTTGAATGACGCCAAACTCCGATCCGGTTGAAATGTCATTACGAGCAAAGCGAAGCAATCCAAGGAGAGTGCTATGCAAACCCATCAAGCTGACTACTTCGGTGCCTATCGCACCATGAAGATGACGCGAGATGCCGAGGGCGTGCTGGTTGTCGAATTTCACAGCAACGGCGGGCCGTGCACTTTCTCGGCACAACACCATACGGAGGTCGTCGATGCCTTTCACCGGATTGCGCAAGATCGAGCAAACAAAATAGTCATACTGACCGGTACAGAGGGCGACTTCATTATTGGGGTCGATTGGAACTCTTTTGGCGATGTTTCCGATCCCGGCGTTTGGAGCCAGATTCACGACGAAGGCGCTCAGGTTTTGGAAAACATAGCCAACATACGCGTGCCTGTCATCGCGGCTATCGAAGGACGTGCGCATATCCATTCAGACTATGCGCTGCTTGCGAACGTGATCGTGGCGGCCGAGGGTGCGACCTTCCAGGATGTCGGGCATTTCGCCGTGGGTGTCGTGCCCGGCGACGGAATCTTTACGACGTGGAGTTATCGCGCTGGACCAGGACGAGCCGAGGCGTTCCTGCTCAACCCGCGGCCGCTGCCAGCTAGTACCGCATATGAATGGGGAGTCGTGGCAGAAGTCGTGCCGAACGGCAAGGCGCTCAGTCGGGCGCGGGAACTGGCCGCGCTGTACTTGAAGGCTCCGGAAGTGACGCGTCGCGACACGCGTATCCACTTCATTCAACCATTGAAGGAGCGCATTGTGCGAGAAGTTGGATATGGGCTGTCGCTCGAAGGAGCGTCGTCGGCCGCCCTAGCGAGATCAAGGGTCAAGAGTGAAGCTGCGTGATCGTCCGGCCTTGGCCGCATAGCAGCGAATTCATACCGTGGGCACTTACGGAATTTGGTGCGACGCATGAGTCTCTTTGTGGTCCATCGCGACATTTCACTGCGACGTAGCAATTCGGCTGCTTTCGGAGCGAAGCCGACATGGACCCTCACAGATCAGAATTTACGGCTACACCCCTAGTCTATTTTGAGGACGAACCGGGCCGCAGATCGGCGGCGAATCTCAGCCGCGACGAGGCGCAACGAATTGCTGCCCAACGAGGCCGCCTGTTGGCGACCATCCATGTGTTATCCTTCTCCGGTCGGACTGGAAGCGTCCTTGGCCGCTAACGGGACGCGAGTGTGGAGTCTATCATGACGACGAACGTTCTGGTTACATTTTACAGCACGTACGGTCACATTCACCGAATGGCGCTGGCCGTGGCCGAGGGCGCGGAGAGCGTGCCCGACTGCACCGTGCGGCTGCGCCGGTTCGCGGAGCTCGAAGGGGCGCACAAGGCGCTATCAGCCCAGGACGCCTATGTGCGGGCACAGCAGGCACAGGGCGACATTCGTGAGGTCACGCACGACGATTTGCGCTGGGCCGACGGCATCGCCTGGGGGACGCCGACCCGCTATGGACATGAGCGCGCAGATGAAGCAGTTTATAGACACCACGGGTAGCCTCTGGCTCAAAGGCGAACTCGAGGACAAGGCCACCGGGATTTTCACGAGCACCGGAACCATCCACGGGGGCCAGGAGACGACGATCCTGACGGCGCTGGCCCCGTTGATCCATCTCGGCATGGTGTTTGTCGGCACCCCATACGGACAGAACCCGCAATTGCTTGTAACCGACGGCATCGGAGGCTCGCCCTACGGACCCGGCACCCTAGCCGGAACCGACGGCTCGCGACAACCGGTCGAAGCAGAGCTCACAACCGCACGCAACCTCGGCAGTCGCCTTGCTCGAGTCGCGGGCTGTCTCAAAGACCTCAGAGTAAGTCGTGCGTCCGCGCCATAGCTAGGGTGACAATTCGGGGCCCATGAGACGAACTAGGTCTTGCGCGGGCTCGCGAGAAAAATTAAGTCGGACGCCACCGAGCGAATTGCCATAGGTTTTGCTTACCTCGCGCATTTCCGTAGCGATGCTGATACGCGAGAGCATTCCCTTGAATGAAGGCCGCATCTTCTGTTCGCGGTGTTCTTGTGGGGTCTGTGTCGGTGGGCATTTGCAGATGCCAAACCAGCATTTTCGTAATCTGCTCCAATAACGTGAACGCCGCATGCAGTATGTCCGCTCTGCATTCGCGACCGAGCCATCTCGCGCCAGCGCGAACAATGTCTGCTTCGCTCCGAAAGCGACCAGCATCCATCCCGGGACAGACTGACGCTACCTCTGGACCTCGCGCTGACGGCAGAAAGCGTGTCCGCGTTAGGTCCGCTTACCCCCCAATCGCGGTTGGGCACACCTTATTTCGCTAGTATGAGCCTATGATCACCGCAGCTACAAAACACAAAGAAGCGAGGATTGCCTGCATGGATTTCAAAGACCTTCTTATCAGGCAGAATTTCGACCCCGAAAAGGTCATGGTCATGCGACACAGCCCCACTGAACCGAAGCTACGGAAAATCTTGCCGTGGTTGGCGATGGACAGGCCGGAGGTTTTCAACGCCTATCAGCAAAATCAAAATCCTGATGCCGAAAAAGCGCTGATGAAAGCCGACTTTGTAGCATCCTTCATCGGGCAGGGTGACAAGGCTATCTTCGTTGGCCTTTATCGCCGGGGCGAATGGCACCCCGTCAATGACCAACAGTTCTGGGCCATTCCCGCCATCCAAGTATTGAAACCCTATGGTGAAAAGGGAATAGAAGGTCGTGAGACCGCCCAATGGTTTGACCTCAAATTGCTCGACTTCTGCGCGGAGTGGAAAGGCCGCCTCGTGGTGAAGTGGCCGCATGGACGGCTGTGGTGGCGTTGGGCGAAGAGTAATGATTTCATCGTTCATGCAATTCACGAGGAGAGTATATTCGTCGCGGATATGCCTTCCTGGGA